>NZ_QBIZ02000003.1:0-484146 GCF_003057735.2 Pseudomonas sp. RIT411
TTGACCCCGGAGAGGCGGGCCGCCCCCGCGTTCGAGCCCCCCGCGTAGAAGTGGGGCCCCCCGCGGGGGGGGGGGGGGCCCCACCCCCCGGGGGGGGGCCCCCCCCGCCCCCCCCCGGGCCGCCGCCCTGGTGCGCATCGGCGCCGGCAGTCACCAGGCGCCGCGGGCCTTTCCGGGGCTGGCGCACTTTCTCGAACACCTGTTCTTTCTCGGCAGCCGCCGTTATCCGGCGACGGACGGCCTGATGCCGCTGGTGCAGCGCCTCGGCGGTGAACTCAACGCCAGCACCCGCGAGACCACCACCGACTTCTTTTTCGCCCTGGCCCCCGAGCACCTGGCCGCCGGGCTCGCCCGGCTGCTGGACATGCTCGCCGCGCCGCTGCTGGCAGCAGACGCCCAGCGCCGCGAGCGCGAGGTGCTGCACGCCGAATTCATCGCCTGGTCACGCAGCGCCGATACCCGCCGCGACCTGGCGCTGGCCGCCGGACTGCCCGCCGACCATCCGGCCGCCGGCTTCCATGCAGGCAACCGTTACAGCCTGCCGCTGCAGAGCCCGGCCTTCCAGGCGGCCCTGCGCGACTTCCAGCGCCAGCACTACCGGGCGGAAAACGCCCTGCTGGTGCTGGCCGGGCCGCAACCGCTGGCCGAACTGGTCGACCTGGCCCGGGAACAGGGCGCCCTGCTGCCCCCTGGCCCGGCGCCCAGCGCCGTAGCGCCGCAAGCACTTCCGGCTGCAGGCGAACGCTGGCAGACCACCGCCACAACGCCCCCGACGCTGGCCGTACAATTCGCCCTCGATGACCTGCCACCCGGCAGCTGGGAAGCGGCGGAGCTGCTGGAAACCCTGCTGCTCGGCGACCATTCCGGCGGCCTGCCGGCCCTCCTGCGCCAAGCCGGCCAGGCCGAACGACTGGGCCTCGCCTGGCCCTATCGACAGGCCCGCCAGGGCCTGCTCCGACTGGATCTCGCGCCCGGCCCCCAGGCCAGCCCGAGCCACCTGACCGGCATCCTGTGCCCCTGGCTGGACGCCCTGCGCCAGACACCCCTCGCCGCACTGCAGCAGGGCCACGCCGAACGGGTCCGGCGCCTCTGGGCCACCCTACCCGCCCTGGGGCTGGCAAGGCGCCTGGGTGAGCGCCTCTGGCTGGATCGGCGAGGAAACGCCTGGCCACAACCGGCGCTCTCCCCGGCCGCCCAGGCCGCCTGGCCCCGGCTGCTCGCGCAACTGGTCACCGAGCGCCTCAGCGGCTTCGCCGCCGGCCTGGCCGACTCCCCGTGCATAACAGCTCCCGTCGCCGCCCCCTTTGCCCTGCCTCCGATCAATCCTTTGCTCGCCGACCCCGTCACGCCGAGCGCCCCGATGAGGCAGTCCTGGCCGATCAGCCAGGCCCTCGCCCCCCAGCAGCGCGAAGGCCTGCTGTTTTTGCGCTGGCAATGGCCGGGACCGGCACCGGTCGCGCCCGATGTCCGGGTGCTGGGCACGCTGCCCCGGCTGGCCGCCGAGGCGGGCGTCAGCCTGCGCTGGAGTCCGCCCGGGACGCCCTGGGAATTGCGGCTACAGGGCTGGGCCATGGCGCTGCCGGCGGTGCTGGAGCAGGCGCTCGGCCGCCTGACGAACGCGCTGGACCTTTCCCAGCCGCTCCCCGCAGCCTCGATCGAGCCCATGCTGATCCGCCAGTTGCTCAAGGTCCTGCCCGAGCGACTAAATGCGGTCATGCGGCTGACAAGCAATGAAGCAGACCCGCGCTGGCAGGCCCTGGCCTGTGGCCTGCCCGAGGCGGCGCAGGCGTCCCTGGCCGCCCTCACGCCGCCGCCTCAGCCTCGGGCAGCGCCGCTGGGCGAACCCCCGGGCTGCACCGGTCGCCACTGGCACCACGAACCCAGCGCCGACGCCCAGCAGGCGCTGCTGCTGTTCTGTCCGCAACCCGATGCGCGTCCCGCTACCGAAGCGGCCTGGCGACTGCTCGCAGCGCGCCTGCAAGGACCGCTGTTCCAGCGCCTGCGCAGCGAGCGACAACTGGGCTATGCGGTGTTTTCCGCCTATCGCCTGCTGGGCGATCACGGTGGCCTGCTGATCGGCGTGCAGTCGCCCCAGGCCCGGGCGGCGGAGATCCTCGCGGAAATCGAAGGCTGCCTGGCCGACAGCCGCAACGCGGTGCAGGCCGAGGCCACTACGCTGGCAGAAGACATCGGTCAGCTGGGGCGCGACTTCAGCCCCGCCACCCCTCAGCGCGCCGCCCTGGCCGAGCGACTCTGGTGGGGCTTCCAGCGCAGCGGGGCGCTGGATCTCGCCCCCCTGCAGCAGGCCCTGGCCGCCCTGGACGCCGAGGCTCTGCAGCAGGCCTGGCAACAACTCACCGCCAGCGACGCGCCGCGCTTCGCCCTGGCCAATGCCCACGCGCCATCCGGCTGGATGTCATAGCTTTCAACACTTTCCCGGGAGCGTCGGCCGGCCTTGGCGGTCAATCTGTTGCAGGATCGGTAAGACAGTTATGTCCGCCGGACCGCCAGCGATTCGTCGCGGCAAAAACCCTTAGCTAGGTAACATTTGTTAGACTTGACGACCGGATCCTTCCGGCTTTCGCAGTCAAAAGAGGAGACCTCCCATGTGGACCAAGCCTGCTTACACTGACCTGCGCATCGGCTTCGAAGTCACCATGTACTTCGCCAACCGTTGATGCGCCCCACGCCCCGGTTCGCCGGGGCGTACTTTTTCCAGGTTTAGCCTTTCCCATGCATATCCAGATTCTCGGCTCCGCCGCCGGCGGTGGCTTTCCCCAGTGGAACTGCAATTGCGTCAATTGCGACGGCTTCCGCAAGGGCACCCTCAGGGCCCAGGCCCGTACCCAGTCTTCCATCGCCCTGTCCGACGACGGGGTGAACTGGATCCTGTGCAACGCCTCGCCCGACATCCGCGCCCAGCTGGCCGGCTTCGCCCCGCTGCAGCCGGCGCGGGCCCTGCGTGACACCGGCATCCGCGCCATCGTCCTGCTGGACAGCCAGATCGACCACACCACCGGCCTGCTCAGCCTGCGCGAAGGCTGCCCCCATGAGGTCTGGTGCACCGAGATGGTCCACCAGGACCTCACCACCGGCTTTCCGCTGTTCAACATGCTCGAACACTGGAACGGCGGGCTCAGTTGGCAGCCCATCGCCCTGAGCGGCAGCTTCACCATCCCGGCCTGTCCGAATCTGGAATTCACGCCCTTCCCGCTGCGCAGCGCCGCGCCGCCCTATTCGCCCCATCGCCACGATCCGCACCCGGGCGACAACCTGGGCCTGCTGGTCCACGACCGACGCACCGGCGGCAAGCTGTTCTATGCCCCGGGCCTGGGCCAGCCGGATGCCGCCCTGCTGGAGCTGATGGGCCAGGCCGACTGCCTGCTGGTGGACGGCACCCTCTGGACCGATGACGAGATGCAGCGTCGCGGCGTGGGCACCCGCACCGGCACCGAGATGGGCCACCTGCCGCAGAGCGGCCCCGGCGGCATGCTGGAGGTGCTGGCCGGCTTCGAGCGCCAGCGCAAGGTGCTGATCCACATCAACAACACCAATCCGATCCTGGACGAAGACTCCCCCGAACGCGCCATCGTCGCGCGCCAGGGCGTGGAAGTCGCCTGGGACGGCATGTCCATCGAGTTGTGAACGCCATGCCCGACGCCCTTACGCCCGCCGAATTCGAAGCCGCCCTGCGCGCCAAGGGCGACCTCTACCACATCCACCACCCCTATCACGTGGCCATGTACCAGGGCCGCGCCAGCCGCGAGCAGATCCAGGGCTGGGTGGCCAACCGCTTCTACTACCAGGTCAACATCCCGCTCAAGGACGCCGCCATCCTGGCCAACTGCCCGGATCGCGAGATCCGTCGCGAATGGGTGCAGCGCATCCTCGACCACGATGGCGAGCCCGGCAGCGAAGGCGGCATCGAGGCCTGGCTGCGCCTGGCCGAGGCCACCGGCCTGGACCGCGAGCAGGTGCTCTCCCAGGAACTGGTGCTGCCCGGGGTGCGCTTCGCGGTGGACGCCTACGTCAACTTCGCCCGTCGCGCCTCCTGGCAGGAAGCCGCCAGCAGCTCCCTGACCGAACTGTTCGCGCCGCAGATCCACCAGTCGCGCCTGGACGCCTGGCCGACCCACTATCCCTGGATCGATCCGGCCGGCTACGAGTACTTCCGCACCCGCCTGGGCCAGGCCCGGCGCGACGTCGAGCACGGTCTGCAGATCACCCTGCAGCACTACACCACCTGGGAGTCCCAGCAGCGCATGCTGGAGATCCTGCAGTTCAAGCTGGACATCCTCTGGACCATGCTCGACGCCATGAGCATGGCCTACGAACTGCACCGCCCGCCCTATCACAGCGTCACCGCCGAGCGCCGCTGGCACCGAGGAATCGACCTATGAGCTTCGACCGCACCCAGGTGCCGCGCTGGCGCCCCGGCTATCGCTTCCAGTTCGAGCCGGCGCAGGACGCCCATGTGCTGCTCTATCCCGAGGGCATGATCAAGCTCAACGACAGCGCCGCCGCCATCGGCGGGCTGATCGACGGCCAGCGTGACGTGGCCGCCATCATCGCCGTCCTCGACGAACGCTTCCCCGGCGTGCCCGAGCTGGGCGCCGACGTCGAACAATTCATGGAGGTCGCCCGTGCAGAGCACTGGCTCCTGCTCGGCTAGCACCAGCTTGCCGGGCATGCCCATGCAGTTGCCGCAACCGCCAAAAGTAGGCAAACCGGCTGTCGGCCTGCCGCTGTGGCTGCTGGCCGAGGTCACCTATCGCTGTCCGCTGCAGTGCCCCTATTGCTCCAATCCCCTGGACTTCGCCGCCCAGGGTCGCGAGCTGACTACCGAACAGTGGTTCAAGGTGATGGCCGAGGCGCGAGAGATGGGCGCCGCCCAGATCGGCTTTTCCGGCGGCGAACCCCTGGTGCGCCAGGACCTCGCCGAGCTGATCCGCGAGGCGCGCCGGCTGGGCTACTACACCAACCTCATCACCTCCGGCATCGGCCTCACCGAGGCGCGCATCGCCGAATTCAAGGAAGCCGGCCTGGACCATATCCAGATCAGCTTCCAGGCCAGCGACGAACAGGTGAACAACCTGCTGGCCGGCTCTAGGAAGGCCTTCGCCCAGAAGCTGGCCATGGCCAAGGCGGTCAAGGCCCATGGCTATCCGATGGTGCTCAACTTCGTCACCCACAGGCATAACATCGATCGCATCGACCAGATCATCGACCTCTGCCTGTCCCTGGAAGCCGACTTCGTCGAACTCGCCACCTGCCAGTTCTACGGCTGGGCCGAGCGCAATCGCGCCGGTCTCCTGCCGACAAGGGCCCAACTGGAGCGCGCCGAAGGCATCACCAATGACTACCGCGCGCGCCTCAAGGCCGAGAACCACCCCTGCAAGCTGATCTTCGTCACCCCGGACTACTACGAAGAGCGCCCCAAGGCCTGCATGGACGGCTGGGGCAAGCTGTTCCTCACCATCACGCCGGACGGTACCGCCCTGCCCTGCCACGGCGCCCGGCAGATGCCCATCGCCTTCCCCAACGTGAAGGAGCAGGACCTCAGGCACATCTGGTACGACTCCTTCGGCTTCAACGTCTACCGCGGCTACGACTGGATGCCCGAGCCCTGCCGCTCCTGCGACGAGAAGGAAAAGGACTACGGCGGCTGCCGCTGCCAGGCCTTCATGCTCACCGGCGATGCCCGCAACGCCGACCCGGTCTGCGCCAAGTCCCCGCACCACGACCTCATCCTCGCCGCCCGCCAGGAAGCCGAGACCGCGACCCAGCGGATCGAAGATCTGCACTTCAGGAACGAGCGTAATTCGCGGCTGATCGCCAAGGCCTAGGGCCGGCGGCGGCGCCAGGCACGCCAAGGTCGCCGCTGGAATCCAGGTCCCCGCGCCAAGGCGCAGGCTAGCGACGGGACTCACCACCCACGGCTCCGAGGCGTTTGCCTCCCGGCCGGGCAGTGACCATACTGCCCGGCCGGACCTTTTCCCCCGCCTCGTCATGCCTTCGATACGCCCGCTGCGCCCCGCCGACCTCCCGGCCGTCCTCGCCATCCAGGCGGCCAACTACCCCGCCGACCTGCTCGAAGACCACGCCTTCTACGCCAATCGCCTGGAGCTCGCCCCGGAACACTGCTGGGCGGCCCTGGACGCCGAGGCGCGGCTGCAGGGCTATCTGATCGCCTATCCCTGGGACGACGGCCTGCCACCGGTGCTGGGCGCCCGCCTGGAGCAGCTGCCGGGCGCGGCCTCGACCTGGTTCCTGCACGACTGCGCCGTGCACCCCGCCGCCCAGGGCCAGGGCGTGGCCGGGCGGCTCTATCGCCACGCCAAGGGCCAGGCCCGACGCGCCCGCCTGCGCCAGGGGCGACTGGTGTCGCTGTCCAACGCCATCGGCTACTGGCAGCGCCATCACTATCACCCGGTTCCGGCCGACGCCGCGCTCGAGGCCAAGCTGGCCGGCTATGGCGCCGGCGCCTGCCTGATGCAGCGCACCCTCGATACCCCGGACAGCGACCTCGCGTAAAACCTGCAAATCTAAATGCAAGTATTTCGCTTTCGCCTTAACATGGCCTAGCCCAGGAGGGCCTCCGCTGCCCGGCGCTCTGGCGCGGGTATCTTGATCGCCGCTACAAGGAATCCCTGATGAACATCGCTCCAGCGTCTTCGGCCAAGGGCCGGCGCGTCTTTTCCGTCACCCTGCTGGCCGCCCTGCTGGCGCTGGGTGGGCAGGCCGCCCAGGCGCGCTCCAGCTTCGAAGCCCCCGATCCGGACTACCACGGCGAGATCAAGGCCAGTCCCGTCAGCGGCACCGCCATCCTGGCCGGCAGCGAGGTCGCGCTGGACGGCCGCGGCTTCACCCCCGGTCAGCAGATCACCCTGTCGCGCGGTGGCGTGGCGCTCAACCCCGACGCCGCCTACGTGGCCGACGCCCAGGGTAATTTCAAGGCGACCATCCGCATCCCCGAAGACGCCGCCCCCGGCCAGCATCCCATCGTCATCAGCACCGCCCAGCCCTCGGGCGCCGCGGTCTTTCCGCTCAAGGTCTCGCCGGTGGTGCCGCTGTCCGGCGCCGAGGCCTACAGCCTCACCGCGGTCAAACTGGTCCCCGGCCTCTACCAGGTGGACAGCAGCGCCAAGACCGGCGCCCTCTTCGTCACCTCGGCCGTGGGCCGCCCGCCGGTCAAGGTCTCGCAGCTGCTCAAGCTCGACCCCAAGGACCTGTCCATCCAGCGCCAGATCACCCCGGCCGCCGCCCCGGGCGAGGACGCCGGTGTCTACGCCGTCTACGGCGTGGGCGTGGACGATCGCAACGGCACCGTCTGGACCACCAATACCCGGCAGAACACCGTGACGGTCTATCGCCAGAGCGACCTGGGCCTGGTCAAGCAATTCGAACCCGGCCTCGTGCCCCATGCCCACACGGTGGTGGTCGACGAGAAACTCGACCGCGCCTTCGCCTCGGCGGCCATGACCCCGGACATCGTCAGCTTCGACGCCAAGACCCCGGCCGTGCGCAAGCACATCGCCATCGAATCGGGCGTGCGCGGCGAGCAGTTCGCCGTGGTCGGCATGCACCTGGACCCGGCGGTGCACAAGCTCTACGCCGTCAGCCTGAAGACCAACGAAGCCGCGGTGATCGACGCCAAGACCGAGCAGGTCGAGAAGGTCTTCCCGATCCAGGGCGCCAAGACCCCCATGGGCGTGGCCCACGATCCCCAGACCGATCGCCTGTTCATCACCGCCCAGGGCAGCGACAACCTGCTGATCGTCGACGCCAAGACCGGCAAGACCCTGCACAACGTCACCACCGGCGCCGGAGCGCTGAACGTGGCCTTCGACCCGGTCAAGCGCCTGGCCTACGTGACCAACCGCGGCGCCGGCACCCTGACCGTGGTCGATCCGGACGGCACCATCAAGGCCAACCTGGAACTGGGCACCTACCCCAACCACGCGGTGGTGGATGGCAAGGGCGTGGTCTACGCGGTCAACAAGGCCAAGGGGCAGGATGATGCCGAGGGGGACCGGATTACGCGGGTAGTGACCAAGTAAGGGGCCTGAGGCCCTGTGGCTGGGCAGGGCTGCCTTCGTACAGAGCGACTGCCCTATCGCGGTCATGGACCGCTCCTACAGTTTCAAACTCCTGCTGTAGGAGCGGTCCATGACCGCGATAAGGGCATGATTTCAGCCTTGAACTGCGCGCCGTGCAGGTGCCCTGGCTGTTTATTGAGTTCTGCTGATGCCCCTGGTTTCGCCTGGCCGGCGACTCACTTTTCTTTGCTTGCGGATCGCCGCCCGGTGCAAAGAAAAGTAAGCAAAAGAAAGCACACCCCAACAGTTCGGCCTCACTGACGGGGACGGAGCGCCAGCCTGAGGCTTACGTATTCAGAAGATTCGTAGCGTGGAAAACCGCGCAGCGTTTTCCACTTAGGGAGTAACGCTTAACACGTGGACAAGGCTACGCCGTTGTCCACCCTACCGGTTTGCACCCAAGGCATCAGGCGCGTGAATCGCCCCGTTCAGCAGGGCGAACGCCAGCGTCGTGGAGTGGGTCGAGCCGCAGGGATGCGGCGAGAGGTCCAGTGGGCCAGGGACGGCCCATCTGGACCGACCCCGGAACGGCACTGGTGTGAGCGGACCCGGAGCGAAGCGGAGGGCCGGATGGTCGGGGCAAGCGTTTTTGCTTACTTTTTTGGCGACTGCAAAAAGTGAGTCGCCCGGGTGGGCGAAACAAGAACCTTCAAAGCACTCGATAACCAGCCCTGGCACCCAATAGCACAGGCGTTGGGCTTCGCTAACGCTCAACCCAACCTACGCCCAACAACCAACGCCCGCCGAATCCAACCCGGCGGGCATCATCCAAACAGGGGCCAAAGGGGGGAAACTCACCCCTCCAGCGACTCCACCCCCAACTCACCCCATACCGCCTCCGCCAGATGGAAGGTGGCATTGGCCGCCGGGATGCCGCAGTAGATGGCGCTCTGCATGATCAGCTCCTTGATCTCCTCCCGCGTCACCCCGTTGCTGCGGGCGGCGCGCAGGTGCAGGCGCAGTTCGCCTTCGCGGTTCATGCCGATCAGCATGGCGATGGTGATCAGGCTGCGGGTGTGCCGCGGCAGACCCGGGCGGGTCCAGATATCGCCCCAAGCGTGGCGGGTGATCATCTCCTGGAATTCTTCGTTGAAGGGGGTCAGCTTTTCCAGGCTGCGATCGACGTGGGCGTCGCCCAGCACCGCGCGGCGGACCTGCATGCCGGCTTCGTAACGTTCTCTTTCGTCCAAGATCGACTCCTTCAGGCGCTGAGAAAGGCCAGCACGCGCTGGGTAAAGGCAGTGCCCATCTGCACGTTGGACAGGTGGGCGGCGGGAAACTCGACGTACTCGGCGCCGGGGATGCGCTCCTGCAGGAAGCGCCCGTCGGCCGGGGTGGTCACGGCGTCATGACTGCCGGCGACGATCAGCGTCGGGGCCTGGATGGCGTCCAGCACCTCGCGGAAGTCGGCGTCGCGTACCGCCGCGCAGTTGGCGGCATAACCCTGGGGCGAGGTGCCGGCGAGCATGGCGACGATGCGGTCGACCTTATCCGGCTCAGCGCTGGCGAAGTCAGGGGTGAACCAGCGGCCGATGGAGGCGTCGCGCAGGTCGCGCATGGCCTGCTCACCACCAGCTTCCACGGTCTGGATGCGGGTATTCCACACTTCGGGGGTGCCGATCTTGGCGCCGGTGTTGCACAGCACCAGACGGGTGACCCGCTCGGGGGCGTTGATGCCCAGCCACTGGCCGATGGAGCCACCCATGGACAGGCCACAGAAGGCGAAGCGGTCGATACCCAGGGCGTCGGCCAGGGCCAGGACGTCACGGCCGTTCTGATCCATGCGATAGGGGCCGGGCGTCACCAGGGAGGCGCCGTGACCACGGGTGTCGTAGCGCAGCAGGCGAAAGCGCTCGCTGAAGGCGGCGGCCTGGTCGTCCCACATGGCCAGGTTGGTGCCCAGGGAATTGGACAGGATCAGCACGGGGGCGCCCTCGGGGCCCTCCAGCCGGTAGTTCAGGTCGCCATCGGCGAGACGTACGCTGGGCATCAGGCAGTCCTCTGGTTTAGGAATGGGTAGGCAGGGTGCGATGTTCGGCCAGGGCGCGGGCCACCCAGGCCCGGGCCTGGCCCTGGTAATGGGCGGGGTCCAGCAGGCGATCCAGCTCGGCGCTGGAGAGTTCGGCGGTGACCTCGGGGGTATCGCCGAGCACCAGACGCAGATGGCGACCCTCCTGGACGGCGCGCTTGCAGCTCTGCTCCACCAGGTGGTGGGCCGCCTCGCGCCCCAGGCGTCCGGCGAGGGCGATGCTGACCGCCTCGGCCAGCACCAGACCGTGGGTCAACTCCAGATTGGCCTGCATGCGCGCGGCATCCACCTCCAGCCCGGCGACGATGGCCTGGGCCTGCTGCAGGGCACCGGAGACCAGGCAGAACAGCTCCGGCAGGGTTTCCCATTCGGCATGCCAGAGGCCCAGGCTACGTTCGTGCTCCTGGGGCATGGCGGAAAACAGGGTGCTGACCAGTCCCGGCGCGCGGGTGGCAGCGGCGATCAGCACCGCGGCGCCGACCGGATTGCGCTTGTGCGGCATGGTGGAGGAACCGCCCTTGCCCGGCGCCGAGGGCTCGAACACCTCGGCGGCTTCGGTCTGCATCAGCAGCGACAGATCGCGTCCCAGCTTGCCCAGGCTGCCGGCCACCAGGCCCAGCCAGGCGCCGACCTCGACGAGACGATCACGCTGGGTGTGCCAGGGTTGCTCCGGCAGGCTCAGCCCCAGCTCGCGGGCCAGGGCCTCGGCCACCGGCAGGGCGTCAGCGCCCAGGGCGGCCAGGCTGCCCGAGGCGCCGCCGAATTGCAGCACCAGCACCCGCGGCCGCAACTCGGCCAGGCGCTGGCGGTGCCGGGTGATGGCGCCCAGCACCCCGGCCAGTTTCATGCCCAGGGTCACGGGCGTCGCATGTTGCAGCCAGGTCCGGCCGGCCAGCACGGTGCCGGCATGACGCTCGGCCTGGGTGGCAAGGGCCTCGGCCAGCTGCGCCAGATCGGCGTCCAGCAGGTCCAGCGCCTGGCGAATTTGCAGCACCAGGCCGCTGTCCATGGCGTCCTGGCTGGTGGCACCGCGGTGCACATGGCGCTCGGCCTCGGGGTCCTGGGCGGCGATCTGCCGGCCCAGGGCCTTGACCAGGGGAATGGCAGAGTTGCCGGCGCTGACCACCGCCCGGGCCAGCTCGGCCGCGTCATAGCGTTCGGCGCGGCAGGCGGCGGCGATGGGCGCCACCGCCGTCTGGGGGATCACCCCCACCGCCGCCTCGGCGCGCGCCAAGGCCGCTTCGAAGTCCAGCATGCCCTGCAGTCGCCCCTGGTCACAGAACACCGCACGCATGGCGGCCTGGGTGAAGTAGGCGTCGAACAGCAGGTTGGACATGGGGATTCCTCGGGGCTCAGTGGTCGTGATGCAGGTAGGTGGCTTGCCGCGGCAATCTCAGGCTGACCAGGAAGGCCACCGCCAGCATCACCGAGACATAGATGTAGAAGACCTCTTCATGCCCCTGGGTCTTGAAGCTCAGGGCGACGAATTCCGCCGAGCCGCCAAAGACCGCATTGGCCACCGCATAGGACAGGCCCACGCCCAGGGCGCGCACTTCCGGCGGGAACATCTCCGCCTTCACCAGGCCGCTGATGGAGGTGTAGAGGCTGATGATGGCCATGGCCAGGCAGATCAGCAGGAAGGCCACGAAGGGACTCTGGACGCTGGCCAGCGCGGTGAGGATCGGCCAGGTGCAGACCGTACCCAGGCCGCCGAACAGCAGCATGGAGGCGCGCCGGCCGATGCGGTCGGAGAGCATGCCGAACAGCGGTTGCATCAGCATGAACACCAGCAGGGCGCAGGTCATCACGGCACTGGCGGTCTTGGCATCCATGCCGCTGGTGTTGACCAGGTACTTCTGCATGTAGGTGGTGAAGGTATAGAAGATCAGCGAGCCACCGGCGGTGTAGCCGAGCACGGTGAAGAAGGCCGCCTTGTGGTGCTTGAACAGGCCGCTCAGGGTACCGGCTTCCTTGTTGGCGCGGGTCTCGGCGGTGGTGGTCTCTTCCAGCGAACGCCGCAGGAACAGCGAGATCACCGCGGCAGCGGCGCCGACCAGGAAGGGAATCCGCCAGCCCCAGGCACGCAGGTCGGCGTCGCTCAAGACCTGCTGCAGGATCACCACCACCAGCACCGCCAGCAACTGGCCGCCGATCAGGGTGACGTACTGGAAGGAGGCGAAGAAGCCGCGCTGGCCACGCAGCGCCACCTCGCTCATGTAGGTGGCGGTGGTGCCGTATTCACCGCCCACCGAGATGCCTTGCAGCAGGCGCGCGAGCAACAGCAGGGCCGGCGCCGCGACGCCGATGCTGGCATAGGTGGGCAGGCAGGCGATGGCCAGGGAGCCGGCGCCCATCATCAGGATGGAGATGACCATGGAGGTGCGCCGGCCATACTTGTCGGCGATGCGCCCGAAGATCCAGCCGCCCAGGGGCCGCATCAGGAAGCCCGCGGCGAAGACGCCGGCGGTGCTCAGCAACTGCACGGTGGGATCGCTCTTGGGGAAGAAGGCGGCGGCGAAGTAGATGGAGCAGAAGGCGTAGACGTAGAAGTCGAACCATTCCACCAGGTTGCCGGACGAGGCGCCGACGATGGCGAAGATGCGCTTCTTGCGCTCCTCGAAGCTGTAATGCGGGTGAGTGCTCATGGAGATCCTTAATTATAGGTATGGATGGACGGAGGACAGCCTACCGCCATCGGACCAGGAGAGACACACGCGGTTACAGGGGGTGTGGGCATGGTGGAAATGGAACTGGGGCGATTTTCTGGCCTAGCCGCTCTGCAATGAGAGGCTTATCGCGGCCATGGGCCGCTCCTACAAAAGCAGGACCCTGTAGGAGCGGCCCATGGCCGCGATAAGACCGGAACATCGAACCTAAACCGAATCCACCCGCTCCACCGCCAGCGCCAGCCCCTGGCCGACGCCCACGCACATGGTGGCGAGACCCAGGCGGCCGCCGGTCTTCTGCAGGTGGTGCACCGCGGTGAGCACCAGGCGATTGCCGCTCATGCCCAGGGGATGACCCAGGGCGATGGCGCCGCCGTTGGGATTGACCTTGGGACTGTCGTCGGCCACGCCCAGCTCGCGCAGCACGGCCAGGCCCTGGGCAGCGAAGGCTTCGTTGAGTTCGATGACATCGAAGGCCTCGATGGTCAGGTCCAGTTGCTTGAGCAGCTTGCGCACCGCCGGCGTTGGGCCGACGCCCATGATGCGCGGCGCCACCCCGCCACTGGCCATGCCCAGCACCTTGGCCCGCGGGGTCAGGCCGTGCTTTTTAACGGCTTCCGCCGAGGCCAGGATGATGGCCGAGGCGCCGTCGTTGAGGCCCGAGGCGTTGCCGGCGGTGACGGTCTGATCCGGGCCGTTGACCGGCTTGAGCTTGGCCAGGCCGTCAGCGGTGGTGTCCGCACGCGGATGCTCGTCGCGCTCCACCACCACGTCACCCTTCTTGCCCTTGATGGTCACCGGAACGATTTCCCCGGCGTAGTAACCGGATTCCTGGGCCGCGGCGGCGCGCTGCTGGCTGCGCAGGCCGAAGGCGTCCTGGTCGGCGCGGCTGACGCCATAGTCGGCGGCGACGTTGTCGCCGGTGACCGGCATGCTGTCGACGCCATAGGCCTCTTTCATTGCCGGATTGACGAATCGCCAGCCCAGGGTGGTGTCTTCCAGTTTCTGGCCACGGCCGAAGGCGCTGTCGGCCTTGCCCATCACATAGGGCGCGCGGGTCATGGATTCCACCCCGGCGGCGATCACCAGGTCCATCTCGCCCAGGGCGATGGCGCGGTAGGCCTGGCCCACCGCTTCCATGCCCGAGGCGCAGAGGCGATTGAGGGTCACGCCCGGCACCGTTTCCGGCAGTCCCGCCAGCAGCACCGCCATGCGCGCCACGTTGCGATTGTCTTCGCCAGCCTGGTTGGCGCAGCCCATGAACACCTCGTCCACGGCGGACCAGTCCACCTGGGGATTGCGTTCCTGCAGCGCCTTGAGCGGGATGGCCGCCAGGTCATCGGCACGCACGGCGGACAGCCCGCCGTTGAGCCGGCCAATGGGGGTGCGGACGGCGTCGCAGATATAGACGGGGCGACTCATTCCTCGCCTCCCTTCTGGCCGCCGTGGGCCGCCGTGGTGCGGGCCTGCAGATCGCGCAAGGCCTCGAGTTCGGTGGCGGTCGGCGCCTCGGTGGTGGCGACCTGATCGGCGAAGCGGAGGGCCCAGCCGGTGGCGGCCACCACCTGCTCGCGAGTCACCCCGGGATGCAGGGCGGTCACCACGAATTCGTTCGTGCCGGCTTCCGGCTCCATGATGCAGAGGTCGGTGATGATGGCGGTCGGGCCCTTGCCCGGCAGCCCCAGTTGCTGGCGGTGATCGCCGCCCTCGCCGAAGCCCACCGAGGTGATGAAGGCCAGCTTGTCGACGAAACTGCGGTGCGACTGCTTGAGGATGATCAGCACCTCCTTGGCCGAACCGGCGATCTCCGGCGCGCCGCCGGCGCCCGGCAGGCGCACCTTGGGCTGGTGGTAGTCGCCGATCACCGTGGTGTTGATGTTGCCGAAGCGGTCGACCTGGGCCGCGCCGAGGAAGCCGACGTCGATGCGCCCGCCCTGCAGCCAGTAGCGGAAGATCTCGCCGGTGGGCACCACGGTGTCGGCGGTCTCGGCCAGTTCGCCGTCGCCGATGGACAGCGGCAGTACCGAGGGCTTGGCGCCGATGGGACCGGATTCGTAGATCAGCACCACATCCGGCGCATGGGTCAGGCGCGCGAGATTCGCCGCGGTGGACGGCAAGCCGATGCCGACAAAGCAGACGCTGCCATTGCCGAGGCGGCGCGCGGCGGCCACGGTCATCATTTCATTGGTGGTGAAGTCGCTCATGGTTCAGGCCTCCGCAGCCAGCTTCGCCTGGAAGGCGGCGAAGTCCGCGGTACCGCGGATGTAGGTGTCGATCCACTGGGTAAAGGTGTCGCGATCGCGGGCGATCGGATCCCAGGCCTGGTAGAAGCGGTTGTCCCGTTCGTAGTAGCCGTGGGCATAGGACGGATGCGCCCCGCCCGGCACCACGCAGACCGCGCTGAGCGCCCACGTAGGCAGCACGCAGGCGTTCATCGGTGCCTGGAGGTCGTCGACGATCTCCTCCACGGTGACGATGCAGCGCTGGGCGGCCAGGGCCGCTTCCTTCTGCACGCCAAGGATGCCCTGGATCAGCACGTTGCCCTGGCGGTCGGCCTTTTGCGCGTGGATGACGGTGACGTCCGGACGCACGCTGGGCACAGCAGCCAGTTTTTCGCCGGTGAAGGGACAGGCGATGAACTTGATGTCCGGATTGACCTTGGCCAGGTCCGAGCCCTGGTAGCCGCGCAGGACGGCGAACGGCAGGTTGGAGGCACCGGCGACATAGGCATTGGCCAGGGCCGCGTGGCTGTGCTCGGAAATCTCCAGCGGGTGCGGCCAGCCCTTTTCCACCGCATCGCGCAGCCGGTGCAGGGAGCCGACACCCGGGTTGCCACCCCAGGAAAAGATCAGCCGCTTGGCGCAGCCGGCACCGATCAGCAGGTCGTAGACCAGGTCGGGGGTCATGCGCACCAGGGTCAGGTCGCGCCGATTCTGGCGGATCAGCTCGTGGGCGGCGGCGGTCGGAATGAGATGGGTGAAGCCTTCGAGGGCGACGGTCTCGCCATCGTGGACGAAGCGCTGGATGGCTTCGCTCAGGGACAGGATCTGGGCCATGGATTGTCGACTCGCGTCTTTGTTGTCGGCGCCGCCCGGTGCGGCGGTCTGGGGTCAGACTACAAAGCCCCATCGGCGCAAACAATCCGATAATCGACTAACAGTTCGATTATCGAACAGCATCGTTCCGCAGGCGGGCGACCGCTTCGCTGCGCAGCGCGACGTCGCAACGGCTACACTGCCCTGCCCTCACCCAGAGCCCTGCCGATGTCCGACAAGCCCCGCCCCTCCCTGGAAGGGATCACCCTCGAAGCCCTGCTCACCCGCCTGGTGGAGCATCACGGCTGGGAAGAACTCGGGCGGCGCATCCCGCTGCGCTGCTTCACCCATGAGCCCTCCATCAAGTCCAGCCTGACCTTCCTGCGCCGCACGCCCTGGGCACGGGAAAAGGTCGAGCAGCTCTATCGGCGCTTGCCGAAGCAGGGTTGAGCACCCAGCGTAGGCTGGGTTGAGACGGCTCCACCGTCGAAGCCCAACAAGACGGGGTCGAGCCCGGGCATCGTTGGGCTTCGCTGCGCTCAATCCAACCTACGATGCTTGTCTCTGCTGGAACACCAATACTTTAAGGCCGCCCTCGGGATCCTCGTCGGCGAATTCCGGTGGATTGCCCAGGCGCTCGACGAAGGCCAGCCCGGGGGCCTCCTGGGCCATGCCGGCGATGAGGAAATCCGCGCCCACGCCGGGGTCATTGACGCAGGCCAGCACCCGGCCGCCGGGGGTGAGCAGTTCGGGCAGGCGGCGCAGGATGCGGGCGTAGTCCTTGGTCAGGGCGAAGCTGCCCTGCTGGAAGCTGGGCGGATCGACGATCACCAGGTCATAGGGCCCCAGCTTGCGCACCTTGCCCCAGGACTTGAACAGTTCGTGACCGAGAAAGCTGACCTTGCCCAGGTCATGGCCATTGAGTCGGTGATTCTCGCGGCCGCGGGTCAGGGGCCCGCGGGCCATGTCCAGATTGACCACCTGGGCCGCGCCGCCGGCCAGGGCGGCCACCGAGAAGCCGCAGGTGTAGGCGAACAGATTGAGGATGCGCAGGCCGGCGGCCTGCTCGCGCACCCAGCGGCGGCCCAGGCGCATGTCGAGGAACAGCCCCATGTTCTGGTGGCGGGTGAGGTCCAGGCCGAACTTCAGGCCGTCCTCGTGGATGACGTGCTCCCCCACCGGCGCGCCGATCAGCGCCTCGCTGGCGGCGTCCAGGCGATAGCGATGCTGTAAGAGCAGGCTGCGGGCACCGCTGGCCATCCACACCGGGGTCTCGCCCAGGGCGGTCAGGGTGGCGCGCAGGGCCTCCAGCTCGGCCGCGGGCAATTCGCGAAACAGGCCCACCCGCACCACGCCTTCCAGCCAGTCCACGGTGAGTTGCTCCAGCCCCGGCAGCAGCCGGCCACGTCCATGCACCAGTCGGCGTGCCTCGGCGGGCGGCGAAGCGAGGGCGGTAAGCAGGAGCTCGGAGAGGCGGGCAAGGGGGGCGGTATTCATGGGCGGTCACGACGGCAAAGGAGCGGCATGCTACGGCAAAAGCGTCGGCCCCGCCTCTCGCAGCGAGTCCGGTAGACGTCTGCCGGCGCCTCGGCGCGGACACCCGGGCCGGACGTCGCCAGCGAACCGACCAGCCCGATGAAAATATGTCTCAGGCGGTAACGACTCGCAGTTGTATCCACTTTGTAACCCGCTCTAGAATCCGCCTCCCCAACCCCAGGACGATAACAATGCGCCGGCTGGTCCCTGCTCTCTATCTGCTGCCCCTCTGTGCCCTCCCCCTCGCCGGTCATGCCCAGGAGCAGGCGGAAGACTCGCCCCAGGCGCTGTCCGATCTCACCATCGTCGGCGCGGCCGAATCGCCCACCGGTCCGGTACAGGGCTACAAGGCAGAGCGTTCCAGCAGTGCGACCCGCACCGACACCCCGCTGCACGAGACGCCCCAGTCGGTGAGCGTGGTCTCCCGCGAGGCCCTCGACGACCTCTCCGCCACCCGCCTGCAGCAGGCGCTGGACCAGGCCGGCGGCGTCGGCCGTGGCAACAACTTCGGCGGTCAGGGCCTGACCAGCTACACGGTGCGCGGCTTCACCAGCTCCGAATATTTCCGCAACGGCTTCCCCATGAATCGCGGCTATCCCAGCGCGCCGGATGCCGCCACCCTGGAGCGGGTCGAGGTCCTGCGCGGCCCGGCGGCGACCCTCTATGGCCGCAGCGATCCGGGCGGCACCTTCAACGTGGTCACCAAGCAGCCGCTGGGCGAGCGCAAGACCACCCTCGGCAGCCAGTTCACCGACCAGGGCCTGCGGCGCGGCACCCTGGACACCACCGGTCCGGTGGATGAAGACGGCCGCCTGGCCTATCGCCTCAACCTGATCGCCGAAGGCGGCGACAGCTTCCGCGACGATGTCGAGCACGAGCGCTACGAAGTGGCCCCGGTGCTGAGCTGGCAGGCCACCGACGCCACCCTCATCACCTTCGAGGCCGACATCATCCGCAGCAACGCCCCGCTGGATCGCGGTCGCACCAACTACCTGACCCAGCGCGCCGAGGCCAGTCGCTCCACCAATGCCTGGGAAAAGGGCACCACCAACCTGCTGCACAACGACAGCGAGGCCTATCAGCTGCGCTTCGAGCACCAGTTGAACGACGCCTGGACCCTTGCCGGCGGCTTCCAGTACCTCGACGGCAGCCTCAAGGGCAATGCCGTGGAAGCCAACGGCGTGCAGGCCGACGGCGTGACCCTCGGCCGCAACTTCAACTACCGCAAGCTGGAGTGGACCGATCGCGACCTGCAGCTGAACCTGACCGGTCGCTTCGACACCTTTGGCCTCGGCCACACCCTGATCACCGGGATCGAGGTGGAAGACTATGACTACCGCTCCATCATCCAGCGCTCGCCGGGCAGTGTCAGCGCCTATCCGGTCAACCTGGTCGATCCGGTCCTTGGCCAGCCGCGCCCGGCCCTGACCCGTACACCCACCCACGACCACGAGACCCTCAAGACCTGGGCCGCCTTCGTGCAGGACCAGATCGCCCTCACCGAGCGCTTCAAGGTGCTGGGTGGCGTGCGCCTGGAGCGCTTCGAGCACGACTACGACAACTTCGTCGCCGGTGGTCAGAGCTGGTCCAATGCCGACAACGCCGTTACCCCGCGCCTGGGCGTCAGCTATGACCTCACCCCGGAATTGGCCCTCTACGCCAGCGCCTCCAAGTCGTTCAAGCCCAACACCGGCGCGGCGCGCCTGGGCGGCGGTTTCGACCCCGAGGAAGGCAAGGCCTACGAACTGGGCATGAAGTGGGCGGCGCTGGACGGCCGCCTCAGCGTCGACACGGCGATCTTCCACACGGTCAAGGAAAACGTCCTGACCCTGGACCCCGTCGATCCGAATTTCAACGTCGCCGCCGGCGAGGTACGCAGCCGCGGCTTCGAAGTCAACGTGACCGGCGACCTGACGCCCAACTGGCGCATCCTCGGCGGCTACGCCTTCACCGATGCCGAGGTCACCAAGGACAATACCCTGGCCCGCGGCACGCGCCTGACCAACATCCCGCGCAATGCCGTCAACCTGCTCAATGTCTACGAATTCCATGACGGCGTGCTACGCGGCCTGGGACTGGGCGCCAACCTCAAGTACGTGGGCGAACGCGAAGGCCAGAAGACCATTGCCAGCGACTACACGATGGACAGCTACACGGTCACCGACCTCTTGAGCTTCTACAAGGTCGACGAGCACCTGCGGCTGAACCTGGACGTGCGCAACGTCTTCAACAAGGGCTACGACGAGAGCTCCTGGAACGCCTACAGCTATCCGGGCGAGCCGCGTACGGTGCAGGCCGGTTTCACCTACACCTTCTAAAAGCACCCAACAAAACTACTGCGCGTCCGCCAGGCGGGCGCGTGCAGTGCTCGGAGTCCTCATGTACTGCTTGTACACTGCGGCTCCTGCGCGCCGCGCGCACCCGCCTGACAGCCGCTCGCTACGTTTTGTTAGCCGCTTTATGGCTCTTTAGAGTCAGGCCTCGCTGAAGGCCTGACCGGTCAGCGGCTGCACCACCGGGCGGCCCTGGCGGTCGTGGAGGATGTCCACCGCCACGCCGTAGGTGGCTTCCAGCAGGTCGGCGGTGACGATGGCGGCGGGTCGGCCGGCGGCCAGCAGGCCACCGTTGACCAGCACCAGCAGCGAATCGGCGTACTGGCAGGCCAGGTTGAGGTCGTGCAGCACCACCACGGTCACCCGCTGGTGCAGGCGGGTTTCGTGGCGCACGCGATCGAGCAGGTTGATCTGGTGCCGCAGATCCAGGGCGCTGACCGGTTCGTCCAGCAGCATCACCTCGGGTTCGCGCATCAGCACCTGGGCAAAGAACACCAGTTGCCGCTGACCGCCACTCAGGGCGCCCAGCTGGCGCGAGGCCAGATGGCCGATGCCCACCTCGTCGAGCTTGCCCAGCGCCCGTTCCAGCAGCTCATCGTCCAGGTGCAGGGTCAGCCGTTCCAGGCTGCCCATGGCCACCGTCTCCAGCACCGACAGCGCCGCCTCGGCATGGGAATCCTGGGGCATGTAGGCCACGCCCTGGCGCCAGCCGTCCCGCTGACTGCGCAGCGAAGCCCCCGCCACCAGCCGCCTGGCGCCGCGCTCGATCTGGCCGGCCGCCAGCGGCAGATCACCGGCCAGGGCGCGCAGCAGGGTGGTCTTGCCGGTGCCATTGGGGCCGAGGATCACATGCACCTGCCCCGCGTGCAGCTCGGTGCAGAGTCCGGAGATGACGGTGCGGTCGCCGCGCTTCAGCGCGAGGTCCTGGAGGCGGATCATGGGCTGGACCTGCGGGGGGCGAAGATGAGCCAGAGCAGAAAGGGCACCCCGACGATGGCGGTAACGATGCCCACCGGAAACAGCGCCCCGGGCAGGATCGACTTGGACAGCACCGAGGCGAAGGATAGCATCAGGGCGCCGCAGATCGCCGACAGTGGCAGCAGGAAGCGCTGATCCTCGCCCACCTGCCAGCGGGCGATATGGGGCGCGACCAGGCCGACGAAGCCGATCACCCCGACGAAGCTGGTGGCCGTGGCGGTCATCACCGCCACCAGGATCAGCACCTTGAGGCGCAGCCGGCGGATATTTACGCCGAGGCTCTCGGCCCGTGCCTCGCCCAGCCGCAGGGCGGCCAGCTTCCAGGCATCGCGCAGGAGCAGGAGGCAGCACAGTAGGGTCACCCCGGCGACGATGGCCAGGGTGGTCCAGGTGGCGCGACCGAGGCTGCCGAACAGCCAGAAAAGGATCTGCTGCGACAGCTCCGGCGAGGAGAGGAATTGCACCAGCGACAGCAGCGACTGGAAGAGGAACAGCAGGGCGATGCCGCCGAGGATGATGGTGTCGCTGCCGGTGCGCTTGAGCGAGGCCAGGGCGAAGAGAAACAGCGCCGCCAGCATGGCGAAGGCGAAGGCGCCCAGCGGCACCCCGATCAGCGCACCCAGGCCGAAGCTGCCCAGCGCCAGGCTGAGGGCGGCGCCACAACCGGCGGCGGCTGCCATGCCCAGGGTGTAGGGGCTGGCCATGGGGTTGTTGAGCAGCGTCTGCATCTGCGCCCCGCCCGCACCGAGGGCGGCGCCCACCGCCAGGGCCATCAACGCCACCGGCAGGCGCAGGTCGCGGACGATGGCGTCGGTCATCGGCTGCCGCTCGCCGAGCCCGGTCAGCGACTTGAGCACTTCCAGCGGCGAGAGCAGCGACGGCCCGGTGGCGATGTCCAGCACCAGACCCGCCAGGGTCAGCAGCAGAAACACCCCGCAGGCCCGCCAGCGGCGGCGCTCGCGGGCGCGTTGCTCGGCGATGGCGTTGCCGTGGCTGGCGTTCGCGGCCTCGCTCATGGCGTCAGGCCTATGGCAAAGGTGCCCTCGGGCTGGATCGGCATGTAGCGGCGGTAGTACTCGCGGTAGTTGGCCATCGGATCCACGTCCTGGAACAGATCCGGATAGAGCTGCTTGGCGATGAATTGCAGCATGGCGAAGTCTTCCAGGCTGCGCGAGGCGCCTTGGTAGACGCCATAGAGACGCCCGTCGCGGATCGCCGGCAGATTGGCCCAGCCCGGTCGCTGCATGAAGGCGCGCAGGTGGCTGCGGGCGTCGTCGGCGGTGACCCCGGGGCCCATGGGCAAGGCGGAGGGATTGCTGTTGTCCTCGCGCCCGGAGATGAAGATGACCTCCGGCTGGGCCAGGAGCACCTGCTCCGGATTCATCACCCCCCACCACTGGATGAAGGGCGCGGCGATGTTGTCGCCACCGGCCAGGGTCACCATGGCGCCCCACATGTTGCGGCCATAGGTGAAGGAGTATTCGGCCGGGCCCTTGTTGCCGAACTCGGCATAGACCCGCGGTTTCGGGCGATGAGCCGCCGCGATGCGGGTCTGGATGTCCTGCACCACCTTGGCGTAGAAGTCGGCCAGCTCGTTGGCGCGCGCCTCCTGGCCGGTGATCACCCCGAGCAGGCGGGTGGACGCCAGGTGGCGCTCCAGGGTCTGGGCGTTGTAGTCGATCGCCACCACCGGGATGCCGAGCTGTTCCAGGCGCTTGACCTCGCTGTCCAGCGCCTGGAATTGCCAGGCGGCCAGGACCACCAGATCCGGCTTGAGGGCGAGCACCTTTTCCACGGAGAAACTGTTGTTTTCCGTCTCGCCCACATCGGGAAGGCTGGCCAGGGAAGGTCGGTGGGCGACGTTGAGCGCCCAGTTGGCCGGCACCTTGCGCTCCCAGGCGCCACGGGAGACACCGACCACGGCGTCGAAGGCCTGCTCGCCACCGACCGCCAGGTAGTCGCCATAGTGGAAGCCCAGCACCACCCGCTTGGCCGGCGCCTCGATGGTCACCGTGCGCCCGAGGACGTCGGTCACCTGCCGGGTCTCGGCAAAGGCCGGTGCAATCAGAAAGCAAGCGATAAGCGTTACCAGCCGGACAGCCCACTGCCCGCTGCGAGCGAAACCTTTCATGGAACCCCTTGGACGTCTGCACCCGCTCTAGACGGGTGACTGCGGAGCATGCAAAGGGTGCAACTTTACGCGGTGGCAGCGCCTGCGCCTAGCGCCCGCCACGCTCCCAGAGCCCGCTTATAATCTCGCGAGCTAGAGCTAAACAAGGCGAAGGCCCTAGGAAACGGAGTTAGCCACGGTAAATGAGCATTCCGACCGGGCTGGCGACCCAGGGCCTTTTCAACGCAGTTTGGCCGACGCGCAGCAGATTAGGAGCGGGCTCTCAGGTCGCGTCGGCGTGACTGACCACCCCCTTGATCAGCACCGCCAAGGCCGCGAGACCCGCCGGCAGGAGCAGCGCGGTGAGCACCTGGGTGAAGGTCCAGCCCAGGCCCAGCAGGGTCGCGCCCATCCAGGCGCCGGTGATGGCGCCGAAGCGGCCGATGCCGAGCATCCAAGACACCCCGGTGGCGCGGCCGTGGGTCGGGTAGTAACGCGCCGCCAGCGAGGGCATGGCCGACTGGGCGCCGTTGATGCACATGCCGGCCACCAGCACCAGGGTGGCGACCAGGGCGACCTGGCCCAGGCTCTGGCCGACGCAATAGGCGAAGACGCCCGCCAGGACATAGAACAGGCCGATCACCTTGTGCGGATTGAACCTGTCCATGGCCCAGCCGACGAACACCGCGCTGAGCACCCCGCCGAACTGGAACAGCGCGCCGATCAGGGCGGCCTGCTCCAGGCTGGCGCCGGCGTCGCGCATCAACGTCGGCAGCCAGCTGGTGAGCAGGTAGACGATCACCAGGCCCATGAAATAGGTCAGCCACAGCAGCAGGGTGCCGGCGCTGTAGCTGCGGTTGAAGATCACCGCGAAGACGTTGCCGGTCTTGACCGACTTCTGCTCGGGCACCACGAAGTGCCGCGCCTCGGCGGCTTCGCGGCCGATGGGTGCCAGCACCCGGCGGATGCGCTCGGCGCTCTTGCCGTGCACCACCAGATAACGCGCCGATTCCGGCAGCCAGAGCAGCAGCACCACGGCCAGCGCCAGGGGCAGCACGCCGCCCAGCACCAGCAGGCTGTGCCAGCCGTAGGCCGGGATCATCCAGGCCGAGACGAAGCCGCCGCCGGCCATGCCCAGATTGAAGCCGCAGAACATGCTGGTCACCAGCAGCGACTTGAGGCGCTCGGGGGTGTATTCCGAGAGCAGCGTGGTGGCATTGGGCATGGCGGCGCCCAGGCCCAGCCCGGTGAGGAATCTCAGGATCACCAGCTGTTCGAGGTTGCTGCTGAAGGCCGACAGCAGGCTGAAGCCGCCAAAGATGAAGGTGGCGACCACCAGCACGCCCTTGCGACCGAAGCGATCGGCCAGCGGCCCGGAACCCAGGGCGCCAAAGACCATGCCGCCCAGCGCGGCGCTCATCACCGGCCCCAGGCTGGCCCGCGGGATGCCCCATTCCACCGACAGCGCCGGGGCGATGAAGCCCATGGCCGCGGTGTCGAGGCCGTCGAGAAAGACGATGAGAAAGCACAGGGCGACGATGCGCCACTGGTAGGCGGACAGCGCCTGGCGATTGATGAACTGCTGGACGTCCAGGGTGCCGGCTGTCGCCGTGGCCGAGGAATCGGCCAGGGGCACGGCGCCCGCGAGGGTGTGCGTCATGGTGGTCTGCTCGTGTTGTTGTTATCGGCGTGTTGCGCCACTGCGCCGACGTTAAGCCCAACCCCAGACAGCTGACAATTCGATTATCGGCAATATGGCCGATAATCGACCGGATTCGCTAGTGAAACAACCGGGTGCTCAATTCCTGGCTGGCCGCCAGGAGCACCGGCAGGAAGCGCGTCTCCAGTTCCTGGCGACTGACCCGACTGGCGTGGGTGCCGACGTTGAGCGACGCCAGCACCTGGCCGGCGGCGTCTCTCAGGGGCACCGCCAGGGATCTCAGCCCCACCTCCAGCTCCTGGTCGACGATGACGTAGCCCTGCTGGCGCACCTGGCCCAGGCACTCGATGAGCGCCGGCGGCTGATAGAGGGTACGGCTGGTCTTGGCCTGGAGGTCGGCGTGTTCCAGGTAGTCGTGCAGGGCGGCATCGTCCAGGGCGGCGAGCAGGATGCGGCCCATGGAGGTGCAATAGGCCGGCAGCCGGCTACCGACGCTGAGGTCCACCGAGATCAGCCGCTGCGGCGTGGCCGAGCGGGCGATGTAGAGGATCTCGTCGCCTTCCAGGGTGGCCATGGAGCAGGCTTCGTGCAGTTGCTCGCTGAGGCGATCGAGCACCGGCTGGGCGGTGACCGCCAGGGGTGTCGACGACAGATAGGCGTGCCCCAGGGTCAGCACCTTGGGCAGCAGCGAATAGGTGCGCCCATCGGTGGTGACATAGCCCAGCTTCATCAGGGTGTGCAGGCAGCGACGCACCGCGGCGCGAGGGATCTCGGTGCGATGGCTGATCTGGGCGATGGTCAGCTGGCGCTTGCGCTCCTGGAAGGCGTGAATGACCGCCAGGCCGCGGGCCAGGGAGGTCATGAAATTCGGGTCGCCGGTGAAGGCTTCGATGCGCTTGGCCGGCGAGGCGATGATGGGCGGCGCGGCCAGTGGCGGCAGGCCGGTGGCGTGAGCGGTGCGGTTATCGTCCATCGACCCTATCCTCGGCAGGCTTTTGATCGATTATCGAGCGAGGGGGCGATTATCGCAATCGCATTTCTGCCGACACCCGCAGACGCGCAGGGGCCTCCAGGTGCATGCTGAGGCTTCCCGCCCAGCCGCCTGGATGCCTGTCGATGAAGACCCTGGAAGATCATCTCAGCCAGTACGCGAGCTACCACCGCGATCCGCGCAATATCGCCAGCCACTTCCCCGGCATCCTGCTGATCGTGCTGGCGGTGGCCATCCTGCTTTCCCGACCGGTCTTCAGCCTGGCCGGCTGGCCGCTGTCACCCGCGGTGCCGGTGGCCGGTGCGGTGGCGCTCTTCTATCTGCGCCTGGATCGGCCGCTGGGGCTGCTGATGAGCGTTCTGCTCGCGCTCGCCCTCTGGCTGGGCGCCGCGCTGGCGGCCCAGACCAGGGGTGTCTGGCTGGCCTGGGGGCTGGGTCTGTTCCTGATCGGATGGGCCATCCAGTTCGTCGGCCACCACTACGAGGGGCGCAAGCCGGCCTTTCTCGACGACCTGGCCGGCCTGGCCATCGGCCCGCTGTTCATCGCCACCGAAGCCGTCTTCTGGCTGGGCGGCCGCCAGCAGCTCAGGCAGGCGATCGAAGAACGGGCCGGCCCGGTGCGGCGCCTTCAGCCCAGTCGATAGCGGATCGACGGCCGACCGTCGGGACCGTCCAGCGTCACCTGCGCCCTCACCCCCCAGACCTGCTGGATCAGCGCGGCCGTCAGCACCTCGCCGGGGGCGCCTTCGGCGACCAGGCGGCCGTCGCGCAGCACCGCCAGGCGATCGCAGAACAGCGCGGCCAGGTTGAGATCGTGGATGGCCAGCACGCAGGTCGCCGGCAGGCGGCGGACCAGGTCGAGGATCTCGAGCTGGTGCTGGATATCGAGGTGGTTGGTGGGTTCGTCCAGCAGCAGTTCGCTGGGCTCCTGGGCCAGGGCGCGGGCGATCTGGGCGCGCTGGCGCTCGCCGCCGGAGAGGCTGTGCCAGCGCCGTGCCGCCTTGTCGACCAGGCCGACCTGGGCCAGGGCGCGCTGGCAAACCTCGGCGTCGCGCGCGCTCCAGGCATCGAGCAGGCCGCGATGGGGCGTGCGCCCCAGGCGCACCACCTCGGCCACCGAGAGATCGGCTTCGGTACCGGCCTGCTGCTCCACCAGGGCGACCCGGCGCGCCAGGTCGCGCCGGCGCAACTCGGCCAGCGGCGTCCCGTCCAGACTGACCCTACCCTCCTCCGGCCGCCGCAGCCCGGCCAGCAGCCGCAGCAGACTGGACTTGCCCGAGCCATTGGGGCCGAGCAGTCCGAGCACCCCGCCCGGCGGCACCGCGAGGGTTACCCCGGCGAGGATCGGCTGCCCGCCGGCGCTCCAGGCCACGTCGCGCGCAGCGAGGCTCATCGGACCTCCCGTGCGCGATAGAGGATGAAGGCGAAGGCCGGGGCACCCACCAGGGCGGTGACCACGCCGATGGGCAGGGTCTGCTTGGCCACCAGGGTACGGGCGACGATATCGGCCAGCACCATGAACAGCGCGCCGATCAGGGCGCAGGTGGGCAGCAGGCGACCATGGCCGGGGCCCACCAGGAAGCGCGCCACATGGGGAATCACCAGGCCGACGAAACCCACCGCCCCTACCAGGCTGACCAGGCAGGCGGTGATCAGGCCGGTGACCGCCAGGAGCAGCAGGCGCAGCGGTCCCACCGCTACCCCCAGGCTGGCGGCGGCGTCCTCGCCGAAGGCGAAGGCGTCCAGCGCCCGGGCGCAGGCGAGGCAGACCAGCAGGCCACCCAGGACCACGGCGCCGGCCAGCCAGACATCCGGCCAGCGCACCCCGGACAGGCTGCCAAGTAGCCAGAACATGACGCTACGCGCCTGCTCGGCATTGGCCGCGGTGGCGACGATATAGGCGGTCAGGGCGTTGAACAGCTGGGAGGCGGCGACCCCGGCGAGAATGATGCGGGTGCTGCCGCCACTGCCGAGAAAGGGCAGCACCACGGTGAAGGCCAGCAGGGCGCCGAGAAAGGCGCCCAGGGAGACCCCGAGCACCCCGCCGCCGACGCCCAGCAGCATTACCAGCACTGCGCCGGTGGAGGCTCCGGCCGACAGTCCCAGCACATAGGGTTCGGCCAGGGCGTTGCGCAGCAGCGCCTGGAGGATGGCGCCGGACACCGCCAGGCCCGCGCCGCAGCAGGCCGCCACCAGGGCGCGGCTGAAGCGGTATTCCCAGACGATGCCCTGGACAATGCGCTCCACCGGATAGGGCCCCAGGCCGAGGCCATTGGCGATGGCCTGCAGACTGGTCAGGGGCGCGATGGGCATCTCGCCGAAGGACGCCGCCAGCACCACGCTCGCCGCCAGCGCCAGCACCGCGGCCAGGCCCAGCAGCCAGCGCCAGGGCCGGGCGCCTTCGGCCGCCAGGGGCAGGCTCATGGTTTGGGCTTGGCCAGGTCGCTGGCCAGGGTCTCGACGCTGTCCACCACCCGCAGCGAGGGATTGAGGGTCGGGGCGTCCACCACCAGCAGATGATTCTCGCGTACCGCGCGCAATTCGCGGGTCAGGGGATCGCTGCGCAGGAAGGCCAGCTTCTTGTCCACGTCATCGGCCGGGTAGAGACGCCGGTCCATGCGCGCCACGACGATATAGTCAGGGTCCAGGCTGGCGATGCGCTCCCAGCTCACCGCCGGCCATTCCTCGGCGCTGTCGACCACGTTGCGCAGCCCCAGGGCCCGGGCGATCCAGGCCGGCGCACCGAGGTTGCCGGCGACCCAGGGATCCCCTTCCAGCCGCGGACTGGAAAACCAGAACAGCACCGAGCGGCCCTGCACCCCGGCGGCTTTGGCCTGCTCGCCCGCGGCGCCGATACGGCGGTCCAGGTCGGCGACCAGGCGCTCGCCGGCCGGCTGCACATCGAGGATGGCCGCCAGCTCGCGGGCTTCACGGGTCACCAGCTGCATGTCGAAGGGCGCGCTGCGGCTGCCATCGCTGTTGGAATCGGCGGTCACCGCCTTGCCTTCGCAATCGCTGGGCGCCACATAGGCGGCGATGCCCAGCTTGGCGAAGCGCGGGAAGTCCGCCACCTCGCCACCGGGGCCGACGTGATAGGTGTACTGGGCCGCCACCAGGTCCGGCCGGGTGCCGACCACGGCCTCGAAGCTGGGGGCGTTGTCGGCCAGCCGCGGAATGCCCTTGCCCGCCGCCTGCAGGTCCGCGGGCAAGCCGCCGAACCAGACGCCGGTGCCCACCAGCCG
The DNA here is from genome assembly GCF_003057735.2 of Pseudomonas sp. RIT411. NCBI lineage: Bacteria > Pseudomonadati > Pseudomonadota > Gammaproteobacteria > Pseudomonadales > Pseudomonadaceae > Pseudomonas > Pseudomonas sp. RIT411. The sequence goes on from NZ_QBIZ02000003.1 coordinate 28,680, forward strand.
CGCGCCCACGCCCAGGCGCAAGAGCAACTCGGTGCTGGCCTGACCGAGGCTGACCAGCCGCTGGGGCGCGCGCTCGAAGACCAGTTCACGACCGCAGTTGTGCACGGTCAGCGGATAGGCGGTGGCCGCCTGGGTGGTGAGAGAGGCAGCGGACAACAGGCCGGCGGCGAGCGGCGGCAGAAGACGGCGAAACATGGACTCTCCTTGGGATGACGCGTCCCTTGTGGATGTTGGGTAGCCCCTGGCAAGGTCTGGCTCGCTTCTCGCGAAGCTCACAGTGGCGCGACCGCACCGGAGTTGCACCGGCTTCCCGCCAGGGAACAGGAAGGTCGCCGAGGGTGAGCCAGCGGCGACCAGGATTCAAGCACTAAATGTTACTTTATAACAATTCCGGATCGTACCAGCGCGGCGTATAGACCCACTCGCCGCCATCGGCCCGCGGGAAACGCCGGGTATGGCTGGAGCCGAGGATCACCAGGGTGCGTGAATCCACCATGTCGCTGCGCAGCGCGCCGAGGCTGGTGTATTCGAGACCGCCACCGGGACGCCCGACGTCGCGGCCGAGGATCACCGGGGTGTTCGCCGGACGGCAGCTGCGCAGGACGTCCAGCGCCCGCTCCAGCTGATGCGGCCGGGCCTTGGAGATGGGGTTGTAGAAGGCCATGGCCAGGTCCGCCGCGGCGGCCTGGCGCAGGCGCTGCTCGATCACCGCCCAGGGCTTGAGGTTGTCGGACAGGGAGATCAGGCAGAAGTCGTGGCCCAGGGGCGCGCCGGCCAGGGCGGCGCTGGCCATGGCCGCGGTGATGCCCGGGAGGATCTCCAGCTCCACCGCCGCCCAGCGCGGATCGTCGGCGCCTTCCAGCACCTCGAGCACCGCGGCGGCCATGGCGAAGACGCCCGGATCGCCGGACGACACCATGACCACCTGGCGACCGCTGGCGGCCAGTTCGAAGGCGTGGCGGGCGCGCTGCAATTCTTCGCGGTTGTCGCTGGCATGGGCCAACTGATCCGGGCGCAAGGGACCGGCCATCTGCACGTAGGTGGCGTAGCCGAGCACGTCCTGGGCCTGGTCCAGGGCGCGGCGCACCACCGGTGCCATGAGCTCCGCCGCGCCGGGGCCGAGACCCACCACGCTGAGGCGCCCACGGCGCTGGCCGAGGTCATCGGCGTCCAGCGGCCGGTCATGCAGGTGCAGGGCGAGACCCTGGGCCTGGGCCCGCGCCACCGACGCCCGGGCGAAGTCCGGGGTGCGGGCGTCGACGAATCTCAGGGGTACGGCCAGCGTCTGGCTCAGCTCGGCGAGGCCGGGCGCGGCCATGTCTTCCGCCCGCGCCAGCAGCAGCGCCACGGCGCCCGGCGCATAGCCGGCGCTGGCGAGCAGCGCGGTGACGGCGGCGGCGGTGGCATCGGCGCGTGCCGCCACCAGCACGGCGCGGGGATGGATCAGCAGGGTGTGGTCGTCAGCGCTGGCCAGTGGCGAGACCAGGATACGCTGCCGCGCCGCGGGATCGCGGGCCAGGGGCACCTCATCCAGCCAGGGCGCCTCGCCCTCGATGCGTACCGGGGCGCCGGCCAGCAGATCGGCCACCCGGTGCTTGGCCACGTCGACATCGGCCAGGGCATAGCCGGCCGGCGGATCGAGCAGGCAGGTGCTGAATCTCAGTTCGCCACTGGTGGTGATGGCCGGGGCCACGTTCAGCAGCGTACCCAGCTGACGGGCCAGGCGATTGGCACCGGCCAGGCCGCCCAGCAGCGGCACCACGGCGCTGCCGTCCTCGGCCACGGCCAGCACGGGCGGCTCGGCGGTCTTGTCGTCCAGCAAGGACGCCAGGCTGCGGATGACGATGCCGGCGGCGCAGAGAACCAGCAGCGGGCGCTGTTGCCGATAGAGCTCGCGCAGATGATCGCCAAAGTTCGTATAGCTGACGTCGCCCTCGACCCGCCCGGCCAGGCCGTGCACCAGGCTGCCCGGCAGGCCGGCCTGCAAGCGGCGGGCGGTGGCCAGGGCGCCGGGACCGAGGATGACGATGGCCGGGCTCAACCCTTCCATTTCACCCCCGGCACCACCACCAGCGAGAAATACGGCGAGGCCATGGGGTCGACGGCGTCCAGCGCGACGATGCGCTGATTGTCCATGGTGGCGCGCTCGATGTAGCGGGCGCGCTCGTCCAGACCCAGCTCACGCAGCACCTGGCGCACCTTCTCGAAGTTGCGGCCGAGCTTCATCACCACGGCGGCGTCGGCGCTGGCCAGGCGCGCCTTGAGTTCTTCCGCGGAGAGCACACCGGAGAGCACCGTCAGGGTCTGGTTGCGATAGACCAGCGGCAGGCCGAGCATGGCCACGCCGCCGAGCATGGAGCAGACCCCCGGCACCACCTGGGCCTCGTAGCGCTCGGCCAGGCGGTCGTGCAGGTACATGTAGGAGCCGTAGAAGAAGGGATCGCCCTCGCAGATCACCGCCACGTCGCGGCCGGCGTCCAGATGGTCGGCCACCTGGGCGGCGGCGGTGTCGTAGAAGTCGGCGATCACCGTCTCGTAGGACAGCGGCGGTGCCAGCTTCTCGGTGGTCACCGGATAGACCAGCGGCAGGCGCTGCTGGCCGTCCAGCAGATAGCCCTCGATGACGCCATAGGCATTGCCGCCCTGGCCCGCGTTGGCCTTGGCCTTGGCGACGAAATAGGCCACCACCGGCGCGCCCTGCAGCAGGCGCAGGGCCTTGAGGGTGATGAGTTCCGGATCGCCGGGGCCGACGCCCAGGCCGAGCAGGCGGCCTGCCATCACTCCACCTCCGTGGCCAGGGCGTTGACCGCCGCGGCGGCCATGGCACTGCCGCCCCGCCGGCCGCGGACGATGACATAGGGTACGCCGCGGCTGTCGGCGGCCAGGGCGTCCTTGGACTCCATCGCCCCGACGAAGCCCACCGGCATGCCGAGGATCAGCGCCGGCCTGGGCGCCCCGGCGTCGAGCATTTCCAGCAGATAGAACAGCGCGGTGGGGGCATTGCCGATCACCACCACGCTGCCGGCCAGGTGCGGCCGCCAGCGCTCCAGGGCCACCGCCGAGCGGGTGTTGCCCTGGGCCAAGGCCAGCTCGCGGATGCCCTCGTCGTGCAGGGTGCAGATCACCTGATTATTCGCTGGCAAGCGGGTACGGGTGACGCCCTCGGCGACCATGCGCGCATCGCAGAGGATGGGCGCGCCGGCCGCCAGCGCCGCGCGCCCGGCCGCCCCGGCCCCCGGGGAAAAGGCCAGGTCCTGGACCACGTCGACCATGCCGCAGGCGTGGATCACCCGCACGGCGAGCTTTTCCAGGTCGGCGGGGATGGCCGAGAGATCGGCCTCGGCGCGGATGGTGGCGAAGGATTGGCGATAGATCGCCTGGCCGTCGCGTTCGTATTCAAGCATCACTGGGACTCCGGGCCAGCCAGGCGGCGGCCTCGTCGAGGGACAAATGGGTGGCGCGCCGCCGGCCCGGACCGGGCTGGGTGGCGTCGCGCACGAAGAGGTCATAGCGACCGGGGGCCACCGCCAAGAGCGTGTGGGGCGCTTGACCGGCCAGGGCGCAACTGCGCGGGCAACCGGAGAGGTGCACTTCCACGTCTGCCGGCAGTTGCTCGGCCAGGCGCAGGGCATCGCCCTTCGTGTCGGCCTGGCCCTTGGCGCAGCCCTGGCTGCCGGTACAGGCGACCAGCCGGCCCAGGGGCGCGGCGGGATCGGTGGTCAGCTCCAGGGCGGCCAGCGCGGCGAGTAGCTCGGGGGCTTGGTCGACCGGCACATCGGGCAGCAGCAGGCCCTGCCAGGGGGTGAGGTGCAGGTCGCCATTGCCGTGGTGTTCGGCCAAGTCGGCGACCGTGGCCAGGCTCTTGGCGGGCAGTCGCCCCAGGGCGGGCTGGGCGCCGATCCAGTGGAGGCCGGCTTGGCGCTGCTGATGGCTACCCAGGCGCAGCGCGGCGTCGGCCGGCGCGCGCAGGCTGGGCGGTACCGGTAGCAGGTCCAGTTCCGCCAGCAGCTCCGCGAGCGTACGCTGCGCCAGCAGCTGGCGCATGCGGTGCTGCTCGGGACCGGCGAGGTCGAGGAAGCGATGCAGCAACCGGGCGACGGTCGCTACCTCCTGACCCGGGGCGATCAGTCCAACTGGAATATCCAGCGGGGTACCGGCCAGGCCAAGGACATAGCCCTCGGCGCGCGCCGACAGCCAGACATCATGGGGATGGTCGAGCCGGGCCAGGGCTTCGCCGCCGTCCAGTTGCAGAGCGAACTTGGCCGACAGCCCATGCAGGCGGCGGTCGCCTTCCAGCAGGGCGAGCAATTCGGCGGCCAGGGGGCGAACGTCGCGCAGCTGCTGCGGATCCCTGCCGGCAGACGGGCTGAGCAGCAGATTGCGCACGTCATCGGCGGCGGGATCGCTGGGACCGAGGTCGGCGGCCTGCAGCTCGGCCACCAGGGCAGCGGCACCGTCCGCGCGTACACCACGCAATTGCAGGTTGGCCCTGTTGGTCAGCTCCAGAACCCCGCTCGCCCAGCGCGTGCTGGCGGCGGCGATGGCCCGCGCCTGGGCTGACGTCAGCCGGCCCCCCGGCAACTTCACCCGGCACAGGCCGCCATCGCGCGCGGGCACGATGCGCAGCAGCCCCGGACAGGCCGAAGGCCGCGGGACGAGGGCGGAAGGAGACGGAGGATTCACGGCGGAAGGTCGGGCTGAACGGGGAAAGACGTTATTATGCCCGCTTTGCCCGACCCCTTGAAAACGCCCGGTCGGCTGACGTTCGATGAGGTGTGTTCATGATCCCCTGGCTGACCGTGGTGGGTATCGGCGAAGACGGCTACCCCGGCCTCGGCAAGCAGGCCCGCCGCGCCCTGCTGGAGGCGGGGGTGGTCATCGGCGGTCCGCGCCAGCTGGCGCTGCTGCCACCCTGCATCCGCGCCACCCGCGAGCCCTGGCCGCAGCCCTTCGCCCTGGCCCCGGTCCTGGACCGTCGCGGCACCCCGGTCTGCGTGCTGGCCAGCGGCGATCCCATGCTGTTCGGCGTCGGCGCAAGCCTTTCGCGCCAGCTGTCGGCCGACGAGCTGCAGGTGCTGCCGGCGCCCTCCTCCTATTCCCTGGCCGCGGCTCGCCTCGGCTGGCCGCTGCAGGACGTCACCCTGCTGTCGGTGGTGGCCCGCCCCCTCGCCGCCGTGGTGCGCCATCTGCACCCGGGCGCCCGCCTGCTGGTATTGAGCAACGACGGCCACAGCCCTGCGGCCCTGGCCGCGTTGCTGGTGGAACAGGGCTTTGGCGCCAGCCAGCTGCAGGTGCTGGAGCACCTGGGCGGTCCTCTGGAGCGCCGGATCGCCGGTCGCGCCCAGGACTGGTCGCTGGCGGAAGCGGCGGCGCTCAACCTGGTGGCCATCGAGGTCCTGAGCGAGACCGGGGAGACGGGTCTGCCGCTCACCCCCGGTCTGCCGGACAGCGCCTATCGCCACGACGGCCAGTTGACCAAGCGAGACGTGCGCGCCGTGACGCTGGCGCGCCTGGCGCCGCGCCCCGGCGAACTGCTGTGGGACGTGGGCGCCGGTTGCGGCTCCATCGGCATCGAATGGGCGCGCAGCCATCCCGGCTGCCGGGTGCTGGCCATCGAGGCCGATGCCGGTCGCCAGGCCCATATCCTCCACAACCGCGACCACCTCGGCGCTCCGGCGCTGCACCTGGTAGCCGGCCAGGCGCCCGAGGCCCTGGCCGGGCTGGCCACGCCGGATGCCATCTTCATCGGCGGCGGCCTCACCGCGCCGGGGGTGCTGGACACCTGCTGGGCGGCCCTGAGGCCGGGCGGTCGCCTGGTCGCCAATGCCGTGACCCTGCAGACCGAGGCCGCCCTGGTAGCCTTTCGCGAACGCCACGGCGGCGACCTGACCCGCCTGCAGGTGGCCCAGGCCCAGCCGCTGGGCGCCTTCGACACCTGGCGTGCGGCGCTGCCTATTACCTTGCTGGACGTGGTGAAGCCGTGAGGGTTGGACGCGCCCCCCTCACCCCGACCCTCTCCCCGAGGGGAGAGGGGGTGGTTTGGTGTGACCCTTTAATCCGCGGCGGCAAGCAGCGCCTCGTCCCCTCACCCCAGCCCTCTCCCCGTAGGGGCGAGGGGGCGGTTAGGCGTGCCTCCTTCATCCCTGAAGACCATGAGCGGCGTTTTGCCCCCTCACCCCAGCCCTTTCCCCGTGGGGGCGAGGGGGTGGTTGGGTGGTGGCTCGGAAGTCTGGCGTCCGGGCTGACGCCCGCGACTCTTGCTGAGCACGCTGCAATGACCAGCGGGAAAGCCGCCTGCGAGACCAATACCCCTACTCCGCCGCTCGCCCCCCGGCACCGCCTTTCCTCCCCTCTCCCTCGGGGAGAGGGGCCGGGGGTGAGGGCGCGCCATGCATGACGAAGCCGCCGCCGCTCCTGGGGAAGACCGCCCATGAAGATCCTCCTGCTCGGCGGCACCACCGAAGCCCTGGCCATCGCCCGCACGCTGCCGGCCGAGGCCCTCTACAGCCTCGCCGGTCTCGGTCGGGTGCCCCAGGACCTGCCCTGCCAGGTGCGGGTCGGCGGCTACGGCGGCGCCGCGGGGCTGGCCGCCTTTCTCCACCGTGAAGGCATCGAGTTGCTGCTGGACGCCACCCATCCCTACGCCGCCCGGATCAGCCACAACGCCGGCCTGGCCGCGGCCCAGGCCGGTATCCCCTGCTGGGCCCTGCGCCGCCCCGGCTGGCAGGCCGGCCTCGACGACGACTGGCGCGAGGTGGCCGACTGGAGCGAACTCCAGACCGCGCTTGCTTCCTTTACCCGCCCCTTCTTCACCCTGGGTCGCGAACCCCTGGAGCACCTCGCGGAAATCCCGCCCCACCAGTTCTGGACCCTGCGCCTGCTCGACGCCCATCCCGGCCACGCACGGGCGCGGATCATCGCCGACCGTGGACCCTTCGCCCTGGAGGCCGAGCGCCTGCTGTTCGCCCAGGGTGACTTCGATGTGCTGATCAGCAAGAACAGTGGCAGCGCCGCCACCCAGCCCAAGCTGCAGGTGGCCCGCGAGCGGGGTCTGCCGGTGCTGATCCTGCGCCGCCCCGAGTTGCCCAGCGTCGATCGTGAATTCGCCAGCGTCGCCAACCTGCTCGCCGCCCTGGCCGAGGAAACCCCATGACCGTTCATTTCATCGGCGCCGGTCCCGGCGATCCCGACCTCATCACCGTCAAGGGCCAGCGGCTGATCCGCCAGTGCCCGGTGATCCTCTATGCCGGCTCCCTGGTACCGCCCGCGGTGCTGGAAGGTCACCAGGCCGAGACGGTGATCGACACCGCCCACCTGGACCTGGATGCCATCGTCGGCCATCTGGCCGCCGCCCATGCCCGCGGCCAGGACGTGGCCCGGGTGCATTCCGGCGATCCTTCGCTGTATGGCGCCATCGGCGAACAGATCCGTCGCCTGCAGGCGCTGGGCATTCCCTACGAGATCGTGCCCGGCGTCACCGCCACCGCCGCCTGCGCCGCCCTGCTGGGTTGCGAGCTGACCCTGCCCGGGGTCAGCCAGACGGTGATCCTGACCCGCTACGCCAGCCGCACGGCCATGCCGGAAGGCGAGGCGCTGGCCGACCTGGCGCGCCATCGCGCGACCCTGGCCATCCACCTCGGCGTCGGCCAGCTGGAGCGCATCGTCGCCGACCTCCTGCCGCACTACGGCCCCGGCTGCCCGGTGGCCATCGTCCACCGCGCCAGCTGGCCGGACCAGGACAGCGTCCGGGGCACCCTGGCCGACATCGTCGAACGGGCGCGGGACAAGGATTTCCGCCGCACCGCGCTGATCCTGGTCGGCGAGGTACTGGCGCCAGGGGATTTCCAGGATTCCAAGCTGTATCGGCAAGGGCCGGGCTAGTCCTCCCAGGTCTTAGCGCGGCATGCCGGTGCGTCCTGGCGACCGCTCGAGTGCAATGCGTTATCGCGGCCATGGGCCGCTCCTACAAAGGCGTCCCCCGTAGGAGCGGCCCATGGCCGCGATGACACCAACCAAACACAGGAGCGACCCTTGCCTCGATGTTTTGGAATCCAGCTTTAGTACCCCGCCCCACCCTCGCCACCGCTGACGATGGCCACGCCCGAGCTGGTCCCCAGGCGGGTCGCGCCGGCGTCCAGCATGGCCTGGGCGGTGGCGCGGTCACGCACGCCGCCGGAGGCTTTCACGCCCATTTCCGGACCCACCTCTTCGCGCATCAGCCGCACATCGTCCAGGGTCGCACCGCCGTGGCCGAAACCGGTGGAGGTCTTGACGAAGGCGACGCCGAGGTCGCGACAGATCCGGCAGGCCTGGCGCTTCTGTTCATCGTCGAGCAGACCGGTCTCCAGGATCACCTTGAGCGGTACCGCACCACAGGCGGCCTGCACCGCGGCGATGTCGGCAGATACCTCTTCCAGCAGGCCGTCCTTGAGCCAGCCGAGGTTGAGCACCATGTCGATCTCCCCGGCCCCGGCGGCGATGGCCTGCGCGGCCTCGAAGGCCTTGGCCGCGCTCAGCCCGGCGCCGAGCGGAAAGCCCACCACCGCGCAGACCTTGACCGCGCTGCCGGCCAGTTGCGCCGCGGCGTGGGGGACCTGGGCGGAATTCACGCACACCGAATAGAAGCCATGGGTGCGCGCCTCCTGGCACAGGCGGTCGATCTGGGCGCGGCGGGCATCGGCGGCGAGCAGGGTGTGGTCGATGGTCTTGGCGAGTTCGCCGGGTTCAAGCTGCATGGGGCCTCCTCAGGCACGGGTAGCGTATGATCGGATCAGAATTCTTGGTTGGTGCGGCCTGCACCTCTAGTCGGACTCCCCTAGCGCACCCCTCATGGATAGCAAGAAAGCCGCTCGGCTCAAGCTGATGCACCAGGCGCTGCAGGATCAGCACGCCATTCACCTGCGCGAGATGGCCCAGCTGCTGGGTGTCTCGGAAATGACCCTGAGACGCGACCTGCGGCTCCCGCCGGACGGCCTGCGCCTGCTCGGCGGTCATGTCACCCGCGATGTCGGCGGCAGCGAGGCGCCCGGCTACCAGGTGGTGGAACAGGACCTGCGCCAGGTCGAGGAAAAGCGTCGCATCGGTCGGCTGGCCGCGGCGCAGATCCGCGCCGGCGACACCGTCTTCCTCGATTGCGGGACCACCACGCCCTTCGTGGTGGACTTCATTCCCGATGACCTGGAATTCACCGCCGTCTGCCATTCGCTCAATGTGCTGCTCAAGCTGCAGCAGAAGGTCAACTGCACCCTGGTGGTCTGCGGCGGCACCTTCCAGCGCAAGAACCAGATCTTCGAGAGTCGCCTGGAGACCGGGGTGCTCGATGGCGTGCGCCTCACCCATGCCTTCGTCTCGGCCGCCGGGGTGAGCGCGGACTTTGGCGTCACCTGCTTCAACTTCAACGAGGTCGAGGTCAAGCAGAAGGTCCTGCGCCAGGCCCAGCAGCGGCTCCTGCTGGTCGACCATACCAAGTTCGACGTGGTGCGCGCCGCGCATTTCGCGGCGCTCGGCGACTTCGACCTGGTGGTCAGTGACGGACGCATTCCGCGCAGCTATCGCGAGCGGATCGAGGCGAACGGCGCGCAACTGCTTACCTGATCCGCGCCGGGTCGGCCAGGCGCGTCAGCAGCGCCTCGCGCTCGGCGGCGGCGAGATAGCCGGTCCTGACGCTGAAGGCGCGACGCTCTCCCGGTTGCAGCTGCTGCACCTGCCCCTTGGTCGTCTCGGCCAGATAGCCCTCCGGTTCGCAGGTCGCCGGCAGCACGAAGGCCGCCACCTGCTGATCGGGGTTGTGCAGCACCCAGCGCGTGGCATGGGGCAAGTCCTGCGGGCGATAGGCCGTGTAGAAGGCGGCGCCGCCCGGATGCTCCAGCAGGAAATGCGCCTCCCCCGCCGCGTCGGTCCCCGGCGCATCGATGAAACTGACGATCTCCGGCTGGTAGCGCGCCGGCGCATCCAGCACCCGCAGTCGCTCGGGGTCTTCCGCCAGTGCGGCGATGAAGGCCTGCCAGTCGGCGGTCGGCCGCACATGGGCCGGCACGCTGGTGCGCACCCGGGTGCGGGCCACCCCGAGCGGCTCATGGAAGCGTCCGCCGGGCACATAGGCGTAGTTCATGTGCGCCATGTACATCAGGTCCATGGGCTGGCCGGCCTGGTTTTCCACCTCCAGGCCCAGTTCGAACACCGCGCTGTCCGCTCTCAGGGTCACGCGGGGCTGGGCGCGATAGCGATCACCGAAGCCCATGGCGTAGTCGTGGCGACCGCCCAGGCGCAGGAAATCGCCCTCCGCGTCCTGGCCCAGTTCCAGCCAGGCCTCGTCCAGCGGCGCGCAGGGCAGCTCGCCGTGCAACTCGTGGCTGTCCTCCGGTGCCGGGCAGCCGTTGCGCAGCACCCCGGCGTGGAACATGAAGCAGCCATAGGTCTCGATGATCCGCCGGGTCGGCCGCGGCTGGTCGAACAGCCCCGGCATGGTCAGGCGGCAGCCGTCGAAGCTGGCGTCCCAGATCATCTGCCCCTGGTAGGGCAGCACCACCAGGCGGCCACGACGATTCTCCAGCGCCAGGGCGCGCACCCCGGAGGAATAGGTCCAGGCGCGCACCTGGAAGGCGTCGCTGGCGAGCAGGGTGCGCTCGTCGGCGGTGAATTGCTCAGGCTGCAGGGGCAGGCGTACGGACATGACGGCGCCCTCCTCAGGCGGTCTGGGCGGCGCCCACCGGCAGCCGTTCGCTGGCCGGGTGACGCAGGCAATAGAGGGCGTAGGCGACGATCACCGTGAAGCACAGCAGCGGCACCGAATAGGCCAGCTGCATGTTGCCGCCGGTGTAGTCCGACAGCAGGCCCTGGAAGATCGGGATCACCCCGCCGCCGACGATGCTCATCACCAGCAGCGAGCCGCCGAATTCGGTGTCCCGGCCGATGCCGTCGACGGTCAGGCCATAGATGGTCGGCCAGCAGGGGCCAAGGAAAATGCTCACGCCCACGGCGGCGTACACCGCGGTGATGTTGGGCACCAGGATGGTGTAGGCCAGCAGCGCGATGCACAGCACCCCGTAGACGCCCAGCACCTTGGCCGGATGCCAGCGGCGCATCAGCAGGTTGGCGATCAGCTTGCCGACGAAATAGGCGGCGAAGGTGGTGAGCAGGAACCAGGAGGCGCTGCGCTCGTTCATGCCGCCGAGTTGCATGGCCAGGCGGATGGTGAAGCTCCAGACGCCGACCTGGGCGCCGACGTAGAGGAATTGCGCCAGCACGCCAAAGACGAAGCGCGGATTACGCCGCAGCCGACCCAGGCTGGCGGCGACGCCGTCGCCCTCGCTGCGTACGCGCTCGTTGCCCTTGCAGGCCGGATAGCGGGTGCAGGCGATGAGCACGAAAATCAGCACCAGCACGCCGATCATCCACTGGTAGGGCGTCAGGGTGGCCTGGATCATCTGCAACTGCTGGGCGGCGGCCTCGGCGGGATTCATCTGCAGCAGCTGCGCCTGGCTGGCGTCACCCTCCTTGAACATCACGAAGCTGCCGACGTAGACCCCGGTCATGGCGCCGAAGGGGTGGAAGGTCTGGGAGATGTTCAGCCGACGGGTGCCGGTCTCGCGCGGCCCGAGCAGGGTCGAATAGGTGTTGCAGGCGGTCTCCAGAAAGGACAGCCCCGCAGCGATCACGAACAGCGCCAGCAGGAACATGCCGTACTTGGCCATGGAGGCGGCGGGAAAGAACAGCAGGCAGCCGACCATGTAGAGGAACAGGCCGAAGAGGATGGTCGTCTTGTAGCTGAAGCGCCGCACCATCAGCGCGGCGGGCAAGGCCAGGAAGAAATAGCCGAGATAGAAGGCCGACTGGACGAAGGCGGTCTGGAAGTCACTGAGCAGGAAGGCCTTCTTGAAGTGGGCGATGAGCACGTCGTTCATGCTCGCCGCCGCGGCCCAGAGGGCGAAGATGCAGCACAGCAGGATGAAGGCGAACCACGGCGTGCGGTTCAGGTAGTAGCCGTCGGCACTGGGCCGCAGGGGTGACTGGCTCATTGTTGTTCTCCGTAGGGTGCCAGGGTGGGGGATCGCCGACCTTGCGTCAGAGGTCCAGGGAAGCGAGGTAGTCTTCGAATGCCGCGGCCTCGGGATAGGAGGTCTGGGTGCCGCGCCCGGTGACCGACAGCGCCGAATAGGCCACCGCCCGCTGCATGGCCTCCCGCAGGCCCAGGCCTTGGACGCGGCCATGGGCGAAGCAGCCGATGAAGGCATCGCCGGCGCCGGTGGTGTCGAGGGCCGCCACCCGCTGGCCGGGCAGGCTGAATTCGCCCTCCTCGCCCACGTACAGTGCGCCCGCGGCGCCCAGGGTGACCACCACGTGCCGGATGCCGCGACCGGCCAATACCCGCGCCGCGGCGAAGGCGCTGTCGCGATCCGCCACCGGCAGGCCGCTGACCAGGGCCAGCTCGGTCTCGTTGGGGACGAAGTAGTCCAGCCGGGCGAGGTGCGCGGCGCTCAGGTCGGCCACCGCCGGCGCCGGATTGAGCAGCACCGGGATGCCCAGGCGCTGGCCGCAGTCGATGGCGGCATAGACGGTCTCCAGGGCGATCTCCAGTTGCAGCACGATCAGCGCACAGTCGCGCAGATCGGCTTCCGCGGCCTGGATGTCGGCCGGACCGAGGGCGGCGTTGGCGCCCTTCACGATGAGGATGCTGTTGTGCGAATCGGGCTGCACGAAGATCGGCGCCACGCCGCTGGAGCGCCCGGACGCGCGGGTCACGTGGCGGGTGTCGATGCCGAAGCGGCGGAAGTTGGCCAGGGTGTTGTCGGCGAAGAGGTCGTCGCCGACCTTGGTCACCATCAGCACCTCGCTGCCCAGCTTGGCCGCGGCGACCGCCTGGTTGGCGCCCTTGCCGCCACAGCCGAGGGCGAAGTCCGGCGCTTCCAGCGTCTCGCCCTGGACGGGCAGTCGCTCGATATAGGTGATGAGATCGACCATGTTGCTGCCGATGACCGCGATTTTGCCCATGCCGAGCGCGCCTCCGTTTTTCTTGATGTTATTAAATTAACGGTTTTTGTTAATTTTCCATCATAGATACTGCAACTCGGGGCGCAGCTCAAGCGCCGGTGATCGTCCACGGACGACAGCGGGCGTCCAACGCTCAAGGCTGGGAGCTGCGACACACGAAATGCGAGAAACGGAGAGATCAGACGGCGGTGCGGTACGACAGCGGGAAGCGGCGCACCGGGGACCCGGTGCGCGGGGCGGATCAGTGGAAGAGTTCGGCGATGAACACGGCGCCGATGAAGGTGCCGAAGCCGGCGGTCAGGGAGACCACCACGATGCGCCAGCCCAGCCGGCGAAAGGCCGGGATGTCCTTGGCGATGGACAGGCCGGCGAAGGCCAGCATGGGCGTGATCACCGCCAACACGCCGACGCTGTTGGCGGCGGCGGTGATCTGCGGTGCCAGCGGGCACCAGGGCGAGGTGAGGAACATGGCCACCAGCGACACCCAGCACACCGCCGGCACCTTGCGGCGGAACAGCTGGCAGAGCAGCTCGCCGACGACGGCCGCACCGATCATCAGCGCCACCGCGATGAGGGCGGCAGCCGGCAGCGTCTTGGTCGCCACGAAGGTACCCAGCAGGGCCAGGCCGGCCGCGGCGAACCAGGCACTCAGGCGTCCCGACCAGCCCAGCTCCACCGGCTCGTCCACCACCGTCTGGTCTACCGCGCTCTGGGCGAAGGAGGCCTTGGTCGTCCGGCCGATGCGCGGCTCCAGCACCCGATAGCCCCAGACCGCCAGCGGCAGGGAGATGAACAGGGTGAAATAGGTACCCAGGGTGGTGGTGATCAGGTTGGCCGCGGCGGCCAGCGCCATGACCTCCTTGGCCACCTCGGGGGTCTGCTGGGCCGCCACCGCACCGGCCGCGGCGGCCATGATGCTGCCCGAGCCGATGCCGGCGCCCATGGCCAGCGAATAGGGGTGGAAGATGTTGAGGCTGGCGATGAAGCCGGCGACGATGGCCATGAACACCGCGCCGATCAGGGTGCCGGTGAGGTACTCGGCGAGCACGCCGCGGCCTTCCGGGGAGTCCATGCCGTAGCGTTCGCCGATGATCGCCAGGCTCGGTTCGCGCCCCACGGAGAAGGTGGCGCCGATGGCCTCGCGCTTGATGCCCAGCAGCAGCGCCACAGGCAGGCCGAGCAGGATGGTGCCGACGAAATGGCCCAGCTCCTGGAAGGCCAGCGCCCAGCCGGCGGCGATCACCGTGGGCAGGGAACCGCCCACCACCAGGCCGAGCTTGGCGATGAAGATCAGCAAGGCGTACTGCAGGATGGCCGCCGAGCGCACCTGGGCGCTACGGCTGACGCTCAGGCCCTGCGGCAGTCGCGTGCTGGCCAGGCCAATGGCGGCGCCCAGCAGCAGCGCCCAGATCATCGGCAACAGCACCACCTTGCCCGGGCCCAGCGGGATGCTGACCGAGCCGATCAGCTCGGCGATCAGCAGCACCAGCGCCGCCCAGAAATAGAGTTTCACGGTATCGCTGACAGCTCGGTCCTGGCCCACGGCCAGCGTCGGATTGGCGCTCATTCTTCCCCCTGCGGCCCGCTCGCGGGCTCGGTTGTTGGTATGGTTGGCAGTCGCGAGCGGCGAAGCCCGCTGGGCAGAAAAGGGCTCCGCGAGGGAGCGCGACCCGGTCGTTCTGGAGGTCCGGTCGAGGTCGCACGGCTGGCGTACCGGAGGCTGGAAGCCCGCCGCGGACAGGGTCTCGCGCGGGGTTCTGCGCCCTTTCCGGGGCTCTGCGTCGCGGGCCTCGGCCAGGCCGGGGCGGCCGTGGTCTTGGCCCGAGTATGGACAGCGCCCTGTTCTCTCTCCAATACTGGTAATGGCCTTTTCCGTTGCCTTTACGAGAACACACGGATGCGTGGAATTCACGAACAACGCTTGCACTATTTCGTCGAGGCGGTGCGGCTGGGCAGCGTGCGCGCCGCCGCCGACGCCCTGGACATCGCCCCGTCCGCAGTCAGCCGGCAGATCGCCCAGGTCGAGGCGGAACTGGGCGTCGACCTGATCGAGCGCCACCGCCGCGGCATCACCCCGACCGAGGCCGGGCGCCTGGTGCTGGATTACTTCCGCCAGCGTCAGACCCAGCTCGACGGGCTGAGAGACGCCATCGCCGATCTGCAGGGGCTGCGCACCGGTCGCGTGGTGCTGGCCATCGGCGAAGGCTTCATCGGCGACCTGTCGTGCAGCCTGGGCGACTTTTCCGCGCGGCATCCGGAGATCGAGGTCAGGGTCAACGTGGTGGGCACCAACGAGGTGATTCGCCAGGTGATGGAAGACGAGGCGCAACTGGGGCTGGTGTTCAATCCGCCGCGCGATCCGCACCTGCGGGTGCATGGCAGCCGTGGGCAGCCGCTCTATGCCATGGTGGCGCCGGACCATCCGCTGGCCGCGACCCAGGGCCCCGTGACCCTGACGGAGCTGGGCCAGCATCGCCTGGCGCTGCCGGACATCTCCTACGGCATCCGCCAGATGCTCGACGCCGTGGAGCAGGCCGCCGGCCAGCGCCTGGCGCCGACCCTGACCTGCAACACCTTCGCCCTGCTCAAGCACTATGCCCAGCAGGGCGGCGTCACCCTCCTGCCGCTGTTCGCCGCGACCCAGGAACTGGACAGCGGCGCCTTGCGCGCCCTGCCCCTGGCCGATCCCGGCTTCGCCCGTGCCCACGTCGAACTGGTCACCCGCCTGGGCCGCAAGCTCAGCCGCGCCGCGGACGAGTTGCGGACCAGCTTGGTGCAGCAGATGACCGCCTTTCGCTGAGCGCCTGCCCAAAGCCAGCTGCGCGTCGGCCAAACTGCGTTGAAAAGGCCTTCGGAATGCTCATTTACCATGAGTAAACTCCGCTTCCTCAGGCCTTTGATTCGCTAGCGCTCACCCTCCGGGCCAGCCTTCGGCTGTTACTCCCGTTGGTCGTTGCGCCTTGCTTGACTCTAGCTCGCAAGCCTTTGAGCAGACGCTAAGGCGTCTCAGGCGGGCAGTTCCTGGCGCACCAGCTCGGCCCACAACCGTACGGCCGGTTCGATGATGGCGTCGTTGAAGTCATAGGCCGGGTTGTGCAGCGGCGCCGAGGGCTGGGCGCCGTCGACCCCCAGCCAGAGATAGGCGCCGGGCCGCGCCGCCAGCATGAAGGCGAAGTCCTCGGAGGCCATGGATGGCGGTACGCCGTCGCTGACCCGCTCGGCACCAAAGGCCTTTACCGCCGCCTCACGCACCCGCGCGGCCTGGGCCGGATGGTTCTGGGTCACCGGATAGCCGCGGGTGAATTCCAGCTCGCCGCGCACGCCCTGAGCCAGCGGCGCCTGGGCGACGATCTCGCCGATCAGCCGCTCCACCTCGGCGCGCACCGCGCCGTCCAGGCAACGCACCGTGCCCCGGAGTCGCGCCACCTCGGGGATGACGTTGATCGCCTCCCCCGCTTCCATCATGGTCACGCTGACCACCGCCGACGCCAGCGGCGAGATCCGCCGGGCAACGATGGTCTGCAACTGCAGGATCAGGTCCGCCGCGGCGACGATGGGATCGCGGCCGCGCTCGGGCATGGCCGCGTGGCAGCCCTTACCGGTCAGGGTGATGGCGAAGGTGTCCAGCGAAGCCATCATGGCACCCGGATTGACCACCACCTGCCCGGCCGGCAGCCCCGGCCAGTTGTGCAGGCCGTAGATGGCGTCCATCGGAAACCGTTCGAACAGGCCGTCTTCGATCATCTTCTGGGCGCCGCCGAGATTCTCTTCGGCGGGCTGGAAGACGAAATAGAGGGTGCCGCGGAAATCGCGGTTCTCACTCAGGTGGCGCGCAGTGGCCAGCAGGATGGCGGTGTGGCCGTCATGGCCGCAGGCATGCATGCGCCCGGCGGCGGTGGAACGATGGGGGACGTCCCCCACCTCCTGCATCGGCAGGGCGTCCATGTCGGCGCGCAGCCCCAGACTGGGGCCCTCGCCATGGCGCAACACCCCGACCACGCCGGTGCCGCCGAGGCCACGATGGACCTCCAGGCCGAAGCCCTCGAGCAATTCGGCGACCCGCGCCGCGGTACGGTGCTCGGCGAAACCCAGTTCGGGATGGGCGTGGAAATCGCGACGCCAGCTACGGGCGTCGTCCAGCAGCGCTTGGTGAATGGTCATGGGCTACTCCAGGCTGGCGCCGTAGCCGAAGCCGGCGGCGGGGACGGCGGCGGTTTCCACCCAGACGCTCTTCACCTCGCTGTATTCGCGCAGGGCGTCGAGGCCGGAGGAGCGACCGTAGCCGCTCTCGCCATAGCCACCGAAGGGCGAGCTGACGTGGATGGTCTTGTAGCCGTTGACCCAGAAGGTGCCGGCGCGCACGCCACGGGCCACCCGGTGGGCACGCCCGACGTCACGGGTCCAGACCGCCCCGGCCAGGCCGAAGCGGCTGTCGTTGGCGATGCGGATGGCGTCGGCCTCGTCCTTGAAGGGAATGGCCACCACCACCGGCCCGAAGATCTCTTCCTGGGCGCAGCTCAGGCCATTGTGGCCGGCCAGTACCGTGGGATTGACGTAGTAGCCGGTCCCGGCGGGCAGCGGCTCGACGCCATTGGCGACATGCCGCGCGCCTTCGCCCAGGGCGCCTTCCACCATGGTGCGCACATGGGCGAATTGCTTGGCGTTGTGGATCGGACCGATCTGGGTCTCGGGATCGCTCGGGTCACCCACCTTGAACTGGCTGGCGGCGCGGGCCACCGCCTGGATGAAGCGCTCGTAGATGGATTCCTGCACCAGCAGCCGCGAACCCGAGACGCAACTCTGGCCGGCGCCGGAAAAGATCGCCGCCTGGGCACCGCGCACGGCCAGGTCCAGGTCGGCGTCTTCGAAGACGATGTTGGCCGACTTGCCACCCAGCTCCAGCACCACCGGGATGCAGCGCTGGGCCGCGGCGGCGGCGATGTGCCGGCCGGTGGCCGGCGAGCCGACGAAGACCACCTTGCGGATGTCGGCGTGGGCGATCACCTGCTGGCCCACGGTATGCCCCTGGCCGGCGAGGACGTTGACCAGGCCCTTGGGCGCACCGGCGCGTTCCACCAGCACGCCGAGCAGCAGCGAGGTCACCGGGGTCAGTTCGGAGGGCTTGAGGATCACCGCGTTGCCGGCGGTGATGGCCGGGGCGATCTGCCAGCCGCCGGTGAAGATGGGCGCGTTCCAGGGGGTGATCTGCAGCACCGTGCCCAGGGGTTCGTAGGTCACGTAGTTGAGATGACTGGTGGGCACCGGGATGACTTCGCCGTGCAGCTTGTCGGCCCAGCCGGCGTAGTACTCGAACATCTCGGCGACCTTGAGCACCTCGACGCGGGCATCACGGATCGGCTTGTTGGCGGTCTGGGATTCCAGTTGCGCCAAAACCTCGGCTTCCTCGCGGATCAGGGCGCCGACCCGGTAGATGATGCGCCCGCGCGCCTGGGCGGTCAGGGCGCGCCATTCCTCGCGCGCCCGGCGGGCGGCGGTATCGGCGCGCTCGACCACGGCCAGGTCGGCGTCGGGGTAGCTGTAGGCGGGGCTGTCGTCATGGGCGTTGCGCACGGTGATCCGCTCGCCGCTGCCGTCGACGAAGGTGCCGTCCACAAAGCTGGCGACCTGCTGGCGGTCGCCCCAGAAGGGCTTGAGCAATTCCAGTGTCTTGGCGTTCATCATGATCATTCCCCCTTGCCGAACAGGTCTTCGCTGGTGCGTCGTGCGATGGCGCAGAAATCCTCGCCATCGGCCAGGGTCTCGGCGCTGGCCTTCCAGGCCTGGGCCGTGGCCGCGGCCAGTGGCAGGTCGAGGCCGAGTTCGGCGATGAGCTGCTGGGCCAGGCCCACGTCCTTGCGCATCAGGCCCATGGTGAAGCCGGAGTCATAGGCCTTGTTCAGCACCCAGGTGGGGAACATGCCCTGGCTGGCGGCGCTGCGCCCGGAACCGGCATTGATGCCTTCGAGCAGCTTTTCTGGGGCGACGCCGGCACGGGCGGCCATGGTGACGGCTTCCGCGGTGGTGATCAGGTGC
Organism: Pseudomonas sp. RIT411; assembly: GCF_003057735.2. Lineage (NCBI taxonomy): Bacteria > Pseudomonadati > Pseudomonadota > Gammaproteobacteria > Pseudomonadales > Pseudomonadaceae > Pseudomonas > Pseudomonas sp. RIT411. The sequence continues at coordinate 47,703 of NZ_QBIZ02000003.1, forward strand.
GCCGCGGCCAGGAGGTTGTTGGCGATCTTGGCGATGTTGCCGGCACCCACGGCGCCGATATGCACCCGGGTCGCGCTCATGGCTTCCAGCGCCGGCAGCGCCTTGGCCAGGGCCGCCTCGCTACCGCCGATCACCATGGTCATGGTGCCGGCCGCGGCACCGGCGGGGCCGCCGGAAACCGGGGCATCGAGGAAGTCGGCGCCGACCTCGGCGAAGGCCGCCGCCACCCGGCGACTGGTCTCCGGGGTGGAGGTGGTGGTGTCGACCACCACGGTGCCCGGTCGCACGCGGCTGACCAGACCCGCCTCGCCCAGGCACACGGCCTCGACATGCTCGGCCTTGGGCAGCGACAGCACGATGACGTCGCTGCTGGCGGCCAGGGCCGCCAGGTCGCCGGCGATGGCCACGCCCTGGGCGGCGACCCGCTCGCAGGCGGCGCTGGAAGGATCCAGTCCGGTGACGGTCACGCCCTTGCGCGCCAGGGTGATCGCCATGTTGCCGCCCATGTTGCCGAGTCCGATGACCCCGACCTGCCTGCCCATGCCTTGTTCCTCTGCTTCGAATTGGCGGTGACCGACCCGGTGGCCGGCCCCTTGGCGATCGAGTATGGGAGGCCCCAGGCATCACCACCAATACGGCATTCGGACTTTCATGTTGCGCAAAAGGCAACGCGAGCCAGAGGCACCAGCAGTGTGCAAAGGCGCGATTCAAGGGCACTGCCCAGCCCCAGACTGGTGCAGGGCGACCGACCGCGAAGTCGCCGCCGAGGCCGAGGCGCCAGTCCCTATGCGTCTCGCCGACGCCTGGCACAGTTCCTGAAAAGGCGCCCTGGCTGGCCAGCAGTCCAGCCCAACAACAGCGCACGTTCGCTCAGGAGCCTTTCGCATGAAGCGCCGCCCTCTACTGAAGACCACCCTTGCCGCCTCCGCCCTGCTCATGAGCGGCCTGTTTCCCTGGAGTGCCGCCCACGCCGCGGACACCATCAAGGTCGGTATCCTGCATTCGCTGTCCGGCACCATGGCCATCTCCGAGACCTCGCTCAAGGACATGGCGCTGATGACCATCGACGAGATCAACGCCAAGGGCGGGGTACTGGGCAAGAAGCTGGAACCCGTGGTAGTGGATCCGGCCTCCAACTGGCCGCTGTTCGCCGAGAAGGCGCGCCAGCTGGTGACCCAGGACAAGGTCGCGGTCACCTTCGGCTGCTGGACCTCGGTCTCGCGCAAATCGGTCCTGCCGGTCTATGAAGAACTCAACGGCCTGCTGTTCTACCCGGTGCAGTACGAAGGCGAAGAGATGTCGCCCAACGTCTTCTACACCGGCGCGGCGCCGAACCAGCAGGCCATCCCGGCAGTGGAATACCTGATGAGCGAAGAAGGCGGCGGCGCCAAGCGCTTCTTCCTGCTGGGCACCGACTACGTCTATCCGCGCACCACCAACAAGATTCTGCGCTCCTTCCTGCACAGCAAGGGCGTGCAGGACAAGGACATCGAAGAGGTCTACACCCCCTTCGGCCACAGCGATTACCAGACCATCGTCGCCAACATCAAAAAATTCTCCGCCGGCGGCAAGACCGCGGTGGTCTCCACCATCAACGGCGACTCCAACGTGCCCTTCTACAAAGAACTGGGCAACCAGGGCCTGAAGGCCACCGACGTGCCGGTGGTGGCCTTCTCGGTGGGCGAGGAAGAACTGCGCGGCATCGACACCAAGCCGCTGGTGGGCCAGCTGGCCGCCTGGAACTACTTCGAGTCGCTGGATAACCCGGTGAACAAGAAGTTCGTCGAGGCCTGGAAGGCCTACGCCAAGGCCAAGAACCTGCCCAACTACCAGACCGCCGTGACCAACGACCCCATGGAAGCCACCTACATCGGCATCCACATGTGGGCCCAGGCGGTGGAAAAGGCCGGCAGCACCGACGTCGACAAGGTGCGCAAGGCCATGGCCGGCCAGACCTTCGCCGCGCCGGACGGCTACACCGTGAAGATGGACGAGAAGAACCATCACCTGCACAAGCCGGTGATGATCGGCGAGGTCCAGGACGACGGTCAGTTCAACGTCGTCTGGCAGACCGAGGGCCCGGTCCGCGCCCAGCCCTGGAGCCCCTACATCCCCGGCAACGACAAGAAATCCGACGAACCGGTGAAGAGCGGCCAGTAACGGCCCGCCTTCACTCCCGGCCCCTCACTCCGAGGGAAGGGAAGCGAAGCCTGAAAGGTGGCACCTCGCTCTTGCCCCCTCTCCCCCCCGGGAGAGGGTTGGGGTGAGGGCAACAGGCGCACCGAAGCCAACAGTTCTTCCCCTCTCTTTGGCAGAGGGCCGGGGTAAAGGCAAAAGGCGCTCCAAGGCCAACAGCTCTTCCCCCGCTCTTCTAGGGAGAGGGCCAAGGCGCTTCCCGCCAGAACCGGAAGCGCCCGCAACAGCAACGCTCCGCTCCGCCCCCTCTCACCCTGGGAGAGGGCCGGGGTGAGGGCCCGCCTGCGCCCCCGGCCAGACCGCCGGACGCCGGCACCAGAAACGAGGCCACGCCCGCCCTCTCCCGGAGACGCCGTGCAGGAGCCTTTACCCACCCACGAGGCCGAGTATGTCCCTACGCCTTTTTCTGCTGCCCCTGCTGTTGCTGCTCATGGGCACCGCCCAGGCCGGCCCCGCCGCCGACCTGGCCGCCGCCAGCGCCAACGACCAGGCCAAACTCCTCCAGGACTGGGCCGCCGCGCCCGATCCCGCCCAGCTCCCGGTGCTCCAGGCACTGCAGGACGGCCGCTTCTATGTCGATGAAGACAAGCGGCCCTTCTACAAGACCGGCGACAGCTACAGCGCCGCCGAAGGCGACGCCGCCCCTCCCACCGGCACACCCAAGCCGGTACGCCTGAACAACCGCCTGCGCATCCTCATCGGCGCTGCCCAGGCCAGCGGCGGGCTGCTGTCGCCCGATGCCAGCGTGCGCCTGGCCGCCGCCCAGGCCCTGCGCCAGGAGGCCAAGCCCGAGCAGCGTGCCTTCCTGGAAAAGCGCCTGCAGAGCGAAGCCGACAAGGACGTCAAAGGCGCCCTTACCGCCGCCCTGGCCAATCTGCAGCTGACCGATCCCGATCCCGCCGTGCGCCTGGCCGCGGTGCGGCTGCTCGGCGAATCCGGCGAGCCCCAGGCCAAGACCCGCCTGCAGGCCCTGCTCGATCCGGCCGTGGAAGCCAACGAAGACGTCCGCAAGGCCGCTGCCACCGGCCTTGCCCAGGTGGACCGCAAGCTGCTGCTGGGCGACCTGCTCGGCCAGGCCTTCACCGGGTTGTCGCTCGGCTCCATCCTGCTGCTAGCCGCTCTGGGTCTGGCCATCACCTATGGCCTGCTCGGCGTCATCAACATGGCCCACGGCGAGATGCTGATGCTCGGCGCCTATAGCACCTATGTGGTGCAGCTGACCCTGCAACGCCTAGCGCCCGAATGGCTGGCCTGGTACCCGCTGCTGGCGCTGCCGGTGGCCTTCGCCGTCACCGCCGCCATCGGCATGGCGCTGGAGCGCACCGTAATCCGCCACCTCTATGGCCGCCCGCTGGAAACCCTGCTGGCCACCTGGGGCATCAGCCTGATGCTGATCCAGGCGGTGCGGGTGCTGTTCGGCGCCCAGAACGTCGAGGTGGCCAACCCGGCCTGGCTGTCCGGCGGCATCCAGGTGCTGCCCAACCTGCTCCTGCCGTGGAACCGGGTGATCATCCTCGGCTTCGTGGTCTTCGTGCTGATCCTCACCTGGACCCTGCTGAACAAGACCCGCCTGGGCCTCAACGTGCGCGCCGTGACCCAGAATCGCAACATGGCCGCCTGCTGCGGCGTACCGACGGGTCGCATCGACATGCTCGCCTTCGGCCTCGGTTCCGGCATCGCCGGCCTCGGCGGCGTGGCCCTGTCGCAGATCGGCAACGTCGGTCCGGACCTTGGCCAGAGCTACATCATCGACTCCTTCCTGGTGGTGGTGCTCGGCGGCGTCGGCCAACTGGCCGGCAGCGTGCTGGCGGCCTTCGGCCTGGGCATCGTCAACAAGATCCTCGAACCCCAGATCGGCGCCGTGCTGGGCAAAATCCTCATCCTCGGCCTGATCATCCTGTTCATCCAGAAGCGGCCCCAGGGCCTGTTCGCCCTCAAGGGGAGGGTCATCGATTGAACCAGCCACTCGCGCTTACCGCTGTGCAGAAGGCCGGCCCGCGCCTGAGCCTGGCCGTGCTCGGCCTGGCCCTCGCCGTGCTGATCGCCCTGCCGCTCTTGTCCCTGCTGCCGGCCGACAACCCCTTCCAGGTCTCGGCCTACACCCTCACTCTGGTGGGCAAGATCCTCTGCTACGCCATCGTCGCCCTGGCGCTGGACCTGGTCTGGGGGTACGCCGGGATGCTCTCCCTCGGCCACGGGCTGTTCTTTGCCCTGGGCGGCTACGCCATGGGCATGTACCTGATGCGCCAGGCCGCCGGTGACGGTCTGCCGCCGTTCATGAGCTTTCTCTCCTGGACCCACTATCCCTGGTTCTGGGCCGGCACCGACCACTTCCTCTGGGCGCTGTGCCTGGCGGTGCTGGCCCCCGGTCTGCTGGCCCTGGCGTTTGGCTTCTTCGCCTTCCGTTCGAAGATCAAGGGCGTCTACTTCTCGATCATGACCCAGGCGCTGACCTTTGCCGGCATGCTGCTGTTCTTTCGCAACGAGACCGGCTTCGGCGGCAACAACGGCTTCACCGGCTTCACCACCCTGCTGGGCTTTCCGGTCGCCGCCCAGGGCACCCGGGCGGTGCTCTTCCTGCTCACCGTGGCCCTGCTGGTGGCCAGCCTCTGGCTGGGCTGGCGCCTGGCGCAGAGCAAGTTCGGCCGCATCCTCACGGCGATCCGTGACGCCGAGAATCGAGTGACCTTCTGCGGCTACGATCCGCGCGGCTTCAAGCTGTTCGTCTGGGTACTGTCGGCGGTGCTCTGCGGCCTGGCCGGGGCGCTCTACGTACCCCAGGTGGGCATCATCAACCCCAGCGAGATGGCCCCCACCAACTCTATCGAAGCGGCCATCTGGGTCGCCCTCGGCGGACGCGGCAGCCTGATCGGCCCGGTGCTCGGCGCCGGCATCGTCAACGGCGCGAAAAGCTGGTTCACCGTGGCCTTCCCCGAATACTGGCTGTTCTTTCTCGGCGCCCTGTTCATCGTCGTCACCCTCTATCTGCCGCGTGGCGTGATCGGCCTCATCAAGAAGGAGCGCGACGCATGAAAGCCGCCCCCGTACCTCCCACCGCCGCGGAAGTGCTCGATGCCGGCATCGGCGCCGAAGCCAGCGGTCTCGGCCATCGCGCCGGCACGGGCCTGGATACCCGCCACGGCACCATCCTCAGCCTGGAAGGCATCGAGGTCAGCTTCGATGGCTTCAAGGCCCTGCGCGACCTCAACCTCTACATCGGCGTCGGCGAATTGCGCTGCATCATCGGCCCCAACGGCGCCGGCAAGACCACCATGATGGACGTCATCACCGGCAAGACCCGCCCCGACCGCGGCAGCGCCTGGTTCGGCGAGACACTGGACCTGACCCGCCTGCAACCGGTGGAAATCGCCCAGGCCGGCATCGGTCGCAAGTTCCAGAAGCCCACGGTGTTCGAGGCCCTGACGGTCTGGGAAAACCTCGAGCTGGCGCAACGGACCGACAAGTCGGTCTGGGCCAGCCTGCGCGCGCGCCTCTCCGGCGAACAGCGCGACCGCCTGGAAGAGGTGCTCACCACCATTCGCCTGCAGGAATCGCGCGGCCGTACCGCTGGCCTGCTCTCCCACGGTCAGAAGCAATTCCTCGAGATCGGCATGCTGCTGGTGCAGGAGCCGCAACTACTGCTGCTCGACGAACCCGTGGCCGGCATGACCGATGCCGAGACCGAATTCACCGCCGAGTTGTTCAAGTCGCTGGTGCCCAGGCACTCGCTGATGGTGGTGGAGCACGATATGGGCTTCGTCGGCAGCATCGCCGACCACGTCACCGTGCTGCACCAGGGCCACGTCCTCGCCGAAGGCTCGCTGGACCAGGTCCAGGCCAACGACCAGGTGATCGAGGTGTATCTGGGGCGCTAGCGCCCCTGACTTGAGAATGCGCATCGCGGCCATGGCCACGAGCGGCACCCTATCCGTAGGAGCGGCCCATGGCCGCGATAGAACCTTCCCGAGGCCCCCATGCTCCAGGTCAACGAACTCCATCAGTACTACGGCGGCAGCCACATCCTGCGTGGCCTGTCCTTCGACGCCCCCATCGGCGAGGTCACCAGCCTGCTCGGCCGCAACGGCGTCGGCAAGACCACCCTGCTGCGCTGCCTCATGGGCCTGATCCCGGCCAAGCGCGGCAGCGTCACCTGGGAAGGCCAGGACATCACCAGTCGCAAGCCGCACCAGCGGGTGCAAGCCGGCATTGCCTACGTGCCCCAGGGCCGCGAGATCTTTCCGCGCCTCACCGTCGAGGAAAATCTGCTCATGGGCCTGTCGCGCTTTCCCGCCCGGGAGGCCCGCGAGGTGCCCGAGTCCATCTATGAGCTCTTCCCCGTGCTGCGGCAGATGCGCCAGCGCCGCGGCGGCGACCTCTCCGGCGGCCAGCAGCAGCAACTGGCCATCGGCCGCGCCCTGGCCAGCCGCCCGCGACTGCTAATCCTCGACGAACCCACCGAAGGCATCCAGCCCTCGGTGATCAAGGAGATCGGCACCGTCATCGCCCACCTGGCCAAGCGCGGCGACATGGCCATCCTGCTGGTGGAGCAGTTCTACGACTTCGCCAGCGAGCTGGCCGACGGCTATCTGGTGATGTCCCGTGGCGAGATCGTCCAGCGCGGTCGCGGCGCCGACATGGAGGCCGAAGGGGTACGGGGACTGGTGGCGATCTGAGCCATCAAGGTCGATAATCGAACGCTTCCGCGGCCTGCCCGGCCGCCCGCCAGTTCGCCTCGATTGACGAAATTAACCGACTGGTACATTTTCTCTCCAGCGCCGGGCAGTGCTTGCCTGGCAAGACCCCAAGAGAGAAGGCTGTCATGTCCTCCCGTCGCATCCTGGTCCTCAACGGACCCAACCTCAACCTGCTCGGCACCCGCGAACCCGCCACCTATGGCCACGAGACCCTGGCCGACGTCGCCCGGCTGTGTGCCGAGACCGCCGCCGCCGAGGGGTACGAGGTGGATTTCCGCCAGACCAACCACGAAGGCGAATTGCTCGACTGGATCCACGCGGCCCGTGGCGCCTATGCCGGGGTGGTGATCAATCCCGCCGCCTGGACCCACACCTCGGTGGCCCTGCGCGACGCCCTGGTGGCCAGCGAGTTGCCGGTCTACGAGGTGCACCTGTCCAACGTGCATCGCCGCGAAGCCTTCCGTCACCATTCCTATGTCTCGGGCATCGCCGTCGGCGTCATCTGCGGCCTCGGCAGCCAGGGGTATCGCGCCGCCATCAGCGCCCTCATCGCCCACCAGGGAAACTAACGCCATGACCGCACCCAAATCCGTTCTCGCCGGCCTCATCGGCGCCGGCATCCAGGCTTCGCTGACGCCCGCCATGCACGAACGCGAAGGCGACGCCCAGGGCCTCAGATACCTCTACCGCCTGATCGACCTGGACGTGCTCGGCCTCTCCGCCGACGCCCTGCCCGAGCTGCTGCAGGCCGCCCAGCGCACCGGCTTCACCGGTCTCAACATCACCTTTCCCTGCAAGCAGGCGATCATCCCGCTGCTCGACGACCTCTCCCCCGAGGCGCGCGGCATCGGCGCGGTGAACACCGTGGTGCTGGCCGACGGCCGCACCGTGGGCCACAACACCGACTGCCTGGGCTTCGCCGAAGGCTTTCGCCGCGGCCTGCCGGACGTGGCCAAGCGGCTGGTAGTGCAGTTGGGCGCTGGCGGCGCCGGCAGCGCCGTGGCCCACGCCCTGCTCGCCGAGGGGGTGGACCAGCTGTTCATCTTCGACGTCGAGGCCGAGCGCGCCCAGGCGCTGGTGGACAACCTGACCCGCCACTTCGGCCCCGGGCGCGCCGCGGTCGGCACCGACCGGGCCGCCGCGGTAGCTGCCGCCGATGGCCTGGTCAACACCTCGCCGGTGGGCATGGCCAAGCTGCCCGGCATGCCTCTGCCGGCCGAGTTGCTGCACCCCGGCCTATGGGTCGCCGAGATCATCTATTTCCCGCTAGAAACCGAACTGCTGCGCCAGGCCCGCGCCCTCGGCTGCCGCACCCTGGACGGCGGCACCATGGCCGTCTTCCAGGCGGTCAAGGCCTTCGAACTCTTCAGCGGCCGCACCGCCAACGCCGACCGCATGCAGGCTCACTTCGCCGAATTGCGCGGCTGATAGCGCGTTTGATCGCGGCCATGGGCCGCTCCTACAGGCTCCGATATGCCCCGTAGGAGCGGCCCATGGCCGCGATAATTTCCGCGCAACCATCTACAGCCACACCGCATCCCAAAACGAATAATCACCCGCCCGCTTCACCAGCCCCGCCCTTAGCGGATTGGCGACGATGTACCGGGCCACCGCCTGCACATCCTCTTCGGCTCGTAGCGCATGGTCATGATAGGCCGGCGCCCACACAGCCCCTTTGGTATTGCGGATCGCATTGACCCGACGCGCGCTTGCCGACTTCAGGCGCAGGACCAACTCTTCCAGGCTGAAACACTCACCCAGCGAAACCAGCCAGTGAACGTGATCCGGCATCAACACCCAGGCAAGCAGCCTGGCGTCATCGAGCAAACGAGGGTCGTTGAAGGCACGAGCCGCCGTGCACGCCAAATGGAAATCGGCGAACAGTGCCTGACGTTCCACGGTCGTGGTGGTAAGGAGATACAGCTGGCCAGGCAGAGAAACCCGGCCCCTGCGTAGCGCCGCATGACGTGATGACATCGCTCGTCCTTGAGTGATGAAGACAATTCAAGATCTTAATCGCGGCCATGGCGGTCCGCCGATGCGGCCGCTCCTACAAAAGCATCGCTCTCTGTAGGAGCGGCCCATGGCCGCGATAGAACCCTACCGCGGCATGTTCGGCTGGCGCCGCGACTTCTTGCGCGGACCGCCCTTGGCGTAGCCGGCGGCCTGGCCTTCCTGGCCCTTGTCCCAGGCCTTGCTGCCGTCGCTGGCGCGGGGCGGCAGGCCGTTGTGCTGGGTCAGGATGCGCCCAGCGCCGGTGCCGGCCTTCTTGCTGCCCACCGGGGTGGAATTCTTGCGTCGCGCGCTCTGGTAACCGGTGTCGCCCACCGGCTGGGTGGCCGGGATCAGCTGGTGCTTGCCCGGCCCGATCAGGTCGGCGCGGCCCATCTCCTTGAGCGCCTCGCGCAGCATCGGCCAGCCCTTGGGATCGTGATAGCGCAGGAAGGCCTTGTGCAGGCGGCGCTGCTGGTCGCTCTTGACGATGGTCACGCCATCGCTCTTGTAGGTGACCTTGCGCAGCGGATTCTTGCCCGAGTGGTACATGGCCGTGGCGGTGGCCATCGGCGAGGGATAGAAGGCCTGCACCTGGTCCGCACGGAAGCCGTTGCGCTTGAGCCAGAGGGCGAGGTTCATCATGTCCTCGTCCGTGGTGCCCGGGTGCGCGGCGATGAAGTACGGGATCAGGTACTGCTCCTTGCCCGCCTCCTTGGTGTACTTCTCGAACATCTGCTTGAAGCGGTCATAGCTGCCGATGCCGGGCTTCATCATCTTGTCCAGCGGACCGCGCTCGGTGTGCTCGGGCGCGATCTTCAGGTAGCCGCCGACATGGTGGGTGACCAGTTCCTTGACGTACTCGGGCGATTCCACGGCCAGGTCGTATCTCAGCCCCGAGGCGATCAGGATCTTCTTCACCCCCGGCAGCGCCCGCGCCTTGCGGTAGAGCTCGATCAAGGACGAGTGATCGGTGTTGAGGTTCTCGCAGATGCCGGGGAACACGCACGACGGCTTGCGGCAGTGGCGCTCGATCTCCGGATCCTTGCAGGCGATGCGGTACATGTTGGCGGTCGGCCCGCCGAGGTCCGAGACCACGCCGGTGAAGCCCGGTACCTTGTCGCGCATCTCCTCGATCTCGCGGATGATCGAGTCGTGGGAGCGATTCTGGATGATCCGGCCTTCGTGCTCGGTGATGGAGCAGAAGGTGCAGCCACCAAAGCAGCCACGCATGATGTTCACCGAGAAACGGATCATCTCGTAGGCCGGGATCTTTTCCTTGCCATAGGCCGGGTGCGGCACGCGCGCATAGGGCATGCCGAACACGTAGTCCATTTCCTCGGTGGTCATGGGGATGGGCGGCGGCGTGAACCAGACGTCCACGTCGCCATGCCGCTGCACCAGCGCCCGGGCGTTGCCCGGGTTGGTCTCCAGGTGCAGCACCCGGTTGGCGTGGGCATAGAGCACCGGGTCGTTGCGGACCTTCTCGAAGGACGGCAGGCGGATCACCGTCTTGTCGCGGGTCATGCGCGGGCTTTCCAGCAACTGCACCACCTTGGCTTCGTTGGGATCCTCAACCTCACCCTTGGCTTGCTCGATGGCGCAGGCCTCGGTGTCCTGGGTGTTCACATAGGGATTGATGATCTTGTCGACGCGACCGGGACGGTCGATGCGGGTCGAGTCGACCTCGAACCAGCCCTCGGGCGTATCGCGACGGATGAAGGCGGTGCCGCGCACATCGGTGATGGACTCGACGCGCTCGCCACGCGACAGGCGCTGGGCGATCTCCACCACCGCCCGCTCGGCGTTGCCATAGAGCAGGATGTCGGCGGTGGCGTCCATCAGGATCGAGCGGCGGACCTTGTCCTGCCAGTAGTCGTAGTGGGCGATCCGGCGCAGCGAGGCCTCGATGCCGCCGAGCACGATCGGCACGTGGCTGTAGGCCTCCTTGCAGCGCTGGCTGTAGACCAGGCTGGCGCGATCCGGTCGCTTGCCGGCGACGTTGCCCGGGGTATAGGCATCGTCGGACCGGACCTTCTTGTCCGCGGTGTAGCGGTTGATCATGGAGTCCATGTTACCCGCGGCCACCCCGAAGAACAGATTCGGCTCGCCGAGCTTCATGAAGTCGTCCTTCGACTGCCAGTCCGGCTGGGCGATGATGCCCACGCGGAAGCCCTGGGCCTCCAGCAGCCGGCCGATGATGGCCATGCCAAAGGACGGATGATCGACGTAGGCGTCCCCGGTGACGATGATGATGTCGCAGCTGTCCCAGCCGAGTTGCTCCATCTCCGCCCGACTCATGGGCAGGAAGGGTGCAGGACCAAAGCACTCGGCCCAGTATTTCGGATAGTCGAACAGCGGCGTGGCGGCTTGCATGGCAGCTTCCGGGAAAGGGGGTTTTCAGGAGGGCGCGAAGAATAGCACAAAAAATGACCAGTTCAGCCCCCGGACATCGATTGCCTTTGGCTATCGACGGTGGCTCTGGACCCGCCCTCACCCCAACCCTCTCCCCGGGGGAGAGGGGGCAAAAGCACACCGCGCAGCTATTCGTCCCCCTCTCCCTTGGGGAGAGGGTCGGGGCTAGGGAAGCCCATCGGCAATGCCCTTCAGCCGTAGGGTGGATAACGGCGCAGCCTTGTCCACGCGTAGCTGCCCCCTTCTCCCCAGAGAGGACCGAGGAAAGATACCCAACGGCAGCATGCTCTTCCCCCTCGCCCTCCGGGAGAGGGACGGAGTGAGGGAAAGTCCACTCAGCGGCCCAACTCGACAGGAGTGCTACCATAGCCGCCCGCTCCCCTTCACCACCGAGACGCCCCCGTCCATGTCACAGCCCCAACCCGCCGCCGGCCAGTTGCAGCGCGGCCTGAAGAATCGTCATATCCAGCTGATCGCCCTCGGCGGAGCCATCGGCACCGGTCTGTTCCTCGGCTCGGCCGGGGTGCTGAAATCCGCCGGTCCGGCGATGATCCTCGGCTACGCCATCGCCGGCTTCATCGCCTTCCTGATCATGCGCCAGCTCGGCGAGATGATCGTCGAGGAACCCGTCGCCGGCTCCTTCAGCCACTTCGCCAGCCGCTACTGGGGGCGCTTCCCGGGCTTTCTCTCCGGCTGGAACTACTGGGTGCTCTATGTGCTGGTGGGCATGTCGGAACTCACCGCGGTGGGCAAGTACGTGCAGTACTGGTGGCCCGAGGTGCCGACCTGGGCCAGCGCCCTGGTGTTCTTCGTGCTGGTCAACGCCATCAACCTGTTCAACGTGAAGGCCTTCGGCGAGACCGAGTTCTGGTTCGCGCTGATCAAGGTGGTGGCCATCCTCGGCATGATGGCCTTCGGGCTCTGGCTGCTGGTCAGTGGCAGCGGCGGTCCCGAGGCCTCGGTGAGCAATCTCTGGAGTCATGGCGGCTTCCTGCCCAACGGCTGGAGCGGTCTGTTCGCCGTGCTGGCGATCATCATGTTCTCCTTTGGCGGCCTGGAACTGGTGGGCATCACCGCCGCCGAAGCCGACCAGCCGCGCAGCGTGATCCCCAAGGCCATCAACCAGGTGGTCTGGCGCATCCTGATCTTCTATGTCGGCGCCCTGACCATCCTCTTGTCGCTGCATCCCTGGGACGAACTGGTGCGCAGCATCGGCGCCGGCGGTGACGACTACGCCGGCAGTCCCTTCGTGCAGACCTTCGCCCTGCTCGGCAGCGACACCGCCGCCCACCTGCTCAACTTCGTGGTGCTGACCGCGGCGCTGTCGGTCTACAACAGCGGCGTCTACTGCACCAGCCGCATGCTCTACGGCCTGGCCGAACAGGGCGATGCCCCGCGCGCCCTGCTGCGCACCAATCGCCGTGGCGTGCCGCTGCTGGGCATCGCGGTGTCCTCGGCGGTGACCCTGCTCTGCGTGGTGGTCAACTACCTGCTGCCGCAGAATGCCCTGGAGCTGCTGATGTCGCTGGTGGTGGCCTCGCTGGTGATCGCCTGGGCACTGATCAGCCTGACCCACCTGAAATTCCGCGCCGCCCAGCGCCAGGCCGGGCGCACCTCGCACTTCCCGGCCTTCTGGTCGCCCTTCGCCAACTGGCTGTGCCTGGCCTTCGTCGGCATGATCCTGGTGCTGATGCTGCGCATCCCCGGCATCGCCGTCTCGGTCTATGCCATCCCGGTCTGGCTGGCCTTCCTGTTCCTCTGCTACCGGCTGCGCCGCGGCTGATCGCTACGGGTAGTTGGGCTGAGCGCAAGCGAAGCCCAACACCTGGGGTAGGCACCGCTCGTTGGGCTTCGACGATGGAGCCGTCTCAGCCCAACCTACCTCCCTACTCGAACGGCACCCAGGGCCTTTGCGGCTTCATGATGATGCAGCCGTCCTCGCCCACCGCCCAGATGTCGTAGAAGCGATTGTCCACCAGTCGCGTGGCGGCACCGGGCACGGCCACCCGCTGGGTGCAGCTGTCGCTGTCGGCATCGTCGATCACCCCCAGATCCAGCAGGCGTTCGGCGATCATGAAGTTGCCCGGCGACAGGCCGAGGATGAAGGGCAGCACCGGCACCTGCTCGAAGGTCTTCTGTGCCAGCGGCAGCCAGGCCACTTCCAGCGGCCCCCCGGTCCAGAGCAGGCGCTTGAGCGACCGTAGCTCCGGAAGGCTGCTGAGGTCATGGTGCAGTTCCTGGACGAAACCGCGCTCGAAGATCTTTTGCGCCGAGAGCACCTGGCCATAGGCATAGGCCAGCGACAGCATCCACAGCACCGGCAGCACCAGCAGCCAGGTCAGCCGTGGCTGGAGACGTTCCAGCAGGTCGTGGGCCAGCAGCAGGGCCAGGGTCAGGATGACCGCCAGGCCCATCAGGGTGCGCGCCTCGAGGATGAAATCGCTGAACAGCAGGGTGATGCCGGCCACGCAGGCGGCCAGCACCGGCAGCGTCGCGCCGTACAGCAGCAGGGGCAGCAGCGCCCGGCGGCCATAGGCGCGGGCATAGGTCAGGCCGCCCAGGCCATAGCCGATCGCCGCCAGCCCACCAAACAGCCACCACAGCCAGAGATTGCCGGGGGTGACCAGCAGGCCGACGCTCTGCAGCACCTCGCCCAGCCGATGCCAGAGCTCGGGCAGCACCTGGCCACCCACACCGGCGTGTCGCGTGGTCGCCATCAGCTGATAGGCGGTGAGGAAGTAGAGGGCGCAACCCAGCAGCAACTGCAGGCCCTGGCGCAGCACCAGCCGCAGGGCCTGCGCCGGGGCCTCGCGGCGTTGCACGGCGCGGATGAACTCCAGGCAGCAGAGGCCGACGAAGACATTGAGGGCCACCTGGTAGAAAGCGACGGCCGCCGCCAGCAGCGCCGCCGGCACCAGCAGCGCCAGCACGGTGTGACGACTGCGAAAGATCGCCGCATAGATCACCGCCACCAGACTCAGGGCCATGGTCGGGCCATCGTACTGGTAGGTCAGGTTGCCCAGCCAGAACGGCGAGAACCACAGCGGCAGCAGGGCCAGGCACTGGGTCGGTCGCGGCGCGCCGAAGCAGTGGCGGGCCAGATCGGTCAGGGCCCAGGTCGCGGCGGCGCAGGCGATCAGCAGCGGCAGGGGAAAGAGGTTGAGGGTACTGCCGCTGAAGGTCAGCAGCCGATAGAAGACCTCGGTGAGCACCCGCCCCTGCTGGCGCCACTCCGGGCCGTTCTCCAGCTGGATGCGCCAGTTGTCATCGACATAGGGAAAGTCGACCAGGATGAAGGGCAGGACGAACAGCAGCAGTGCGGAAAGGAACAGCGCCCGGGTCTGCACCGGGGTGAGCGTCTGGGGCATGGCGGCGGATCCGGCTTCGACGGGAGACGCAGCCGCCACCACCCGAAGCGATAGCGGCGCCGGCTGCGTGGGGTCAGTCCTGCAGGGCCAGCTGGCAGATGCGCTCGCAGAGTTCGTCGAAGTCGATGCCCATGGCCGCGGCCGATTGCGGCAGCAGACTGGTGGCGGTCATGCCCGGCAGCGTGTTGACCTCCAGACACCAGAGCCGTCCCTCGGCGTCCAGGCGGAAGTCGGCGCGACTGTAGCCGTCGAGCTTGAGCGCCCGATGCGCGGCCAGGGCCAGCCGGCGCGCTTCCTCGGCGATCTCCGCGGAGACCTCGGCCGGAAAGACTTCCACAGCGCCCTTGGGCTGGTATTTGCTGGTGTAGTCGAACACGCCACTCTGGCCGAGGACGATCTCGCCCACCGCCAGTGGCTGGTCGCCCAGTACGCCCACGGTCAGCTCGCGCCCGGCGACGAAGCGCTCGATCATCACCTCGCGGTCATAGCGCAGCGCCAGCTCGATGGCCGGTTGCAGGTCCTCGGCGCGGCTGACCTTGCTCAGGCCCACGGTGGAACCCTGCTGGCTGGGTTTGACGATCACCGGAAAGCCCAGGGTGTCGGCCACGGTCGCGGCATCCACCGGCGCCATCAGCCAGTCGGCGGTGGGTACGCCAGCGGCCCGGAACAGCCGCTTGCTGAGGTCCTTGTCCATGGCCACGGCGCTGCCCACCCGGCCGCTGCCGGTGTAGCGCAACTCGGCCAGGTCGAGCAGGGTCTGCAGGGTGCCGTTCTCGCCGGTCCCGCCGTGCAGGGCGAGGAACAGCAGATCCTGGTCGCCCAGCTGGGCACGGCTGAGCACCGCGCCGGCATCCTGGCCGCGCATCCGCACCAGGGCGGTCCGCTCCGGCGGTTCGAGGCCGACGCGGGCTTCCAGCAGGGCGCGCTCGGCGTCTTCATCGAGCAGCCCCAGGGCGGTATCCACGGTCACCACCTGATGCCCACGCCGGCGCAGCGCCGCCACCACCTGGGCACCGCTGGCGATGGACACGTCGCGTTCTTCGCTGGTGCCGCCGAGCAGGACCGCGATCTTCAGCTTGTCCTTGACCATCATTCGTCCTCGAAAACGTAGCTGCCGGGCGCGAGATTCTCGAACCGGGTGTATTTGCCGATGAAGGCCAGCCGCGTGGTACCGATCGGACCGTTACGCTGCTTGCCGATGATGATTTCCGCCACGCCCTTGTACTCGGTCTCCGGGTGGTACACCTCGTCCCGGTAGACGAACATGATGACGTCGGCGTCCTGCTCGATGGCGCCCGATTCGCGCAGGTCGGAGTTCACCGGGCGCTTGTTCGGCCGCTGTTCCAGCGAGCGGTTGAGCTGGGAGAGCGCCACCACCGGGCAGTTGAATTCCTTGGCCAGGCCCTTGAGCGAGCGCGAGATCTCGGAAATCTCGTTGGTCCGGTTCTCGCCGCTGCTGCCACCGATCTGCATCAGCTGCAGGTAGTCCACCATGATCAGCGCCAGGTCGCCGTGCTCGCGCACCAGGCGCCGGGTGCGGGCGCGCATTTCCGAGGGACTGATGCCGGCGGTATCGTCGATGAACAGCTTGCGGTCGTTGAGCAGGTTGACCGCCGAGGTCAGTCGCGGCCAGTCGTCATCGTCCAGCTTGCCGGAACGCACCTTGGTCTGATCGATGCGGCCGAGGGACGAGAGCATCCGCAGCACGATGGAGTCGGCGGGCATCTCCAGGGAGAACACCAGGACCGCCTTGTCGGTGCGCAGCACCGCGTTCTCCACCAGATTCATGGCGAAGGTGGTCTTGCCCATGGAGGGACGGCCGGCGACGATGATCAGGTCGGCCGGCTGCAGGCCGCTGGTCTTCTCGTCCAGGTCGGCGAAGCCGGTGGACACCCCGGTGATGGCATCGCTGGAGTTGAACAGGGTATCGATGCGGTCGATGGCTTTGGTCAGGATGTCGTTGACCCCGACCGGCCCGCCGGACTTCGGCCGCGCCTCGGCGATCTCGAAGATCTTGCGCTCGGCTTCGTCGAGCAACTCGTTGGCCCCGCGCCCTTCCGGGTTGTAGGCGCTGTCGGCGATGTCGGCGCTGATGCCGATCAACTGGCGCAGGGTGGCCCGCTCGCGGACGATCTGCGCATAGGCCTTGATGTTGGCCACCGAGGGGGTGTTCTTGGCCAGCTCGGCCAGATAGGCCAGGCCGCCCACCTGGGGCAGCTGACCTTCGTTGTCCAGCTGTTCGGACAGGGTCACCACGTCGAACGGCTGGTTGCGCTCGGCCAGACGGGCCACGGCGCGAAAGATGAGTCTGTGGTCGTGGCGATAGAAGTCGCCATCGGACACCTGATCGAGCACGCGCTCCCAGGCGTTGTTGTCCAGCATCAGACCACCCAGCACGGCCTGTTCGGCCTCGATGGAATGCGGCGGGACCTTGAGGGCAGCGGTCTGCAGATCGTACTGCTCGGGCAGGGAAATCTCGTTCATGCGCAGGTCTTGGGCCCCCATTGCGGGCGGCGAAATGATTTTCGATAGGGCAGAAAAGACAAAGGGCACGTCACTGCCTTGGCAATGACGTGCCCGATTGTCGACAGACCGGCGCCGGGGCGCAAGTCCGCCAGTCAGGCGACGGCGCGCTTATTCAGCGACGACGACGACCTTGACGGTGGCTTCGACGTCGGTGTGCAGGTGCACTTCGACATCGTATTCGCCAACGCTGCGCAGGGCGCCGTTGGGCAGGCGAACTTCGCTCTTGTCCAGCTCAACGCCGGCGGCGCTGACGGCTTCGGCGATGTCGCGGGTGCCGATGGAACCGAACAGCTTGCCTTCGTCGCCGGAGTTGGCGGCGATGGTAACGGTCAGGTCGGCCAGCTTGGCGGCACGGGCATCAGCCTCGGCCTTCTTCTCGGCAGCCTGCTTCTCGAGCTCGGCGCGACGAGCTTCGAAAGCCTCGACGTTGGCAGCGGTGGCTGCGGTGGCCTTGCCCTGCGGCAGCAGGAAGTTACGGGCGTAACCGCCCTTGACGTTCACTTTGTCGCCCAGGTTGCCCAGGTTGGCGATCTTTTCCAGCAGGATGACATCCATTGAGTCTTTCCTCTTAACTTTTAACCTTCACCGTCCGCGGGCCCCTGCGGCTCTTGCGCGGACCGCCCACGGAAATCGAACACGCTATCGATCACAGCCAGAATCACCAACAACGGATAGATCAGCTGCCCGAACAGCAACAGCGTCACGTACAGCCCTACCAGCCAGAATCCTGCCAGGCGCTTGGCCGCCACCAGCCCGTGCAGCAGGGCGATGCCGGCAAAGGCCAGCGGCACGCTGCACAGCGGGGTCAGCAGGCCAAGCCCGCTGCCCAGGTTCGGCGCCAGCACCAGCAGGGCCAGGAGGCCGAGCGCGATGGCCGGACGCAGACGCAGGGCGCGAAATTCGCGACCGAACCCCTGGGGGTTGTACAGCGCCGCCTGCCAGTAGCGCCCGAGCATCAGGCACAGCAGGCAGGTGATCTGGAAGAACGCCGCCATCAGACCGGTCAGCACGGGCAGCAGCAACTGCTGCAACTGCGCCTGCTTTTCCGGCGGCAACTGCGCCGCGCTCGGGCCCAACACCTGGGGCAGCAGCCGACGGATTTCCTCCGCCAGTTGCGCGATGCCCTCGGCATAGACCTGGCCCAGCACCAGGGCGAAGACCAGCCCCAGGGGGACACTGGCCAACAGCACCCGGGTCCAGGACAGACTCTGGCGCAAGATGGCCGCCAGCAGCGTCGAACCCAGCAACACCAGCACGATGCTGGCATCACCCAGATACAGCCAGAACAGCGCTGGCAACAGGGCCCAGACCAGCACCCCGGCCGCCGCGGCAGGTCCCCGGCGCAACAGCACCAGGCTGCCACCGGCAGCGGTCATCCAGTACAGCAGCGGCACGACTGCACCCAGCACCACCACGAGGGTGGCTTGAGTACGGCCGCGCATGATGAACTCAGCCAGAGGCCGCATGCCGTGTTTATCCGTTATTCGTGATCAGGCGTCGATCAACGACCGTGGCTGTCGGTGTAGGGCAGCAGGGCCAGGTAACGGGCACGCTTGATGGCGGTACCCAGCTGACGCTGGTACTTGGCCTTGGTGCCAGTGATACGGCTCGGGACGATCTTGCCGGTTTCGGAGACGTAGGCCTTCAGGGTGTTGAGATCCTTGTAGTCGATCTCTTTCACGCCTTCGGCGGTGAAACGGCAGAACTTACGACGACGGAAGAAACGTGCCATGACAATGATTCCTCGCTAGATCCAGATTACTCGGCGCTGTCGGCGTCGTCGGAGTTGCCTTCGGCGGACTCGGACTCGGCAGGACGCTCGCGACGCTCGCGACGCTCGTTGCGGTTTTCTTCGGCCTTGAGCATCTCGGATTGACCGGTGACGGCCTCGTCACGGCGCAGGATCATGTTGCGGATCACGGCGTCGTTGTAGCGGAAGTTGTCTTCCAGCTCGGCCAGGGCCTTGGCGCTGCACTCGATATTCATGAGCACATAGTGAGCCTTGTGAACGTTGTCGATGGCGTAAGCCAGCTGACGACGGCCCCAGTCTTCCAGGCGATGGACTTTGCCACCGTCTTCTTCGATAGCCTTGGTGTAGCGCTCGACCATGCCGCCCACCTGTTCGCTCTGGTCCGGATGAACCAGGAACACGACTTCGTAATGACGCATTTAATGCTCCTTACGGGTTGCAGCCTGCCGCGGAAACGCGGTCAGACAAGGAGTGAATAGTTCGGATGACTTGCCCTGCGGAATGCGGACGCACTCCGGGCAAGGGGCAACATTCTAGAGAAGGGCGCCGGGGGGCGCAACCGCAGGCATGACCGACGCGACCGCCGGGCAGCCCCAGGCACTCAGCGTTGCACGTCGGCCAGGGCCTGGCGGATCTTGTTCAGGTCATAGGGCTTGATCAGCACCCCGACCCGCGCCTCCATCCCCGGCTCGCGCTCGAAGGCATAACCCGAGGCGACCACGATGCGCAGCGTCGGATCCATCGCCAGGGCGCGGCGGGTCAACTCGATGCCGGACATGCCGCCCAGCCCGATATCGGTGAACAGCACATCGTGTTCGCGTTGCGGCAGCAACTCGAGGGCGGCCTCCGCCGAGGCGACGGCCGTAACCTGATGGTCCAGCTCCTCGATGACTTCGGTGGTCAGCATGCGCAGCGTGGCATCGTCTTCGACGAGCAGCACTCGCAAGCCTACCGGCTCCTGGATCTCCTGACTCACGCGGGCGTCCTCTTGTTGACAGGCCTCGCCCCGGCATTCCCGGAGCGAGGCCGATATTCTGCGCACTGCAGCGCGATTCGTATAGTGCGATACGCGCTGCGTCGGTACCCAGACGTTTCTTAGCGCGGGTTAGCTGGGCGCAGAGGCGCGTCTTTGACGCACGGCCTCGAACAGGCAGACCCCGGTCGCCACCGAAACGTTGAGACTGCTGACACTGCCGGCCATGGGCAGCCGGGCCAGATGATCACAATGCTCACGGGTCAGTCGGCGCATGCCCTTGCCCTCGGCCCCCATGACCACCACGGTCGGCCCACTCATGTCGACGTCATAGATCTCCTGGGTCGCCTCACCGGCAGTCCCGACGATCCACAGGCCACGCTTCTGCAGCTTTTCCAGGGTCCGCGCCAGGTTGGTGACGGCCACCAGCGGCAGCACCTCGGCGGCCCCACAGGCGACCTTGCGCACCACGGCGGTCAGGGTGGCCGACTTGTCCTTGGGCACGATCACCGCCAGGGCTCCGGCGGCATCGGCGCTGCGCAGGCAGGCGCCGAGGTTGTGCGGATCGGTCACACCATCAAGCACCAGCAGCAGTGGCGGGCCCTCGGCCCGATCGAGCAACTCCTCGAGCATGGCCTCGCCCCAGACCTGGCTGGGGCTGACCTGGGCCACCACGCCCTGATGCACGCCCTCGGCCAGTTCGTCGAGCAGCGCCCGCGGCTTGGTTTCCACCGCCAGGCGCTGACCGGCGGCCAGCTCCAGCAGGGCCTCGACCCGCGGCTCACGCCGCCCTTCGGCGATCCAGAGCTGCTTCACCCGCCGCGGATGGAAGCGCATCAGCGCTTCCACGGCGTGGATACCGTAGACGGTTTCCAGCTGGCTCATGCGTCATCCTTGGGGCGCGCCTGGCCCTTGCGATGCGGCTTCTTGGCCTTGGCCTTGGTCCTGCTCTTGGCCGCGGCCTGGGCCTGGCCTTCGACCTTGGGCTTGGCAGCCGACTTCTTCTTGGCGGCAGCGGCCTTGGACTTCTTGACCTTGGCCTCCACCGCGGCGGCGCCCTCGGCGGCCGTGCCCTGCGCCGGGCGCTTCGCCGGAGCGGTACGCGCCTTGGCCGTGGCACTGGCCTTGCCCTTGGCAGTCTTGCCCTGAGCCGTGGCCTGGCCCTGGGCGCCGGCCTTGTCCTGACCGCCGGACTTGCCCTTGGCCTTGGGCTTGCCGCCCTCGACCTTGGCTTCCGCCAGCAGCGCCTGCTTCACCGCACGACTGCGCTTGACGTCGGTATTGCCCAGCAACTTGTCGGCCTGCTCCAGCAATTCCGGCGACACCGAGGTAGCCGGGGCTTCCGGCGTCGGGGCGACGGCCTGGTCTTCCACTGCCGGCGCCTCGCGGCGACGACCGCGACCGTCACGCTTGCGGCGCGGCTCGCGCTCTTCACGGACCCGCGGCGCGCCGGCCGAGGCCGGCAGCACGAAGTCGATCTTGCGCTCGTCCAGGTCGACCCGGGCCACCACCACCTCGATGGGATCGCCCAGGCGATAGCTGCGCCCACTGCGCTCGCCGGAGAGGCGATGATGGACGCTGTCGAAATGGTAGTAGTCGTCCGGCAGCGCGGTGACGTGCACCAGGCCCTCGACAAAGACCTCGGACAGTTCGACGAACAGGCCGAAACCGGTCACCGCGGTAATGACGCCGGCATAGGTCTCGCCGACGCGATCCTTCATGAACTCGCACTTGAGCCAGTTGGACACGTCACGCGTGGCTTCGTCGGCACGGCGCTCGGTCATGGAGCACTGCTCACCGAGCTGATCCAGGCGCAACTCGTCGTAGGGATAGATGCGCGCCTTGGCCATGCTCGTCGCGCCTGCGCGCTTGACGTGCTTGGTCTCCAGCTTGGAGCGGATGACGCTGCGGATCGCCCGGTGCACTAGCAGATCCGGATAACGCCGGATCGGCGAGGTGAAATGGGTGTAGGCCTCGTAGTTGAGACCGAAGTGACCGTTGTTGTCCGGGCTGTAGACCGCCTGACTCAGGGATCTGAGCATCACCGTCTGGATCAGCCGGAAATCCGGCCGCTCACGGATCTGCTGCAGCAGCGCCTGGTAGTCCGACGGCACCGGATTGGCCTTGCCCTTGGTCAGCGACAGACCCATCTCACCGAGGAACTGGCGCAGATTGGTCTGCTTTTCCAGGGGCGGCGCCTCGTGCACCCGATAGAGGGCCGGCACCTTGTGCTTTTCGAGGAACTTGGCGGTGGCCACGTTGGCGCACAGCATGCACTCCTCGATCAGCTTGTGGGCATCGTTGCGCTGGGTCGGACGGATCTCCGAGATCTTGCGGTCGGCGCCAAAGACGATGCGCGTTTCCTGGGTCTCGAAATCGATGGCACCGCGCACATGACGAGCGGCCAGCAGCACCTTGTACAGGCTGTAGAGCTGCTCCAGGTGCGGCACCACGTCGCCGAGCTGCTTGCGCAACTGCTTGCCTTCGGCCGACTTGGGCTGTTCAAGCACCGCCGAGACCTTGTTGTAGGTCAGACGGGCATGGGAGTGGATGACCGCTTCGTAGAACTGGTAGCCGGTCATGCGCCCGGAAGCGGCGATGGTCATCTCGCAGACCATGGCCAGGCGATCCACCTGGGGATTGAGCGAACAGAGGCCGTTGGACAGCGCCTCCGGCAGCATTGGAATCACCCGCTCGGGAAAATACACCGAGTTGCCGCGCTTTTCCGCCTCGGCATCCAGCGCCGAGCCGACCTTGACGTAGTGGGAGACGTCGGCGATGGCCACGTACAGCCGCCAGCCGCCGGACTTCTTGGCCTCGGCATAGACGGCATCGTCGAAGTCGCGAGCATCTTCGCCATCGATGGTCACGAAGGGCAGCTGGCGCAGATCGATGCGCTTCTGCTTGTCCTTCTCCTCCACCTCGGGCTTGAGCTTGGCAGCCTCCTTCTCGACGGCCTTGGGCCATTCGTTGGGGATGTCGTAGCTGCGCAGGGCGACCTCGATCTCCATGCCCGGTGCCATGTAGTCGCCCAGGATCTCGACCACTTCGCCCTGGGCCTGGCGGAAGGTGGTGGGCCACTCGTCGATGCGCACCTGCACGAACTGGCCGTGAGCGGCGCCGCCGTGCTTGCCCTCGGGCACCAGCACCTGCTGACCGATCTTGGGATTGTCCGGCACCACGTAGGCCAGGCCGCTCTCCTGGAAGAAGCGCCCGACCAGCGACTCGTGCGCCCGGGTGACCACCTCGACCAGGCCGCCTTCGCGACGACCGCGCCGATCATGGCCGGCGACCCGCGCCAGGGCGATGTCGCCATCGAACACCAGGCGCATCTGCGCCGGGCTGAGGAAGAGGTCGTCGCTGCCGTCGTCGGGGATCAGGAAGCCGAAGCCATCGCGATGGCCGGCGATGCGGCCACGCACCAGGTCCAGCTTGTCGATGGGCGCATAGGCACCGCGGCGGGTGTAGATCACCTGACCGTCGCGCTCCATGGCGCGCATGCGGCGCCGCAAGGCTTCGAGCTGGTCTTCGGTGACGAGACCGAATTCTTCGGCGAGCTGTGGCCGTGTGGCCGGGGCGCCGCGATCGGCGAGATGAGCCAGAATGAGTTCGCGACTCGGAATGGGGTTATCGTACTTTTCCGCTTCCCGGGCGGCCTCGGGATCGAGGGATTGCCAATCGGCCATCAGTCTGGGGTTACCTTCTGTGTCTTGGTTCGGTAGGAACTGCCATGGCGCCTATTGAAACGTGAAAACCACGCAATAGTTAGCCTGGCATGCTCAATAAAATATTTTTCACAGCAGGGGTTTACAAGCAAACGCCCCCTGAGTAAAGTGCCGCCCCACGACGCCGTGAGCAATCACGACGCCGGAGATGAGCAATCATCGCCTTGAGTGCCCAGGTGGCGGAATTGGTAGACGCACTAGGTTCAGGTCCTAGCGGTGGCAACACCGTGGAAGTTCGAGTCTTCTCCTGGGCACCACTCATTATAGTCGATCGATTTGCAGATCGGTCGACGAAAAGCCGGCACTAGCCGGTTTTTTAATCCTGAAACCCGCAAGGGTGACGGGAAGCGACCAGAAGTCGCACTGCAGGCCCAGGTGGCGGAATTGGTAGACGCACTAGGTTCAGGTCCTAGCGGTGGCAACACCGTGGAAGTTCGAGTCTTCTCCTGGGCACCAATACCAAGCGGACGATCCCGGATCGGACGCAACAGAAAAAACCGGCTTCGGCCGGTTTTTTCTTGCCTGCGAAAAGGCGTGGGGCCCTCCCCTACGCCTTGAACTGCCCCAGACTGCCGCGCAACTGGGCGGCCAGCTCCGCCAGAGTCCGACTGCTGTGCGCAGTGGCCGCCACCGATTCGGCTGCGCGCAGCGTCTCGCCATGGATGACCTCGACCCGCTGGCGTACCGCCGCGGCGCCCTCCGCCTGACGCTGGGCCGCCTGGGCAGCCGTGGTCATGCTGGCATGCACCTGATCCACGGCGCGGTGGACATCCTGCTGGATGCGCTTGCTGTCGCGCAGCACCGCCAGCCCGCTGCCGGCCTGCTGGCGCGCCGCGCCTATGGCGGCGACAGCTTCGCGCGCGCCTTCCTGCAGACCGGCGATGTGGGTCCGGATGCTGCCGGTGGATTCCTGGGTCTTGCTGGCCAGCGCCCGCACCTCGTCGGCGACCACCGCAAAGCCACGTCCGCTCTCGCCGGCCCGGGCCGCCTCGATGGCTGCATTGAGCGCCAGCAGGTTGGTCTGCTCGGCGATGCCGCGGATCACGTCCAGCACCACCTCGATCTGCTCACTTTGCGCGGCCAGCCGCTCGATCACCTGGGCGCCGGACTCGACCTGGGTCACCAGCCCCTCGATACCTTCGGCCACCTCGGTGGCGATGCGGGCGTTGCTCTGGGTGGAACTGCGAATGGCCTCCACCTGCTGCAGGGCGCCCTGCATGGCCTGACTTTCGCCCTGGGCTTCCGCGGCGATACCGGACAAGGCCTCCAGACTGCGCGCCACCTCTTCGCGTTGGCGCAACGCCGCCGCTTCGGCGGTGGCACTGCTGCCGGCCAAACCGCGGATTTCCTCGCCGGTACGCGCCGCGACGCCATGGGCCTCGCCCACCAGCGGCTGCAGCTTGGCCAGGAAGCGATCGACCGCGCCACCCAGCGCCTGGATCTCATCGCCCTGCCCCAGCTGCAGGCGGCGCGTGAGATCCCCCTCCCCGGCTGCCAGATCGTCCAGCGCCCGCTGCAGCACGCCGATCCGCCGCAGCACCCGGCGCCCCAGCACCAGCGCCACGGCCACGACCATCACCACGCCGACCCCGATCAGCCCCAGGGCGATCTGCCAGCGCAGCGCGCCCGCCAGGGTGGCGACCGTTTCACCGGCATTGCGACTCATGGCCAGGGCAGCCTGGCGCGTGCCTTCCAGGCGCGTCGCCAGGGTCGCCGCACTGCCCTTGGCCGCGGCCGTCACGCTGCTGGAGACCAGACCGCCGGCGTCGTCGATCAGGGTCTTGAAACTCTTGTCCAGAGCCGCGCCGGTGCGCTCGATGGTCTGGGTGGAAAAGCCCACCACCACCTTGCCGATCTCCACGCCATTGGGACTGATGGAGGCATCCACGCGATAGACCGAAGGATCCCGGGTCGCGGCATCCAGCACCTTGGCCAGGGCGCCCTCGCCCTGGCCCACGGCGAGCAGGCGGGCCACGCGCTCGTCCTGGCGATTGAGATAGCGGGTCAGATTCTGGCCCTGGGCGTCCTGGAAGACCACGAAGAGCACCTCGGGATTGCCTTGCGCACGCCGCGCCAGGTCGGACAGGGCCGGCACATCGGCGTCCCACATCGCCTTGGGCGCGACGCCCGCAAGCAGCTCGGCCAGATTCTGCGCATTGCTCTTGAGGGTAGCGGTCAGGGTCTCACCCACCTGCT
This sequence comes from Pseudomonas sp. RIT411, assembly GCF_003057735.2. Lineage (NCBI taxonomy): Bacteria > Pseudomonadati > Pseudomonadota > Gammaproteobacteria > Pseudomonadales > Pseudomonadaceae > Pseudomonas > Pseudomonas sp. RIT411. The sequence goes on from NZ_QBIZ02000003.1 coordinate 73,538, forward strand.
GCCGCTCGCGCGCCAGCCGCTGCGCAAGCCCCTCGGCCAGCCGCGCACGGGTCTGCCCCGCCAATTCGGCAAGACTGCCATCCACCTCGCCCCCGGCCTGGCGCAGGGTGTCAGCGAGCTGCTCGGACTCGCCGGACAGGCGGGTGGCCAGGCCTGACTGCAGCCCCTTCACCGCATCCTGGGTCAGCCACAGCGCCAGGGCTACCTGGAGCATGACCGCGAGCAAAAGACTGATGAATACCGGCAGCAACAGGCGACTGCGCAGCAGCGACAAGAGAAACGACATGGAGGTCTCCAGCGACAAGGGACATTTACAGGCTGTCGGCCAGCTCGAGGGGAGCTGGAGGCTCAGCGGTAAATAGTCATAGCAATATGCTGGCCATTTCGGACCAGCGGCCGTCCCCGGCCTACCAGCGTCTCTCGCCCGCCAGAAATGGAAAAGCCCCGCGGGGCGGGGCTTTTCCGGCTGCATCCTTTTAGCGCATCAGGCGAAAGGATGGCGCAGCACGATGGTTTCCTTGCGATCCGGACCGGTCGAGACGATGTCGATCGGCGCCTCGACCAGCTCGGCGATGCGGCGGATGTAAGCCTGGGCGTTGGCCGGGAGCGCCTCGAGACTCTGGGCACCCACGGTGGATTCGCTCCAGCCCGGCATCTCTTCGTAGACCGGCTGCAGACCGATGTAGCTGTCGGCGTCGGTGGGCGCCTCGGTCAGCAGGTTGCCGGCGGCATCCTTGTAACCGGTGCAGATGCGCACGGTTTCCAGACCGTCGAGCACGTCTAGCTTGGTCAGGCACAGACCGGAGATGCTGTTGATCTCGATGGAGCGACGCAGGATGACGGCATCGAACCAGCCGCAACGGCGCGGACGGCCGGTCACGGAGCCGAATTCGTGGCCCTGCTTGGCCAGGTAGGCACCGGTTTCGTCGAACAGCTCGGTCGGGAAGGGACCGGAGCCGACGCGGGTGGTGTAGGCCTTGGTGATGCCGAGGATGTAGTCCAGGTACAGCGGACCCACGCCGGAACCGGTCGCCACGCCACCGGCGGTGGTGTTGGAGCTGGTGACGAAGGGATAGGTGCCGTGGTCGATGTCCAGCAGGGTGCCCTGGGCGCCTTCGAACATCAGGTTCTCACCGGCCTTGCGCAGCTCGTGCAGACGGCTGACGACGTCCATGACCAGCGGCTGCATGACCTTGGCGTGTTCCATGGCCTCGTCGTAGGTCTTCTGGAAGTCCACCGGCGGCTCGTTGAAGTAGTTCTGCAGGACGAAGTTGTGGTAGTCCAGCACTTCCTTGAGCTTGACGGCGAAACGCTCGGGGTGGAACAGATCGCCGACGCGCAGACCGCGACGGGCGATCTTGTCTTCGTAGGCCGGGCCGATGCCGCGACCGGTGGTGCCGATCTTGGCTTCGCCACGGGCCTTCTCGCGGGCCTGATCCAGGGCCACGTGATAGGGCAGGATCAGCGAGCAGGCCGAGCTGATGCGCAGGCGCTCGCGCACCGGCACGCCGCGCGCTTCCAGCTCGCCGACTTCCTTGAACAGGGCTTCCGGCGAGAGCACCACGCCATTGCCGATCAGGCACTGGGTGTCGGCGCGCAGGATGCCCGAGGGAATCAGCCGCAGGATGGTCTTCTGACCATCGATGACCAGTGTGTGGCCGGCGTTGTGACCGCCTTGATAACGCACCACGGCAGCGGCCTGGTCGGTCAGCAGGTCCACGATCTTGCCCTTGCCCTCATCACCCCACTGGGTGCCCAGGACGACGACGTTCTTACCCATAACCTTATCCCCTGTCAGGAAGATTTCTGTCGGCCAGGCCGACGATGCTCACGTTCACCCGGATGCCAGATCCGGTGTTTAGGAATTCAAGGGCACCACGACCCAGGCGCCCTGCTGCTCGATCAGGCGGCGATCGCAGCCCGAGCTGTGCAGCTGGTCCGCGTCGTCATGAGCGGTGGCCTGGACCACCCGCTCGCCCGCGGCACGCAATTCGCGCACGGCCTGCCAGAGCACCGGCGCATCGCCCGCCGGCGCCCAGATGCCGCGGCGCGGTTCGTCGAGCACGGCGGTGCCCAGCTCGACGAGGGTCTTGAGATCGGTGGAAAAGCCGGTGGCCGGACGCGAACGGCCGAAGTCGGCGCCGATGTTGTCATAGCGACCGCCCTGGGCGATGGATTGACCGGTGCCCGGCACGAAGGCGGCGAAGACCACCCCGGTGTGGTAGTGATAACCGCGCAACTCGCCCAGATCGAAATACAGCGGCACGCCCGGGAAACGCCCTTTGAGCGAATCGGCCAGGGCGATCAGCTCGTCCAGTGCCTGCAGGACGCCCGCGGGCGCACCCGCCAGGCGCTGCCGCGCCTGCTCGAGCACCATGGCATCGCCACTGAGCTCCACCAGCGCCCGCAGCCAGCCGCGCTCGGCGGCGGGCAGGCCGGCGGTCAATTCGGCGATCTCGTCGACCGCCTTGCGCTGCAGGGCATCGAACAGCTGCTGCTCGCTGGCGCCGGAGACGCCGGCCGCCTGGCACAGCCCGCGATAGATGCCCACATGCCCCAGATCCATGTGGACGTCGGGCACCTGGGCCTGCTCGAGCACGTCGAGCATCAGGCTGATGACTTCCAGATCCCCTTCGCTGCCGGGCACGCCATAGAGCTCGGCGCCGACCTGGATCGGGCTGCGCGAGGTGGACAGGGCACGGGGACGGGTATGCAGCACGCTGCCGGCATAGCACAGTCGGCTCGGACCGCTCTGCTTGAGGCTATGGGCTTCCATGCGCGCCACCTGGGGCGTGATGTCGGAGCGGAAGCCCATGAGGCGGCCGGAATTGGGATCGGTCACCTTGAAGGTGCGCAGTTCCAGTTCCTTGGCCGCGCCGGTGAGCAGCGATTCCAGGAATTCCAGGTGCGGGGTGATGACGAACTCGTAGCCCCAGCAATGGAACAGTTCCAGCACCCGACGCCGAGCGCCTTCGATGCGCGCCGCGTCGGGCGGCAGGATTTCCTCGATACCGTCAGGCAGCAGCCAGCGGTCTACCGTAGCCATTAGGCCTCTTCTCCATGTCATGGATCGGCACGCGGCTGCCGAGGTCGGCGCAGTGGATTCCTGGAGAATCCTGCCGCCGGATCGAGCCGCTCTGCCGTGGATTGCTACCCGGATCAGCCAGGGCGTCGCCCTTCCACGGGTTTCGTACGGACGCAAAAAAGCCGGGGATGGCCCCGGCTGATTCATGATAACACGAAAAAATCGGCGATCGGGGATGAACGACGAGCGAAGCCTAGGCGCCGTTCATCCCTGACCTCACTGCCCCGGACTCTGGAAATACTTGAAGAAATCGCTCTTCGGATCCAGCACCAGGACGTCGCTCTTGCTGGAGAAGCTGGAGCGATAGGCCTGCAGGCTGCGATAGAAGGAGAAGAACGCCGGATTCTTCGAGTAGGCCTGGGAATACACCTGGGCCGCCTGGGCATCACCTTCACCGCGGGCCTGTTCGGCCTGGCGATAGGCTTCGGCCAGCAGCACGCGGCGCTGACGATCGGCGTCGGCACGGATGCCTTCCGCCAGTTCGCGACCCTTGGCGCGATGCTCGCGGGCTTCCCGCTCGCGCTCGGTGCTCATCCGCTCATAGACGCTGCGGCTGACTTCCTTGGGCAGGTCGATGGCCTTGACGCGCACGTCCAGCACCTCGATACCCAGCTCCTGGTTGGCCATCTTGTTCAGCGCCGCGGTCAGCGAACCGACCATGGCATCCCGCTCACCGGACACCACCTCGTGCAGGGTGCGACGACCGAACTGGTCACGCAGCCCCGCCTCCAGGCGGCGCAGCAGGCGTTCGTCGGCGATCTGCTTGAGACCCGAGGTCGCGGTGTAGTAGCGATCGGCATTGAAGATGCGCCACTTGGCGTAGGCATCCACCATCACCGCCTTCTTTTCCAGGGTCAGGAAACGCTGCGTCGGGGTATCCAGGGTCTGCAGGCGGGCATCGAACTTGCGCACCCGGTTGACGTAGGGAATCTTGAAGTGCAGGCCGGGCTCCAGATTGGGCTCGACCACACGACCGAAGCGCAGCATCACCGCCCGCTCGGTCTCCTTCACCACGAACAGACTGCTCCAGGCGGCAAGGCCCAGAACGACCACGACGATCAGCGCGGCCAGCGATTTATTGCTCATCAGCGGCTCTCCCTCGTACGCGCTTCGGTGGACTGCGGCAGATTGCGAATGACCGAGGCCGCCGTATCGCTCGACGCCGCCGGGGCAGCGCCACTGCTGATCGCCGAGGTCGGTGCCGGGGCACGGTTCTGCATCAGCTTGTCGAGCGGCAGATAGAGCAGGTTCTGGCCGGCCTGACCGGTGACCATGACCTTGCTCGCCTGACCGAGCACTTCCTGCATCGTCTCGATGTACAGACGCTCGCGGGTCAGCTGCGGATTGGCCGCGTACTGGACCGCCAGCTGGCTGAAGCGCGAGGCATCACCCTGGGCCCGGGCGACGACTTCGTCGCGATAGCCGTTGGCTTCCTCGATGATGCGCTGGGCAGCACCGCGGGCCTCGGGGATCACGCCGTTGGCATAGGCTTCGGCCTGGTTCTTCTCGCGCTGCTCGTCTTCACGGGCACGGATCACGTCGTCGAAGGCTTCCTGAACTTCACGCGGCGCCGAGGCGCTCTGGATGTTCACCTGGGTCACGGTGATGCCGGTCCCGTAGGTATCGAGGAAGCGCTGCAGACGTTCGCGGACGTTGGTGGCGACCTGCTCGCGGCCGTCGGTCAGCAACTGGTCCATGGTCGAGGAGCCGGCCACGTGGCGCACGGCGCTGTCGGTCGCCTGCTGCAGGCTGACCTCGGGCTGGTCGACGTTGAGGACGAAGTCCTTGAGATTGGTGATGCGGTACTGGACGGTCAGCGGCACCTCGACGATGTTCTCGTCCTGGGTCAGCATGGCGCCCTGCTTGCTGTAGGCCCGCTCACGGGTGACGTTTTCCTGGTACTTGGTCTCGAAGGGCGGGAAGTAGATGTTCAGGCCGGGCCCTACCGTCTCATGGTATTTGCCCAGGCGCAGCACCACCGCCTGCTCCTGCTCGTCCACGACGTAGACGGCGTTGTACAGCCAGAGAGCGCCGACCAGCAGCACGCCCAGCAGCAGCAAACCCTTGCCACCACCCGAGCCAAAGCTGTCGCCGCCGCTGCCGCCGGAGCGCTTCTTGCCGCCGACCAGGCGGTTGATGCGGTCCTGAAACTTACGCAAGGCTTCGTCGAGATCCGGCGGCCCCTTGCGTCCACCATTGCCGCCACCGTTGTTGTTGCGGCCGCCCCAGGGGTCTTGATTGTTCGAGTTGCCACCGGGCTCGTTCCAAGCCATAGCGCTCTCCCTACTGATAACGCGAAAACGCGCCGAAATGGCGCGCCGACCAATGCTACCGGATGGTCCCTGCCCGAACAAAAGCGCCGAGCGGGGGTTTATTGCAAAACATGTTGCTGGATAAAGACTTCCGGTTCTTCACCGGCCCGGCTGAGCAGTCGATTGAGTTCGGCGCGGGGTACTCGTACAGACAACAGGATGTTGCCTTCGTCATCATGATCGTCCTGGCGAACCACGCCCAGCTCGAACAGCTGGGCCCGCAGCCGGGCATGCCGCTGGGGCAGGCGCAGCACCCCGACGAAAAGATCTTCGCCGAGCAGTTCGGCCACGGCCTGACCGACCAGCTCCAGACCACGGCCTTCGCGCGCCGAGACCCAGACCCGGATCGGCCGTCCGGTTTCATCGTCGCGCTGGATATGCGGCTCGACCCCGTCGAGCAGATCGAGCTTGTTGTAGACCTCCAACATCGGCAGCTCGTCGGCACCGATTTCGTGCAGCACCGCCTCGACCTGCTCGATCTGCAGCTGGCGATCGTCCTCGTGGGCATCGATCACGTGCAGCAGCAGGTCGGAGTTGCTGGATTCCTCCAGGGTCGCTCGGAAGGCCTCCACCAGCTTGTGGGGCAGATGGCGGATGAAGCCCACGGTATCGGCCAGCACGATCGGCCCCAGGTCCGGCAATTCCAGACGGCGCAGGGTGGGATCGAGGGTGGCGAACAGCAGGTTGGCCGCGTAGACGCCGGATTCGGTGAGGCTGTTGAACAGGGTGGACTTGCCGGCGTTGGTGTAGCCGACCAGGGACACCGAGGGAATCTCGGCACGCCGGCGACCGCGCCGGGCCTGCTCGCGCTGGCTGCGCACCTTGTCCAGGCGCTGGCGGATCTGGCGGATGCGGATCCGCAGGAGACGACGGTCGGTTTCGAGCTGGGTTTCACCCGGACCACGCAGACCGATGCCGCCCTTCTGGCGCTCGAGGTGAGTCCAGCCGCGCACCAGCCGGGTGCTCATGTGCTCGAGCTGGGCGAGTTCCACCTGCAGCTTGCCCTCGTGGGTACGGGCGCGCTGGGCGAAGATGTCGAGAATGAGGCCCGTGCGATCGAGGACGCGGCACTCGAAGGCTTTTTCGAGGTTGCGTTCCTGGCTGGGCGTGAGGTCATGGTTGAAGATGACCAGATCGGCGGCATGGGCATGCACCTGGTCGTGCAGCTCTTCGACCTTGCCGGTACCGATGAGATAACGCGCCGTCGGCTGGCTGCGGTTCACCGTGACGAACGCCACGGTCTCCGCACCCGCCGATCGCGCGAGTTCGAGGAACTCCTGAGGATCTTCGCGCGCCTCGGGATGCAGGCCTTCCAAATGGACCAGAATGGCCCGCTCACCACCTTCGTGACGCTCGAAGAACAACAGGGCGCTCCTCTCGTTATTTATTCGCTATCCGACTCGCTCGTCTCGGAGCTGGGCAGACGGACCGGGCGGCTCGGCACCACGGTGGAGATTGCATGCTTGTAGACCATCTGGCTGACGGTGTTCTTGAGCAGAATCACGAACTGGTCGAAGGACTCGATCTGACCCTGCAGCTTGATACCGTTGACGAGATAGATGGAAACCGGAACGCGCTCTTTACGCAGGGTGTTCAGGTAAGGGTCTTGTAGCGAATGCCCTTTTGACATCGTGTCGCTCTCCTAAGGAAATGAAAATACCGATCTGGCGACATGCCAGTTTCCGCTGCCCACCATGGACACGCGGACAAAAACGATTCAGCTGCGGGGCGATATGGTGTCACCGGCCAGGCATTTCAAGATCCGCGGCAGATTGTCACAAGCCAGGCTGTCGAAGGTGTGTGCGGCGGGCCAGCCACGCAACCAGGTCAACTGCCGCTTCGCCAACTGCCGCGTCGCCGCAACGCCACGCGCCACCATCTCTTCCTGCGTGCAACGCCCTTCCAGGAACTCCCACACCTGACGATAGCCTACGGATCGCATGGACGGCAGACCAGGATGCAGATCGGGACGTTCCCGCAAGGCTGAGACTTCGTCGATGAAGCCCTGTTCCAGCATCAGGCTGAAGCGCTCGGCGATACGCGCATGGAGCACCTCACGCCGGCCGGGCGCCAGGATCAATTGGGCCACAGTATAGGGTAATTGCGTCTGGGGCGCCCCGTTCGAATCGGCATTGGCGCGCAATTGCAGCGCGCGGTGCTCGGTCATCGACTGGCCGCTGACGCGATACACCTCGAGCGCACGCAGCAGGCGCTGGGGATCGTTGGGATGGATGCGCGCGGCCGATACCGGATCGACCTCGGCCAGTTGCCGGTGGATTTCGCCCCAGCCGGCCGTGGCCGCCAGCGCCTCGATCTCGGCCCGCACCTCGGCGTCGGCACCGGGCATGTCGGCCAGGCCTTCGAGCAGGGCCTTGAAGTAGAGCATGGTGCCACCCACCAGCAGCGGGATGCGTCCGGCCGCGGTGATCTCGGCCATGGCCGCCAGGGCATCGGCGCGAAATTCGGCGGCGGAATAGCTCTCCGCAGGGTCGCGGATGTCCACCAGCCGGTGCGGATGGGCGGCCAGCAGCTCGGCGCTGGGCTTGGCGGTGCCTATGTCCATGCCGCGATAGATGAGCGCCGAATCCACGCTGATCAGCTCGATGGGCAGCAGCCGCGCCAGCTCGAGGGCGAGATCGGTCTTGCCGGAGGCGGTCGGCCCCATGATAAAGATGGCGGGCGGCAGAGGGGCGGTCATTGCGGATTCTCGAAGGGGCGCCGCGCTGGGCGCGGCGGGCGGTCAGCGGCCGCGCAGGAAGAGTTTGTCCAGATCGTCCAGGCTGAGCTGGGCCCAGGTGGGACGACCGTGGTTGCACTGGCCGCTGCGCTCGGTGGTTTCCATGTCGCGCAGCAGGGCATTCATTTCCGGCAGGGTCAGCCGCCGGTTGGCCCGTACCGAGCCGTGGCAGGCCATGGTGCCGAGCAATTCGTTGAGGTGCGCCTGGATGCGGTCGCTGGTGCCATAGTCCAGCAGGTCGGCGAGCACGTCCTGCACCAGCCGCGCCGCCTGGGCCTGCTTGAGCAGGGCGGGGATCTGGCGGATGGCGAGGGTCTCGGGACCCAGCCGCTGCAGTTCGAAGCCGAGGCGCTCGAACCACTGACCATGCTCTTCGGCGCAGTCGGCCTCGCGCTCGCTGACGGCCAGGGACTCCGGCACCAAGAGCGGCTGGCCGCGCAGGCCTTCGCTGGCCATGGCTACCTTGAGGCGTTCGTAGGTGATGCGCTCGTGGGCGGCGTGCATGTCCACCAGGATCAGGCCCTGGGCGTTCTCGGCCAGGATGTAGATGCCCTTGAGCTGCGCCAGGGCATAGCCCAGCGGCGGCACGTCGCCCTGCTCCGCGGGCAGGGCCGCGGCCTCGGTACCCTCCGGCAGCGGTGCGAAGAAGGCCTTGTAGGCGCTCTGCACCTCGGCCACCGGCGCACCCGCATAGGGCTGCGGAGTGGGACTGTAGTGCGCGGCACCACCCGACCCGCCGCCACCGGCGAAGGGCTGGGCCGGCGGCGCAGGGCTGTCGTGCAACACGGCGGCGGCCAGGCGCATCTCGCCCTGGGGGCCGAATTCACCGGCGGCCGGACCGCTCAGCGGCGTCGGTGCGGTGGGCGCCACCACGGCGAGCTGGTCATCCGGGCGGATGTCGCCAAGTGCCCGGTGCAGGGTGCCGTAGAGAAAGTCGTGCACCTGGCGGCTGTCGCGGAAGCGCACCTCGTGTTTGGTGGGGTGGACGTTGACGTCCACCGCCGCCGGATCCACTTCCAGGAACAGCACGAAGGCCGGGTGGCGCCCGTTGTAGAGGACGTCGCGATAGGCCTGGCGTACGGCATGGGCGACCAGCTTGTCGCGCACCATGCGGCCGTTGACGTAGAAGTACTGCAGATCCGCCTGGCTGCGCGAAAAGGTCGGCAGGCCGACCCAGCCCCAGAGGCGCAGGCCGTTGCGCTCGTGCTCCAGCGGCAGGGCCTGTTCGAGAAAGGCCGGACTGCAGACCGCGCCGACCCGCCGACCCTGGCTCTGGGGATCGCCCGCCGGATGCAGGGCCAGCATACTCTTGCCGTTGTGTCTCAGATGAAAGCCGACGTCGAAGCGCGCCAGCGCCAGGCGCCGCACCACTTCCTGCAGGTGATCGAATTCGGTCTTTTCGGCGCGCAGGAACTTGCGTCGCGCCGGGGTATTGAAGAACAGGTCGCGCACCTCCACCGAGGTGCCCTGGGGATGGGCGGCGGGCTGCACCCGCGGTTGCATCTCGCGGCCTTCGGTCTCCACCTGCCAGGCCTGGTCTTCGCCGCGAAAGCGCGAGGTCAGGGTTAGGCGCGACACCGAACTGACCGACGCCAGGGCCTCACCGCGAAAGCCCAGGCTGGTGACGCTTTCCAGTTCGTCCAGGTGGTAGATCTTGCTGGTGGCGTGGCGCGCCAGGGCCAGATGCAGGTCGTCCGGCGGGATGCCATGGCCGTCGTCGCGGATGCGCAGCAGCTTGACCCCGCCCTGCTCCACCTCGATGTCGATGCGCCGGGCCCCGGCGTCCAGGCTGTTCTCCAGCAGTTCCTTGGCCACCGATGCGGGTCGTTCGACCACCTCGCCGGCGGCGATCTGGTTGGACAGCCGCGGGCTGAGCAGCTGGATGCGCCGGGGTTCAGTCATTGCTGGCCGCCAGTTCGTGGGTGGGGATGGTCAATACCTGGCCGGAGCGGATGCGATTGCCACGCAGCCCATTGGCCGCCCGCAGGGTGGAGAGATCGACGTCATAGCGACGGGCGATGAGGCTCAGGCTTTCACCGGGCTGCACCCGGTGCTGATCGAAGCCGCGTACGCTGCCGACCTTGTCGCCCCGCTGCTCGCGCTGCCAGGCCAGGTAGGTGCCGGGCGGCGGACGGTGCTGGAAGTACTGCACGATACCGGCCTGGATCTGCCGGGCGAGCAGCCCCTGGTGCGCCGGACTGGCCAGCTTGGCCGATTCGTTGGCATTGGTGATGAAGCCGGTTTCCACCAGGATCGAGGGGATGTCCGGCGACTTCAGCACCATGAAGCCGGCCTGCTCCACCCGCGTGTGCAAGAGCTTGGTAGCGCGCCCGACCTGGCTGAGGATGGTCTGGCCGACCTCCAGGCTGGAGGCCACGGTGGCGGTCATGGACAGGTCCATGAGCACCCCGGCGAGCATGGGATCCTTGTTGTCCAGGGCATCGGACACCCCGCCGACCTGGTCGGAGCGGTTTTCCGCATCGGCCAGCCAGCGCGCCGCCTCGGAGGTGGCGCCGCGCTGGGACAGGGCGAAGACGGTGACGCCTTCGGCGCTGGCACTGGGCGCCGAGTCGGCGTGAATGGAAATGAACAGGTCGGCGCCCTTCTTGCGGGCGATGATCTGCCGCTGGCGCAACGGGATGAAGTAGTCGCTGGTGCGGGTCAGCTCGGCGCGAAAGCCCTTCTGCCGATTGAGATTGGCCTGCAATTGCTTGGCGATGGCCAGCACCACGTTCTTCTCGTACAACCGACCGCGACCGATGGCACCCGGGTCTTCGCCGCCGTGGCCGGGGTCGATCACCACCACCACGTCGCGCTTGCCGCTGGGGCTGGACGGCAGACGGGTCGCCGGCTGCGCCGGGGTCACCGGCGTGGCCGGCAGATTGGGCGTGACGGTGGCGGGAATGTCGCTGGTGGCGGGATCGGTGCCCTGGTCGTAGAGGTCGACCACCAGGCGATTGCCGTATTCCTTGTTGGGCGCCAGGGTAAAGCTCTTGGGCGTCAGGGCACCCTTGGTGTCCAGCACCAGGCGCACCTCGCCCGGCGAACGCTGGGCCGCGCGCAGACCGGTGATGGGGGTGTTGCGCAGCGGCTTTTCGTTCAGCCCACCGTCGAGCTGCGCGCCGGACAGGTCGATGACGATGCGATCCGGGGCACTGAGGGTGAAGACGCTGGCCTTGACCGGGCCGGTCAGATCGAACACCAGACGGGTGTTGTCGGGCGCACGCCAGACGCGCATGCCCTTGATCTGGGTGGCGGCCAGCAGCTGACTGCTGAGAATCAACAACAACAGGCCGAGTCCCGACCTGAAAAAACGCTTGCGCATGCCTGCGACCGTATAGCTGGAGAACGAGGGATCGGCGCCTAGGGCGCGAGGGCGGCGCACCAGGCCTCGCCGTGAGCGCCATGACTAGTCAGGCGCAGATCACGGCCGTCGGCGCGTGGCGTAATGGTAATGTCCAGGTCCGGCTTTGGCAAAAAGCCCTGACCGCGCTCGGGCCATTCCACTAGGCACAAGGCCTCGGGTGTGAAGTAGTCGCGAATCCCCATGAATTCCAGTTCTTCCGGATCGGCCAGGCGATAGAGATCGAAGTGATAGATCGCGCCACTGGCCAGTTCGTAGGGCTCGACCAGGGTGAAGGTGGGACTCTTCACCGCCCCGGTGTGGCCGAGGCCACGCAGGATGCCCCGCGACAGGGTGGTCTTGCCGGCGCCCAGATCGCCGTGCAGATAGAGCACGCCACGACCGCCGCTGGCCTGGGCCAGGCGGGCACCCAGGGCGTACATGGCGTCTTCGTCGGCGGCGTGCAGGGTCAGTTCAGGCATGGCTGGAGTTCCTCGAGCAACTGGCGGGCGACCGGGGGCAGATCGCTGGCGGCGAGACCGCGGCCCTGGCGACCCAGCTCGGCGCCGGCACGGCCGTGCAGCCAGGCGCCCAGGCAGGCGGCCTCGAAGGGGGCCAGCCCCTGCCCCAGCAGGGCGGCGATGATACCGGTGAGGATGTCCCCCAGGCCACCGGTAGCCATCGCCGGATGCCCCTCGCCGCACAGCGCCATGCGACCGTCCGGATGGGCGATCAGGGTACCGAAGCCCTTGAGCAGCGCCACGCCGCCATAGCGCCGCGCCAGTTCGCGGGCGCTGCCGGGACGATCGGCTTCGATGTCCTTGATCGAGACCTCCAGCAGCCGCGCCGCCTCGCCCGGATGGGGCGTCATCACCCAGGGCCCGCGCGGCGCCTGGACCACCCCGGCGGCCAGCAGATTGAGGGCATCGGCGTCCCATACCTGGGCCGCGTCCAGCGTCGCGGCGGCACTGGCCAGGGCCTTGCCCCAGGCGCCCTGCCCCAGGCCCGGCCCGACGGCGAGCACATCGGCCTTCTTGGCCAGTTCCAGCACGGCGAAACTGGAATGCACCCCGGCGACCATGACCTCCGGCCGCCGCGCCAGCACCGCGGTGACATTGGAGGGCCGGGTCGCCAGGCTGAGCATGCCGGCGCCGCAACGCAGCGCCGCCTCGCTGGTCATGATGGCTGCGCCACCGGTGCCTTCGTCGCCGCCGATCACCAGCAGATGGCCGTACTGCCCCTTGTGCGCATTGAGCGGGCGCCTGGCCAGCCGCGGCAGGTTGCCGGGCGCCAGGCGCTGGGCGGTGGCGTGGGCGGGATTCTGCGGTTCCTCCATCAGCGGCTCGAACACCAGACTGCCGACATGGTCAGGCCCCTTGCCGGTGAACAGGCCGAGCTTGAGGCCGATGAAGGTGATGGTCAGATCGGCGCGCACCAGAGGGCCCGCCGCGGCGCCGGTGTCGGCATCCAGTCCGGAAGGGAGGTCGATGGCCACCACCGGCAATTCGCTGGCGTTGATCCGTTCGATGGCCGCGGCATAGGGCTCGCGCGCCGCGCCCTTGAGGCCGGTGCCCAGCAGGGCATCGACCACCAGCCCCTCCAGCGGGGCATCCGCGCGCCAGGGCTGGATGTCCACGCCGGCGGCCAGGGCCTCGGCATGGGCTAGGGCGGCATCCCCCTGGAGTCCGGTCGGATCGGCCAGGTGCCAGACCCGTGCCTGCCAGCCGGCCTTGCGCGCCAGCGCCGCGACCAGATAGCCGTCGCCGGCATTGTTGCCACCGCCGGCCAGCACGCAGAGGGCACCGGCATGGGGCCAGCCGTGGCGCAAGGAGCGCCAGGCCGCGGCCGCCGCGCGTCTCATCAACTCGAGGCCGGGCAGACCGCCGGCGATCAGTTGGGCGTCGAGATCCCGCACCTGCTGGGCGCTGTAGAGCTGGAACGGCAGTTCGTCGTGCATGCTGGGAAAGCCTCCGGAGTCTGGCAAAATAGGCGGCCCTCCTGCCTGTGCGTTCCCGTCGATGTCCGCTGTCGCTCTCGATCTCGCCGCCCTGGCCGACCTCATCAAGACCTGGGGTCGGGAATTGGGCTTTCAGCAGACCGGCATCGCCGGGCTGGATCTGGCACGTCACGAGGAACATCTGGAGCGCTGGCTGGCCGCCGGTTTCCACGGCGAGATGGACTATATGGCCGCGCACGGCAGCAAACGTTCGCGACCGGCCGAACTGGTCCCGGGCACCCTGAGGGTGATTTCCCTGCGCATGGATTACCTGCCCGGCGACACCCGCATGAGCGAGCGTCTGGCCGACGGCGCGGCGGCCTATGTTTCGCGCTACGCCCTGGGCCGCGACTATCACAAGCTGATCCGCAAGCGCCTGCAGCATCTGGCCGAACGCATCCAGGGCGAGATCGGCCCCTTCGGCTATCGCGCCTTCGTCGACAGCGCGCCGGTGCTGGAGAAGGCCATCGCCGAACAGGCCGGCCTGGGCTGGATCGGCAAGAACACCCTGGTACTCAATCGCAAGGCCGGCAGCTGGTTCTTTCTCGGCGAGCTCTTCGTCGACGTGCCGCTGCCGGTGGACGAACCCACCCCGCGTGACCACTGCGGCACCTGCCGCGCCTGCCTGGACATCTGCCCGACCCAGGCCTTCGTCGGCCCCTATCAGCTCGACGCCCGGCGCTGCATTTCCTACCTGACCATCGAGTTCAAGGGCAGCATTCCGCCGGAGCTGCGCCCCTTGATCGGCAACCGGGTCTTCGGCTGCGACGACTGCCAGCTGGTCTGCCCCTGGAACCGCTTCGCCAAGCCCACCGCCGAAGGCGATTTCCAGCCACGCCACAGTCTGGACAGCGCCAGCCTGGCCGAACTCTTTCGCTGGACCGAAGCCGAATTCCTCAGCCGCACCGAAGGCTCGCCGCTACGCCGCGCCGGCTACGAGCGCTGGCTGCGCAACCTGGCCGTGGGCCTGGGCAACGCCCCGACCAGCATCCCGGTGCTGGAAGCCCTGAAGCTGCAGCGCGAACACCCCTCCCCCCTGGTGCGCGAGCACGTGGAATGGGCGCTGCAGCGACACGCGGCCAGCTAGGCGCTCAGGGCCCTACCGTAGTGTAGGGGATGGGTGCCCACCAGCTGCCGTAGGGGACGCCGTATTTGTCGATATAAGCCTTGGTGACCTCGGTCAGCGGCAGGGCGTACTGGCCGTTCATGCGGCCCTGATCAGGCCCCTTAGGCTCGACCTCGGCCTGCAGAGTCAAGACCTCAATGGGATCCAGGCAGGGGCCCATGATCCACACCTTGACGATGCCACCGGGTGCCAAGCCGATGGTCAGGTCCTTGCGATAATCTGAAGTGCGACCACTGACCGGGCATTCAGCGGGCAGGCGTTCGAGCATTTTTTTCCGTGCCCAGGCAGGAATGGCAAATACCGTCTGATAGGTCTGGGGCTCAACTAAAGATTGCCAGCGCACAGCAACCATATAGGGCAAATCTAATCCGGTCATGTAGCGGCCTTTACCCGAACCGATTCTCCTAGGCCAGCCCTTGGCAGTTGCCGATAGACTCGCAGGTTGCCCCATAGCCACCACGCCACCCATGGCATTGGGGAAAAAGCGGCCATCGATGTCGCTGACATTGGCCTGCTCCAGCCAGATCTGCATGTAGTTGGGTGCCAAAAAGCCAAGGTACCAGGCGTCATAGGGCAACCTGGATTTGGGCGTGGCATTGGATTGGCAGCCAGCCAAACCAAACGCCAGGATGAGGTACAGCAGCCAACGGCTCATTCGGGATAGCCTGCTTGGGGACGGTTGGGATAGACGTTGCGGCGACCAGTCGCCGTAGGCGCATTGACGAAGAAGATGGCCAGATCACTACGGTCTTTACCCAATAGCGCGTTCCAGTGAGCGGAAAGATGCACATAACGACCGAACAGCAGGCGGGCCTCGGCCTGGTCGATATATAGCGGAGAACCCTGGGCGTTGGCCTGCAACTTAGTGGCGATACCTTGTAACTCATCAGGAATTGCTAAGGCTGCCGTCGCAGGAATCGGGGACAGAGCTACATCATGATCAATAGCTAGTCGGTGCATGATGCGTAAGTAAATCAACGATAGCTCGCCGCGGACTCGGCGTTCCAGGCGGATCGCGGCGACAACGTCGGTTTCCGGCAGATTGCCGCGGGTACGTGGCAAGTTGTTGCGCCAGGTATCGATTGCCAAGGTGGTGGAGCCTGGGTCGTACCAGGGCTCTCGTTGCAACTGCGCCAGCTCCCGCTGGGCTTGGCGATAGCTCCAGGCCGCCTGGCTGTCGGTGCCATAGCGCTCTCGCGAGGCGCGTGGTCGCGTCAACAGCAGGCGCTCGGTCATCTCGGGCGCATAGCCTCCACCTAAGTCGGCATGAGCACCCGGCAGGGCAATTTCTTGATGCTGGGGCGCAACACTGGTAAGGGCGAAGTTACGCCGGTGCTCGTCACGTGCGACCAGGTGCACCACCTTGTCGGCACATCCTGCCGGCAGATAGAGGTTGACGCCAGGGTTGGCGATATTGGTCGGGGTAAAGTCGCCACGCCTGGGGTCCGCTATCGCCGTTACGGTATCGAATAGTCCGATGAAGTTGAGCCTGACCTTAGCGCTCTGCCACGAAAAGCACCTGGCTAAACCCGCTGCAGCAATACCGCCGCCCGCCTTGAGCACCTCGTTTGCGAAGTGGCGTGCAGCCGCGGCACCCCGGCTAAAGCCAAAAATATCGAATTTGATGGCTTCAACGACGACATTGGGATTGATGCGCTTGAATTGATCGTAGCGCTCACCGAACGCGACTGGAAACGTCTGAACACATCCCAGCACACCACTGGCACCCAAGCCCGTTCCCATGGACAAGGCGCTATCAGGTTGTCCGGCCCGAGTGCCGATACCTTCGATATAGACCGGAATAGCCGCTGACTTTTCGTCCTGCTCGACGGCACGCTGAGTATCGTCTTGATAGAGCCGATACAACCGCACGATGTTCGTATCGGCATTGGCATAACTGCTGTCCGGATTGCCCATGAACGCCTGGCAGTGCCGAGCGATGCTCTCGGCTTGATCGGTATCAAACTCCTGCTCTTCCGCCCGGCAGGCGGCGCCGGTGGCGGCGTTGAAGAGGTTGTTGCCGGTGCCATCGAAGAAGACGCCGATGCGCAGGGTGATGCGCTGTTCCAGCGGGCGCTCCGCCTGTTCGGCGACTTCATTCCTGGCGACTGGCGCGCTGTCCGGGCGCTTGGCCGGTCCCTCGCTGCCCTGTCGCTCCCGGTCGCGTAGCGCCGCAGGCTTGCCCTGCCCCGGCGCCAGGCCGGTAGCACCTGCATGGCTTGCGCAGGCGCCCTTGGCCGCGCCGCCTGCGTCCAGGCCGATGATGACGGTGCCGGAACCACCGATCACCACACCGCCATGGCTGGTGAGGCTGCCGAGCACCGCCGCAGGCCGGCCGTTGATCAGGACGTTGGGGATGACCGCGGCGCTCAGGGCCGCGCCACAGCCGCAGGCATGGCCGAGGGTCGCGGCGGGCAGGCCATCGAAGGTGACATCGGCGGAGCCCTGGACCAGGGCGGTGGAACCACATTTGGGGCAGGCGACGGCGTCGCCCAGCCGAGCAGCGGGCTTTCCAGACATGACCGATCTCCCTATCGGTAACTAGGGCCTGAAAAATGCCGCACAAAAGGCTCTAGGACAAGCCTTTCAGCGCGATATCGCGCAAATCGTCACGGCCTTAGCCGTGGGGATCGTCCGGATAGGTGAAGGTCGGCATCTGCCAGTTGAATCTCAGCGCCAGCAGGCGCAGCAGCAGCCCCGCGGCCAGGGTGATGAGCAGTGCCTGCTCTTCGCCGAGCCACGGGCGGCAGAGCAGGTAGCAGCCGGCGGAGAGTACCGCCACGCTGGCATAGAGTTCGCGCCTGAGGATCAGGGGTACGTCGTTGCAGAGGATGTCGCGCAGGATGCCGCCGCAGGTGCCGGTCAGGGTGCCGCTGACGATGACGATGGCCGGACTCAGGCCCATTTCCAGGGCCACCTGGCAGCCGATCACGGTAAAGGCCACCAGGCCCAGGGCGTCGAGCACCAGGAACAACCGGCGCAGATAGCGCATGACCCGCGCGATGGCGACGGTGGCGAGGCCCGCGCCGACGGTGAGCGCGAGGTACTCCGGGTGCTTTACCCAACCCAGCGGATAGTGCCCCAGCAGCACATCACGCACTGATCCGCCGCCGAGGGCGGTGACGCTGGCGATCAGCGCCACGCCGAACAGGTCCATGCCGCGGCGCCCCGCGGACAGGGCGCCGGTCATGGCTTCGGCGGTGATGGCGACCAGGTAGAGGATGGACAGCAGCACGGACGGGTGGCCGTCAGACCTTGATGAAGTGCTCGCGGTAGTGACGCAGCTCGGCGATGGAATCGCGGATGTCGTCCAGCGCCAGGTGGCTGCCGCTCTTCTTCACGCCGTCGCGTACATGGGGCGCCCAGCGCGCGGCCAGTTCCTTGAGGGTGGAGACGTCCAGGTTGCGGTAGTGGAAGTAGGCTTCCAGCTCCGGCATGCGGCGATAGAGAAAGCGCCGATCCTGGCAGATGCTGTTGCCGCAGATCGGCGATTTGCCCTTGGGCACCCACAGCCGCAGGAACTCCAGGGTCAGGGCCTCGGCCTGGGCGGTGTCGACGGTGCTCTCGCGCACCCGCTGGGTCAGGCCCGAGCCGCCGTGCTGACGGGTATTCCACTCGTCCATGCCGGCCAGGATCTCGTCCGACTGGTGGATGGCCAGCACCGGACCCTCGGCCAGCACATTGAGATCGCTGTCGGTGACGATGGTGGCCATCTCGATGATCACGTCCCGATCCGGATCCAGGCCGGTCATTTCCAGGTCGATCCAGATCAGGTGCTGCGGATTGGGGGCGGTCATGGTGAACTCCTTGATGATGGCACCAGTGTAGCAGCGCGCCTGCTGCGCACCTACCGGTGCCAGAGCAGCAGCCGGCTGCCGCGCAGGTCCCCGACCTCCAGCACCCGATCCGCCGGCTGGCCGGGAATCTCGAAGGTGTTGCTGATCAGCCAGCTGCCGGCGCGCTGCTCCGTGCGGGCCTTGTCGCCCAGGCGCGGCATGGGCGCCGGCGAGAGAAAGCAGTAGACGACGTCGAACTCGCCCAGCTCCACCCGCCAAAGATCGCGATAGCGCACTTGGCAATTGCGCCGCGGCAGGCAGCGCAGCCAGGCCAGGGCGAAGCTCAGCGGCGCCGTCTCCACGCCGACGAAGGTGGCCTGCGGAAAGCGCCTGGAAAGATCGACCAGGGTATCGCCCAGGCCGCAGCCCAGGTCGACGAAGCTAAAGGTCGGCTCGCGCTCGGCGAGCAGTTCGGCCAGTCGCTCGCGGGTCTGGCGGCCGGTGAGATAGAGCGGTACCCGCTCGCGCAGGCTGTTCCAGTTCAGCAGCAGGAGCAGCAGGAAGCCGAGCGCGGCGATGCCCGCCGAGAGCCCGCGACCGCTGACCAGATAGAGCGCCGGGGCGAACAGCAGATTGATGAAGACCCACCAGCGGGCGAGTCCCAGCAACTCGCCGAGCAGGGCCGCCAGTACCGCCTGCAGGCAGACCAGCGCCAGCAGCGAGGGGCGCTGGCCGGCGAAGCTGGCCCACAGGCGGATGCCGACGACGGCGACCACCAGGGCGGCCAGTTGCACCAGCACGGCCAGCAACAGCGGATAGCGCGAGGCGAGATGGGCCAGCATGGGGGCTCCGGAGCGACGAGGTACGCCAAGTTTAGGTAATCCGCGAGGGGCGGCCAATGCTAGACTCAGCGGTCCTGAAACCCGCGGACATCCCATGGCCAAACGCCACCTGACCCGTCGCCAGAGCTGGCGGATCGAGAAAATCCAGACCGAACGCGCCGCCCGCGCGGAAAAGCGCGAATCCAAGCTGATCGACGAGCTCGAGGGCGGCGATCTGGGCCCGGAGCAACAGGGCTTGGTGATCGCCCACTTCGGCGTTCAGGTGGAGGTCGAGGATGACGACGGCCAGCTGCAGCGCTGTCACCTGCGTGCCAACCTGCCGACCCTGGTCACCGGCGACCGGGTGGTGTTTCGCGCCAGCCTCCAGGGCAATGGCGTCATCGTCGCCCAGCTGCCGCGCCGCTCGGAAATCTGCCGGCCGGACATGCGCGGCCTGCTCAAGCCGGTGGCGGCCAACGTCGACCGCCTGGTGATCGTCTTCGCCCCGCTGCCCACGCCCCACGCCAACCTCATCGACCGCTACCTGGTGGCCGCCGAGCACGCCGGCATCCAGCCGCTGCTGCTGCTCAACAAGGCCGACCTGATCGACGAGCACAACGGCCCGGCGCTGGACGACCTGCTGGGCATCTACCGCGAACTGGACTATCCGCTGCTGGAGGTCTCGGCCCACAACGGCCTGAGCATGGACCAGCTCAAGAGTGCCCTGGACGAGCACGTCAGTGTCTTCGTCGGTCAGTCCGGGGTGGGCAAGTCGTCGCTGGTGAATGCCCTGCTGCCGGGCGTCGATACCCGCGTCGGCCCGCTGTCCGAGCTGACCAACAAGGGCACCCACACCACTACCACCGCCCGGCTCTTCCACTTTCCCGACGGCGGCGACCTGATCGACTCGCCCGGCATCCGCGAATTCGGCCTCAGTCACGTCAGCCGTGATGATGTCGAAGCCGGCTTCAAGGAATTCGGCGACTACCTGGGCCACTGCCGTTTCCGCGACTGCAAGCACGAGCGGGAGCCCGGTTGCGCCCTGCTCGCCGCCTTGGAGCGCGGCGACATCCATCCGCAGCGGATGGCCAGTTACCGGCATATCCTGGCTAGCCTCGAAGGCGAGTCGCGCTACTAGGCAAAACGCCGGGCAAGCCCGGCGTTTTCTTATATCAGTCGACGACCATCAGCCAAAGACGCGGAAGCGCTCGGCATCGTCCATGAAGCCCTTCTCGGGGAAGTCGCCTTCGTTGGAGCCGAAGGGCATCTGGGCGCGCAGGTGCCAGGTCTCCGGCAGCTTCCACTCGGCGGCGGCCAGGGCGTCGGGCAGCGGATTGTAGTGCTGCAGGCTGGCGCCGATACCGGCATTGGCCAGGGCCGTCCACACCGAGAACTGGGCGATACCGCTGGCCTGCTCCGACCAGATCGGGAAGTTGTCGGCGTAGGCCGGATACTTGTCCTGCAGGCCGGCGACCACATGCCGATCCTCGTAGAACAGCACGGTGCCGGCGCCGGCCGCGAAGCTGTTGATCTTGCCTTCGGTGGCGGCGAAGGCGTCGGCCGGCACGATCTGCCGCAGCGCCTGCATGACGAAGCCCCAGAACTTGTCGCTCTCGGCGCCGAACAGGATCACCGCGCGCGAACTCTGCGAATTGAAGGCGGAGGGCGACAGCTTGACGGCCTCCTGGATCAGCGCGGTGACCTGGTCCTGGGCCAGCGGCAGATTCTTGCCCAGCGCGTACTGGCTGCGGCGGCGCTTGATGGTGTCGATAAAGGCGTTGCTCATCGGAAGGCTCCTGCAAGGGAATCGGAGATCGGGAGACCGCGCACGAGGGCGCAAGGTGCCCGATCCGTCATGAAACCCCTGCAGCTTAACCAGCCGTCTTCACGTCAACGGACGAAAAAACCGAACGCTAGCAGCGAATTTTCCTATCTATCAGCGCGACCGTTCAGGGCTTGCTCTGGATGACACCCGCATCGAAGGCATTGATCTGCTGCTTGAAGGCCGCGTTGTTGATGGGTTGCGCCAGGTTACCGGTGGCACTGACGCCACCGCTGGAGACCCCGCTCCGGCTCGCCGCCGGGGCGGCGCCGGCCGCGGGCTTGGGTGCCTGGTTGCCGCCGGCGCGTCCCTCGATGGCCTGCTGGGCCTTCTTGGTCAGCACGATGATGTCGATGCGGCGGTTGACCGGATTGAGCGGATGCTCGCGATCGAAGGGGGCCGAGGAGGCATAGCCGACGATCCGCGCCACCTGCTCTTCCGGATAGCCACCGGCGATCAGCGCCCGGCGTGCGGCGTTGGCGCGACCGGCGGACAGCTCCCAGTTGCTGAAGTCACCCTTGCCGTTGTAGCGCGCCGCATCGGTATGGCCGCTGATGCTGATCTTGTTCGGCACTTGGCGAATGGTGTCGGCCATGGCCAGCAGGATGTCCTCGAAATAGGACTTCAGCCGCGGACTGCCGGAGTCGAACATCGGCCGGTTCTCGGCATCGACGATCTGGATGCGCAGGCCGTCCTGGGTGATTTCCAGCAGGATCTGGTCCTTGAACTTCTGCAGTTCCGGATTCTGCTCGATCTTGTTCTGCAGCTCCTGCAGCAACAGCTCCAGGCGCTCCTTGTCGACCTGCTCGGCGATCTTTTCCGCCTGGCTGGCATCCATCTTCTGGGCCTGCTGGTTCTGATCCTTCTGCGCCGCCGCATTCGGCTGGCGATCCGGCGAACTGTCCGGCGACTGGGTCGGATCGGGCTGCACCCGGTTGGAGTCGTTGGGGTCGGCTCGCTCCTCCATGTCCGGGTTGACCTTGTTCTGGGTCGAATCCGGCTGGGCCTGGATCTCGGGATTCAGGGTGCGGTCGGGCGCCGGCGTCGGCGTGCCGCCCAGGTCGATGACATAGGGGCTGGCGCTTTCGGTGAAGCCGATCGGATCCTGGAAGTAGCCAGCGATGGCCTTCTTCTGCTCCGGGGTGGCCGAGGACATCAGCCAGAGCACCAGGAAGAACGCCATCATGGCGGTGGCGAAGTCGGCGAAGGCGATCTTCCAGGCGCCGCCGTGGTGGCCGGCGGCGCTCTTCTTGACGCGCTTGACGATGATCGGCTGGTTGTTGTCCATCAGCTGCCCCGCATCGCCTGCTCGAGTTCACTGAAGGACGGCCGGTGCGCCGGGAACAGCACCTTGCGACCGAATTCCACGGCGACGGTGGGCGGCATGCCGCTGGCAGCGGCGACCAGGCAGGCCTTGATGGCCTCCAGCACATTGAGTTCTTCCTTGGCGTCGTGCTCCAGGCAGGTCGCCAGCGGTCCGAAGAAGCCGTAGGCCGCGAGAATACCGAGAAAGGTCCCCACCAGGGCCGCACCCACGTGGCCACCGATGGCCGCCTGGTCGCCCTCGCCGAGCATGCCCATGGTGATCACGATGCCCAGTACCGCGGCGACGATGCCGAAGCCGGGCAGGCCGTCAGCGACCCGCGATACCGCGTGGGACGGATGCTCCAGCTCTTCCTTGATGCCGGCCAGTTCCATGTCGAACAGGCCTTCCAGCTCGTGGGGGGCCATGTTGCCGGAGGACATCAGTCGCAGGTAGTCGGCGACGTAGGCAGTCATCCGCTCATCCTTGAGGATGTTCGGGTACTTGCTGAAGATCGGACTGGCCTTGGGGTCCTCGACGTCCGCCTCGATGGACATCATGCCCTCGCGCCGGCTCTTGTTGAGGATCTCGTAGAGCAGCTTCAGCACGTCCAGGTAGAAGGCGTGGGTGAAGCGATTGCCAAACATCTTCAGCGACTTCTTGAACACCTGCATGAAGGTGCTGCCCGGGTTGGCCTGCAGGAAGGCCCCCAGGGCGGCACCGCCGATGATCAGGACCTCGAGCGGCTGGATGATCGCAGCGATCTTGCCATGCGCGAGGATGTAGCCGCCGAGGACAGACGCGAATATCACGATGATGCCGATGATTTTTGCCATGGTTGGGAATACTGTGTGCTAAGGAAAATTGAGCCGGGGAATCACCCTCACGCCCCCTTTATCGGACCCGGCGCCCCGGACTGAAGGCCTTTCATCAAATTTCAAGGCGACCGTCGTATGTCCAGCCGCCCGAACACTGTCGAAGACTGGGTCAAACACCTGGAAGGCGTGCGCCTGCCGGTGGCCACCGCCACCGCGGAGCGTCTGCGCCGCGCCCTGGCCGATGGCCGTCTGGCGTTGCATGAGATCGCCGAACGGCTCTGCGAGTCACCCCCCCTGGCGCTGGCCCTGCTGCGCGAGGCCAATCGCGGCCATGCCAGCCTCGGCGATCCGGCCGCCAGTCTGGAAGCCGTGCTCGGCCGTGTCGGTCTCGGCCCGGCGGAGTACCTGATCGCCCGCCAGCCGACCCTGCCCGAGGAACGCCTGCCGCGTCCGCTGCGGCAGCTGTGCCTGGTCAGCCAGCACGCCATGACCCTGGGGCTGGGCCTGTTCGGCG
This sequence comes from Pseudomonas sp. RIT411, assembly GCF_003057735.2. Classification (NCBI taxonomy): domain Bacteria; kingdom Pseudomonadati; phylum Pseudomonadota; class Gammaproteobacteria; order Pseudomonadales; family Pseudomonadaceae; genus Pseudomonas; species Pseudomonas sp. RIT411. The sequence goes on from NZ_QBIZ02000003.1 coordinate 97,191, forward strand.
TGCCCCTGGCGCGGCTGTGGCCGGACATCCGTCTGGCCGCCCTGCTCTTTCTGGCGCCGCTCTGGCCGCTGGCGACCCGCTATCCGGAACTCTTCGAGGAATGGGAGCGACGGGTGCTGGGCGAAGGCGAACCGGCGATAAAGGTCGAGCGCGAGCTGCTCGGCGTGCCGGCGATCCGTCTGTGCCAGGCACTGGCTCGCCACTGGCAGCTGCCCGAGTGGATCGTCGAAGGCTATCGGCTGCTGGACCAGGATCGCCGGCAACTGGTCAGGGCGCTGCACATCGCCCATGGCGACGATCCTCTCGAACAGCAGCAGCGTCTCGACGACGACCCCACTCTGCGGCGCTGGCTGACCCATCCCGGCAACACCATCCTCCTGGCCAACGGTCTGGCCTTGGCCAGCCACCATGCCTGGGACGGTCCCCACACCCTGCGCTGGCAACGTTTCAGCGCCCTCTACCTGCAACTGCCACTGGCACGGGTGCAGAGTCGCAGCCACGAACTGGCGGTGCAGGACGCCCAGCGCCATGCCCGGCCCGGCCTCTGGCACCCGGCCGAAGGCCTGGTCTGGCCGCCGGGCGAACGGCGCCTCAAGCCGGTGCCCCGGGTCCAGGTCGCCAGCGAGAGTCAGGCGCAGCGCTGGCGCGGACTCTGCGAGCAGTTGCTGCACACGCCCAGCGCCTTCGCCACCCTGCCCCAGCTGTTCGATTGCGCCCGCCAGGCGCTGGTGGCCTGCGGCCTGCCGCGGCTGCTGCTGCTGACTCCGGATCGCAACGGCCAGAAGGGCAATGTCCAGCTGCACCATGGCCTGGACGACGCCCCCGGCCTGCAACTGGACATCGCCAGCCATCCGCTGCTGGCCAAGCTGTTCGGCAGCCCCGGCCAGTTGCGCATCGATGACGGCAACCGCGCGCGTTTCGCGCCGCACCTGCCCGCCGATCTGCGCCGGCTGTTCAGCAACGAACGGCTCTGGCTGCGCAGTCTGGGCTTTGGCGAGCGGGTGGTGCTGCTGGCGATCCTGGACAGCGAACTGCAGCCGGCGGATCCCCGTCGGACCGCGGCGCTGGACAAGACCTTCACCTGCATCGAGCGCGCCATCGGCACCTTCGCCAATCGTCCGCGGGTACGACCGACCTGACGCTGGCCGGTCAACCTCGGTACACTTCACCTTTGCTACGGACCGACGGGAAATCCGCGATGCCCTTTTCCGCCCTGCCCCTGGTGATCGAACCGGCCGATCTCGCGGCGCGCCTGGATGCGCCCGAACTCATCCTGGTGGATCTCTGCAGCGCCGCCCACTATGCCGAGGGCCATCTGCCCGGCGCGCGCCATGTCGCGCCCGCCCGCACCCAGCTGGGCAGCAAGCCGGCGCCCGGCCTGCTGCCGGCCCAGGCGGACCTGGAGCAGCTGTTCGGCGAACTGGGCCAGCGCGACGAAGCCGTCTACGTGGTCTATGACGACGAAGGCGGCGGTTGGGCCGGACGCTTCATCTGGCTGCTCGATGTCATCGGGCACGGCCACTATCACTACCTCAACGGCGGCCGCCAGGGCTGGATCGCCGCCGGCCTGCCGCTGAGCACCGAGGTACCCGCGCCGGCCGGAGCACCGGTCGCCCTGACCCTGCACGAGGAGCCCACCGCCAGCCGCGCCTATCTGCAGAGCCGGCTGGGCGCCGAGGACCTGGCCATCTGGGACGCCCGCGGCGCCGACGAATACCGCGGCGAAAAGGTGCTGACCGCTCGTGGTGGCCATATTCCCGGGGCGATCAACTTCGAGTGGACCGCCGGCATGGATCGCGAGCGCCAACTGCGCATCCGCGAGGACCTGGGCGCCGAACTCGAACGCCTGGGCATCACCCGCGACAAGGAAATCATCACCCACTGCCAGACCCATCACCGATCCGGCTTCACCTACCTCGCGGCCAAGGCCCTGGGCTATCCGCGGGTCAAAGCCTATGCCGGCTCCTGGGGCGAATGGGGCAACCACCCCGACACCCCCATCGAATGACTGCCAAGGACCTCCCATGAAACTGCAAGACCGACTGTTCATCCTCGCCCAGCACCTGCTGCCGCACCATCTGCTGTCGCGGGTGATCGGCGGCTTCGCCGAGTGCCGGGCGCCCTGGTTCAAGAATCTGCTGACCCGCTGGTTCGTCCGTCACTATGACGTCGACATGCGCCAGGCCCAGGTGGAAAACCCCACCGCCTACGAGAACTTCAACGCCTTCTTCACCCGCGCCCTCAAGCCCGGCGCCCGCCCGCTGCCGGCCGAAGCCGGTGTGGTGGTGAGCCCGAGCGACGGCGCCATCAGCCAGCTCGGTCGCATCGAGCACGGCCGCATCTTCCAGGCCAAGGGCCACAGCTACAGCCTGCTGGAGCTGCTCGGCGGCGATGGCCTGCGCGCCGCGCCCTTCATGGGCGGTCATTTCGCCACCATCTACCTGTCGCCCAAGGACTACCACCGGGTGCACATGCCGCTCACCGGCACCTTGAAGGAGATGGTCTATGTGCCCGGCCGCATCTTTTCGGTCAACCAGCTCACCGCCGAGAACGTGCCCGAACTGTTCGCCCGCAACGAGCGGGTGGTCTGCATCTTCGATACCGCCGTGGGCCCCATGGCGGTCATCCTGGTCGGCGCCATGATCGTCGCCAGCATCGAGACGGTCTGGGCCGGCCTGGTCACGCCGCCCAAGCGCGAACTCAAGAGCTTTGCCTACGACGAGGCCGCCCGCGCGCCCATCACCCTGCGTACCGGCGACGAGCTGGGGCGCTTCAAGCTGGGCTCCACCGCCATCGTGCTGTTCGGCCCGGACGCGGTGAACTGGTCCGCTGAACTCGGCGCGCTGTCCACCGTCAACATGGGGCAACTGCTGGGGGTTCCGACCACGCCGGCCCCCTTGACCACCGTTTCCGAGCCAGGGCCTCTCGCCTAGATGCGCGGTTCATTGCCCATCGAACCAGGAGTGTGCGCGGCGAATGGATAGCAAAAGGCCACAGCTCATGTTGCGGGTACCGACGCCCGATCAGCGCAGCCTGACGTTTTGTGACGCCACCCCGGCCGGCCTCAAGCGCTGGCTGGAGCAATTGCCACGGGCCAAGCTGGGCGAATTCGCCCGACTGCTCTATCAGGGCCTGCTGGAACTCAACCGGCTGATCCTGACGCCGGAAGCGCGCCTGCGCCTGCTCGAAGCCCTGCGCCCGGACGTGCAGCGGGTCTGCCAGCAGCTCGAGCGTCATGTGCTCAACCAGGCCATCGTGCTCGACGAACGCTCGCGCAAGGTGGCCAATCTCTGCCAGGCCCTGCAGAACCTGCTGGCCGCCGGCTACAAGCTGATCGTGGTCGAGGAAAGCGAGCGCGGCGAACGCAGCACCCTGCTGGCCACCGCCATCCAGCGCGCCCTGCGCGCGCTGCTCGGGCCGCTGATCCGCGCCGCCCAGCTCTATACCCCGGTGCACGACAACCTCTGGCTGGAGCTGCACCAGCTCTATCGGCTGGCAGTGACCACTGGCCTGCACAACCAGAAGATTCGCGACGAACTGCTGCCCGGCGACGGCAGCCAGACCATCACCCAGGCCTATGGCGCCGCCCTGCTATTTGGCGCTGCGCGCTGCAACCAGCTGCGCCAGAGCCATATCGCCCAGCTGACGCTGCACCTGGACGACTGGGCCAGCCTGATCCGCCTGCAAGGGCCCGAACAGAACGGCACCCTGATGGTGGTGGCGCCGCAGATCGACGCCCCGCCGCGTTATCGTTCGCTGTTGCGTGAAGCCAATCTCAACGGTCTGCTCGGTCTTGCGCCGCAACAACTGGTGCAGGCCATCGAGGACTACTTGGCGCTGGCGCCGGAGCAACGCCCGCGGGCGCGCCTGCCGGTGCACGGCGACCTGTCCCTGGATCTGCTGCAGCACCTGGTCGGCGCCTGGGGCCAGGAGGCGGACCGCGCCTTCCAGCGCATGCCCGGCCAGGGCCAGGTGCAGGTCTGCATCGGCATGAGCGCCCTGCACTACCAGCTCGCGGGGGGGCAGGTGTTCGCCGACACCCTGCGCCTATCGGCGCAGGCCGTGCCGGACGCCTTTGCGCCCAAGCCCAAGGAAGACGTCTGGTCGCTGGCCTTCGATGCCGATACCCGCGCACCCGACGCCTTGGACTGGAGCGCCGAGTCCCTGGAAGAAATCCATTACGACGTCCTGCCCGGCGACGGCGAGGCGGCCAGTCCGGCCTTTCCGATCCATGCGGTGCAGGTGGTCAATCACAGTCCGGGCGGCTATTGCCTGAGCTGGAGCGGCGAGGTCCCCGAGCAGCTGCAGGCCGGCGAACTGCTCGGCGTGCGCCTGCCCGAGGATCACAACTGGGGCCCGGCGGTGGTGCGCTGGGTACGCCAGGTGCCCGGCAGCGGAACCCACATGGGCGTCGAACTGCTGGCCCCCACCGCACGGCCCTGCGGGCTGCAGCTGCTGCGCAAGGCCGAGCAGAACAGTCAGTACCTGCGTGCCCTGCTGCTGCCGGAGATCAAGGCCATCGACCAGGCGCCGACCCTGATCGCGCCGCGACTACCCTTTCAGGAGGGCAGCAAGGTGCAGATCAATCAGCAGGGCAACGAGCAGCGCGGCATGCTCGACCGGCGTCGCAGCATGACGGTCAGCTTCAGCGTCTTCGAATATCACCTGCTGGAACAGAGCGGCGCTCAGCCCAGCGGCGGCCCTGCCGGCGGTGGCGCCCGGCAGGAAGAAGACTTTGACTCGCTGTGGAAGTCTCTGTAGCTTCGATAAATCATCGTTATCGCCAGGGCGCGAATAGACCATGGCCGCCGAACACAGTGCGATCCGCCTGTTACTGCTCGAAGCATCGCAGAACGAGGCGGAACGCCTGGTCAGTCTGTTCCGCAACGCCGGACGGGCGACGCGGGCCCAGCGTCTGGCCGACCCTGCAGGTCTCGACGAACTGCTGTCCCAGTCCTGGGACCTCGCCATCCTCGCCCCGCCCTCGCCTGAACTCGACAGCCTGAGCGCGCTGCGCCAGTTGCGTCGCCGCGTCCCCCAACTCGCCGTCATCCAGCGGGTGCCACCGGACGATCCCGCAGCGGTGCTCGACGCCCTGCGCCTGGGCGCCCGCGATGGCATCGCCAGCGACAACGACGAGCACCTGCTGCTGGCCAGTCTGCGCGAACTCGGCAACCTGGCCGAGCGCCACGAACGCCGGCGCCTGGAGCAGGCCCTGGCCGAGGCCGAACAGCGCTGCCAGCTGCTGCTGGCCAACGCCGTGGAGGCGGTCGCCTATGTCCACGACGGCCTGCATATCCACGTCAACTCGGCCTATGTGGAGCTGCTGGGCTATCCGTCCGCGGAAGACCTGGAGATCACGCCGCTGATGGATCTCATCGCCGCCGCCGACCAGCCGGCGCTGCGCGAAGCCTTCCGCCAGTTGCGCGACGACCCCAGCCCCCGCGAACTGGACTGCCGGTGCGTCCGCCAGGACGGCAGCACCCTCGGCGTGCGCCTGCGCCTGACGCCGGCCATCTACCTCGATGAACCCTGCGTGCAGCTGCACCTGCGCGAGGAACGCGCGGCTCCGGCCGCCGAGGCCCTCGAGGAACAGCTGCGCGAGGTGCGCTTCCAGGACACCCTCACCGGTCTGCTCAATCGCAGCCGCATGCTCGAACTGCTCGAAGACGCCCTGGAGCGCGCCCGACTCGGCGCGCCGGCCAGCTTCGCCTACCTGAGCATCGATCGCTATCCGACCCTGCTGGCGGAGCTGGGCATAGGCGCCATGGACGAGTTGCTGGTGGCCCTGGCCGAGCGCCTGCGCGAGCACTTCGGCACCCTGGTGACCCTCTCGCGCTTCGCCGATGACGCCTTTACCGCCCTCCTGCCACAGGCGGCCGACGCCAGCCTGGACAGCGCCTTCGAGCGCCTGCTCGGTCGTCAGGAGCGGCAGCCGCTGACCCTGGCCGGGCGCACCCTGGCGATCAGCTATTCCATCGGCGTGGTCAGCCTGGACAACCACACCAAGAGCGCCGGTGATCTGGTGGACCGGGCGCACCGCTCCGCGCGCCAGGTCGCCCAGCGCGGCGGCAACGCCTGCAAACGCTACGATCCCCAGGAAGAGCTGGCCGCCGCCGCCAATCGCGGCAATCTGGTGGCCATGGTCAAGCAGGCCCTGCAGCAGAACGGCTTCCGCCTGCTGTTCCAGCCGGTGATCGGCCTGCGCGGCAGCAGCCACGAGTACTACGAGGCGCTGCTGCGGCTGGTCAATCCCCAGGGCGAAGAGGTCTCACCGGCCGAATTCGCCCGCACCGCCCGCGACAGCGGCCTGAGCGGCCAGATCGATCGCTGGGTGATCCAGCAGGCGGTGCGCCAGCTGGGCGAACACCGCGCCCGCGGCCACGGTACCCGCATCTTCGTGCACCTCTCGGGCGCGACCCTGGGCGATCTGGAGTTGCTGCCCTGGCTGCGGGAAACCCTGCAGGGGCAACAGCTGGACGCCGAGGCGGTGATCTTCCAGCTCAGCGAAGAAGACCTGCTGGCCCAGCCGGAGCAGGCCCTGGCCATGGCGCAGCGCCTGCGCCGCCAGGGTCATCCGGTCACCCTGAGCGGCTTTGCCGCCGGCGATCCGCCCCTGGCGGCGCTGCGGCTGCTGGTACCGGATTACGTCAAGCTGTCGGGCAAGCTGATCAAGGATCTGGGACAGCCGGAGCACCAGGAGCGGCTCAAGGCCATGGTCGCCGAGTTGAGCGCCCAGAACGTCCAGACCATCGCGCCCTTCGTCGAGAGCGCCAGCGTGCTGGCCCAGCTCTGGCAGGTCGGGGTGCACTTCATCCAGGGCTACTACCTGCAGGAGCCCAGTCAGGCGATGGACTACGAATTCCACCCCGAGCACTAGGGCTCGGGGTGGCCGTCGAACGCGACCTCAGCCGCGGGTAAGCCGGTCTTCCACGCCGAGCAGATAGAGCACGCCATCCAGGCCCAGCACGCTCACCGACTGGCGCGCGGACTGGCGCACCAGCGGCTTGGCGCGAAAGGCCACGCCCAGCCCGGCCAGGGCCAGCATCGGCAGGTCGTTGGCGCCGTCGCCCACGGCGATGGTCTGCTCCAGCGTCAGGCCTTCACGGCTGGCCAGTTCCTGCAGCAGGTCGGCCTTGCGCTGGGCATCGACGATGGGCTCGACGGCGCGGCCGGTCAGCTTGCCGTCGACGATCTCCAGTTCGTTGGCATAGACGTAGTCGATGCCCAGCCGCGCCTGCACCTGACGGGCGAAATAGGTAAAGCCGCCGGAAAGGATGGCGGTCTTGTAGCCCAGCCGCTTCAACTCGGCGAACAGCCGCTCGGCGCCCTCGGTCAGGCGCAGGCCGGCACCGATGTCTTCCAGTACCTCTTCGGACAGGCCCTGCAGCAGCGCCATGCGCTCGGTGAAGCTGGCACGGAAGTCGATCTCGCCACGCATGGCGCGCTCGGTGATGGCCGCCACCCGCTCGCCGATGCCGGCGGCCTTGGCCAGTTCATCGATGACCTCGGCCTGGATCAGGGTGCTGTCCATGTCGAACACCGCCAGGCGGCGATGCTGCCGCTGCAGATCGTCAGGTTGCCAGCCGATGTCGGCCTGGCCTTCCTGGGCCAGCGCCAGCAGCCCCGCGCGCAGCGCCTGGGGCTCGTGCGGCTCGCCGGTGACGCGCAGCTCCAGGGCGGCGCGCGTGGTCGCGCCCGGCTCGCTCAGGGCGCGGATGGCATGGATGTTCAGGCCCTGCTCGCGGCACAGCGCGGCCAGGCGGGTCAGCGGCAGATCGGCCAGGGTACGACCCATCAGCGTCAGGACATGGGCTTCGCCGGTTTCCGGCGCCGGCTGCGCCAGGGGCGCCACCTGCAGGCCCAGGGCCTGCAGCGCCTGCTGCAACGCGGCGCCAGCACTTGCCGGGCTGACCAGCAGGGTCACGGCGGCACTGTTGTCCAGCCCCTGCTGCTGCAGCGATTCCAGCCGGGCACCGGCCGCGGCCAGGGCGCCGGTGAGAGCAGCCAACCAGTCGGCGGGCAGGATGCCCACGGCCTGGAGTCCGATAACGTCTTGCATGGCGATCCCCTCGCGGAAAAGCGCGCAGTCTACCCTTTCGCCCCGACGGTGCCGAGCCATGGGCACCGGCTGGCGGCGGGAGTCCACCGCCGGCCTCTTTTGCGGGCGAAGCCCTGCATTCGCCGTTTTCGCACCCCTGGCGCGCTGGTTATACTGGCCGCACATTTTTTGTCCAAAGAAACGATTTCTGTGACCCGCCCCGCGACCGTCAAGCCCGATAATTTCTTCCTGCTGATCTACCGAGCCCTGCGCCAGCGTCGTGTGCCGGTGGCCTTGCGCATCGTTTCCCACAGCCTGCTGCTGGTGGCGGCCGCCCTGGTGATCTATGCCGGCATCATGAGCATGCAGTTTCGCCATGCCATGCAGCAGCAGGCCGACGCCGTCGGCCAGAGCCTGGTGACCCAGACGGCCAACTCCGCCGCCGAATTGCTGGTGGCCAACGACAACCTCAGCCTCAATGTGCTGCTGAGCAACCTGGCGCGCAATCCGCTGGTGGCCCATGCCGCGGTCTACAGTCCGGACAACCGGGTGCTGGCCGAATCCGGCACGCGCCCGAGCCAGGGCCTGCTGACCGCTACCGACGGCATCTACAGCACGCCGATCCGCTTTCAGGACGTCACCGCCGGCCAGGTGCGCCTGGCGCTGGACATGGACCAGTTCCAGCAGCCGATGATGATCAGCCTGCAGAACATGGGACTGCTGGGCCTCATCCTGTTGGCCCTGACGCTGATCCTCAGCCTGCGCCTCGGGCGCCAGCTGTCGACGCCGCTGCTGGAGCTGCGCGTCTGGCTGCGCGATCCCGATGACCCCGCACCGGGCGCCGGTCGCCTCGACGAACTGGGCGACCTGGCTCGTCAGCTGCAGAGCCGCCTGGTACCGCCCAAGCCGCCCAAGGCGGAAGTGGCCGACGAAGACGACGATCCCTTCGCCGACGAGCAGGGCGGCCTGAGCGTCAAGCCGCCTGCGCGCAAGGCCGCCGTCAAACCGGCCGCGCGCAAGGCGCCCGTGGCGGACGCCGACAGCGAGCTGGACGCCGACGCCTTCGCCGAGCTGGTACCGGACTCCTTCACCGAGCCGCCGCCCACGCCCGCTCCGGTGGTGCCCACCGAACCCGATATCGTCACCTCCGCGGTGCTGGCCATTCAGCTCGGCGCCCAGGACCAGCTCAGCCGGCTGCCGCGCAGCCGCCTCGAACAGCTGCTGGAGCGCTATCGCGACTGCCTGCAGCAGGCCACCGAGCTCTATGACGGCGAACTCCACACCCTCAAGGACGGGGGCAGCCTGATCCTCTTCCACGAGCGCAGCGACGACGACGACTACCTGACCCGCGCGCTGTGCTGCGGCGAGATCATGCGTGCCCTGGGTCATGCGCTGCAGGTGGAAGTGGTTGGCAGCGGTGCAACCCTGCAGCTGCAACTGGGTCTGACGCAGGGCGAACGCCTCGCCGGCCTGGAGCTTGCCCAATTGCTGGAAAACACCACCGTGCGCAATGCCCAGGCGCTGAGTCGCCACAGTCGCAACCTGTTGCTGGTCGAGCAGAGCATCGCCGAGGACGAGCTGCTGCGTAAACGCGCCCGTATCCGCACCATCGCCAGCCCCGCCGGGGCCAGTTGCGTGGAACGTCTCCTGGAACCCTACTCCGCGACGCTGGAGCGTCATCTGGTCCGGCTCGAGGCGCGTTAAAGCGCCCACCCGACCCCACCTATGAGCGCCCTCCTGCCCCGTCTCGCCCTCGTTGCGCTGTTGCTGGCGGCCTGCGCTGCCCAGGCGGCGCCCAACGCGAGCAGCGTGCGACTGCCCGATGGCGGGGTCTATACCGGCGAGATCGTCAGCGGTCTGCTCAACGGCAGCGGGCGCATCGAGTGGCCCAACGGCAACTGGCTCAAGGGCCGCTTCAAGGACGGCCTGGCCGAGGGCCCCGGCGAACAGCAATTCGCCGACGGCACCTACTACCAGGGCACCTTTCGCCGCGGTCTCTACCATGGCCAGGGCAATCTGATCAGCAGCAGCGGGTGGGAGTACCACGGCAGCTTCGTCAATGGCCGCATGCAGGGCCAGGGCTCCAAGCTCGACAGCGACGGCACCCAGACCATCGGCACCTTCAACGACGGCCACCTCAATGGCGTCGGCCAGTGGCAGGAGCCGGGCGGCGATCGCTATGACGGCGAATTCGTCGACGACCAGTTCGAAGGCGCCGGCGTCTATCGCAGCGCCGGTGGCGATCTCTGGCGCGGGCGCTTCAGTGGCGGCGAGCTGACCGGCAACGGCGAATTCGTCGGCAGCGACAGCAGCCAGTACCGCGGCGCCTTCCGCAACTGGAAATTCGATGGCCAGGGCGTGCTCACCAACAGCGACGGCAGCGTCTATCGCGGCAACTTCGCCGATGGCGTCTATGCCGGCATGGGCGTCCTGACCCGCGCCGACGGCCAGGTAGAACGGGGCCTCTGGGAAGGCGGCAAGCGCATCCGTGACGATCAGGGCCAGTACATCGCCGATCCCCTGGAGCGCGCCCTGCTCGATCAGGGCAAGGTGCTCGACCAGGAATTGCAGCAGATCCCCGCCTCCACCCCCGCCACCGAACTCTATGGCCTGGTCCTGGCCGGTGACGGTGGCCAGGGCGTGTTCCAGCGCGAGGCCAACTATGTGGCCAACTTCCTGACCACCACCTGGGGCGCCCGCGACGTCGTCCACCTGATCAACGCCAAGGACATCCGCAGCGACCATCCGCTGGCCACCCGCGAGAATCTCTACCAGAGCCTGCAGGCGCTGGCCCAGCGCACCGGTCCGGAAGACCTGATCCTCATCTACCTGACCAGCCACGGCTCGGCCGACCATCAGCTGGTGCTCTCCCAGCCGGGCTTGGATCTCTCCAGCCTGCCGGCAGCGGAGCTCGGCCGCCTGCTCGCGCCGCTGCGCGGACGCGACAAGCTGATCATCGTCTCCAGCTGCTACAGCGGCGGCTTCATCCCGCAACTGCAGGACGACCATACCCTGGTGATGACCGCCTCCAAGGCCGATCGCACCTCCTTCGGTTGCACCGACGAAGCCGATTTCACCTACTTCGGCCGCGCCCTGTTCGCCGAGGCCTTCCAGCACACCGACGATCCCGAGCAGGCCTTCCAGCGCGCCCGCGACACCGTGTCGGTGCGCGAGAAGACCGAAGGCTTCGACCCGTCCGAGCCGCAGCTCTGGGCGCCGCCGGCCGTGCTGCAGAAGTGGCGCGCCTGGCGCGCGGGTCGCTGAGAACTGCCTTTGCCTTGGGGCTTTGACGAACAACCGGAACGCCTGAGGTCCAACCTGACATCAGCGGTCGCCGCTACAAGGAGAGCCCCGTGTACCTGACGCCTCAGCATGCCCTCATCGCCGGCGCCACTGGCCTGACCGGCGAACACCTGCTCGACCGCCTCCTCAACGAGCCGACGGTCCCCCGGGTGCTGGCGCCGACCCGTCGCCCGCTGGCGGAACACGCCCGGCTGGACAATCCGGTGGGTGACCTCAACAGCCTGCTGCCGACCCTGGAAGGCCCGCTGGACGTGGCCTTCTGCTGCCTGGGCACCACCATGAAGCAGGCCGGCTCCGAAGCCGCCTTTCGCGCCGTGGACTATGGCCTGCCCCTGGCGGTCGGCCAGCGCGCCCTGGAACTGGGCGCCCGCCACTACATCGTGGTCAGCGCCATCGGCGCCGACTCTCAGTCCTCGATCTTATACAACAAGGTCAAGGGCGAACTGGAAGAAGCCCTGCGCGCCCAGGGCTGGACGCAACTGACCCTGGCGCGACCGTCGCTGCTGATCGGCCAGCGCCAGGAAGAACGCCTGGGCGAGCGCCTGGCCGCCCCCTTGTCGCAATGGCTGCCCGGCAAGTGGCACGGCATCGAAGCCGCCGTGCTGGCCCGCGCGCTATGGCGCCTGGCCTTGGAAGAAGGCAAGGGCGTGCGCGTGGTGGAATCGGACGAATTGCGCAAGCTGGGGCGATAGAGGCGTAGAGCCAGGGGCGGGGTTGCCGCCCTCGCGGTCATGCGATCCGCCGATGCGGCCACTCCCCGCTCGGACAGCTCCCTCTCCCTCCGGGAGAGGGTTGGGGTGAGGGCGCGCCTCACGACGAATTCACCCGCGGAAAAGGCTGCGCCGTTTCCCACGCTACGGAGCCTGCACGCGCTCGGATAAGCCCCCTCTCCCTCTGGGAGAGGGCTGGGGTGAGGGCGCGCTTCACGACGAACTCACCAGCGGAAAAGGCTGCGCCGTTTTCCACACTACCGAGCTATCACGCCCCTCAGGCCGGCTGGGCCAGCACCATCTGGTCGACCTCTTGCACCAGCCAGTCGTGCAGGGCGCGCAGGCGGGGATCGGCCAGGGCGCCCTGGGCATAGAGCAGCATGTACCTCTTGTGCGCCGGTACCGAACGGCCGAAGGGCGGCACCACCAGCACGCCACGGGCCAGCTCGTCGGTGATCAAGGCGCGGCGGGCGATGGCCACCCCCATGCCGGCGATAGCCGCCTCGATGGTCAGGTGGTTGCGGTTGAAGGTGTGACCCCGGCGCACATCCAGCGCCGGCGCGCCGATGCTGGCCAGATAAAATTCCCATTCGGCGTATTCGTAGCTGCCGCGCCAGGCGGTGATGTCGTGCAGCAGCGGATAGAACTCCAGGTCCTCCGGCCGCTCCAGCGGCGGTCGCCCCGCCAGCAGGCTGGGCGCGCAGACCGGAAAGATCTCTTCCTCCATCAGCGGCGTCGAGGCCAGGCCCGGATAGCTGCCGTCGTTGAGGTCGATGGCCAGGTCGAATTCGCCCTCGCGCAGCGACCAGCTGCTGTCTTCGGCCACCAGCCGCAGTTGCAGGTCGGGAAAGCGCGCCTGCAGCCGCGGCAGTCGCGGCGTCAGCCACTTGCCCAGGAACGAAGGGATCGACCTGAGGCGCACCACGCCGCCGAACTGACCGGCGTTGAGACGGCGCAATTCGGCGTCGATAAGCCCATAGGCCTGATTCAGGGTGGTTGCCAGGCGCTGGCCTTCGGCGGTCAGCTCCAGGCCACGGGCCACCCGGTGAAACAGCTTGAAGCCCAGGCGCTCTTCCAGCTGGCGCATCTGCTGGCTGATGGCGCCCGGCGTCACGTGCAGCTCTTCGGCGCAGCGCGTGAAGGACAGGTGCCGGGCGGCGCAGGCGAAGACCTGCAACCAGGCCTGGGTTTGGGCGTTGAGGATCCGGCTCATCGATGAGTTCCGCTAAAGGATCGCTTAGAAGCTTTCGTTTGTGCGAGCTGAGGGCTTATCACCACTATGAGCCATCCGCCGGCAGCTTGTCTGGCGACCATTCAAGCTCAATCAGGGATTATCGTCATGGCCATCAGCGTCTTCGACCTGTTCAAAATCGGCGTGGGTCCGTCCAGTTCCCATACCGTGGGCCCGATGCGGGCGGGCGCCCTGTTCGCCCAGCGCCTGGTCGACGAAGGTCTGCTGGAACAGGTCAAGCGGGTCGAGGTACGCCTTTACGGTTCGCTCTCGGCCACCGGCGTCGGCCATGGCACCGACCGCGCCACCCTGATCGGCCTCATGGGCGAATGGCCGGATCGCGTCGATCCCGCCGCCGTGGAGCCGCGCATCGAAGCCCTGCGCAATGAGCGCCAGCTGCTGCTGGCCGGGCGCCAGGCGATCCACTTCGACTGGCAGGAAGACCTGCTGCTCCTGGACGAGAGCCTGCCCTATCACCCCAATGCCATGACCCTGACCGCCTTTGGCGCCACCGGCGAGGTGGCCGAGGCAACCTACTATTCCATCGGTGGTGGCTTCGTGGTGGACGCCGCCCAGGCCGCCAGCGGCGTGCTGGACAACGACACCACCGAACTGCCCTACGACTTCTCCAGCGGCGCGGAGCTGCTGCAGCTGTGTCGCCGTCATGGCCTGGGCGTGGCCGAGCTGATGCTGGCCAACGAAAAGAGCTGGCGCTCCGAGGAAGAGATCCGCAGCGGCCTGCTGCGCATCTGGAGCGTGATGCGCGAATGCGTGCAGAACGGTCTCGCCAACGAGGGCATCCTGCCCGGCGGCCTCAAGGTGCGTCGCCGCGCCGCCCGCCTGCACCAGAGTCTGCAGGCCATCGGCAAGCCCAACGTCATCGGCTCCACCCTCTCCGCCATGGAATGGGTCAACCTCTTCGCCCTGGCGGTGAACGAGGAGAACGCCGCCGGCGGGCGCATGGTCACCGCGCCCACCAACGGCGCGGCCGGGATCATCCCGGCGGTGCTGATGTACTACATGAAATTCAATCCCGACGCCTGCGACGACGACGTGGTGCGCTTCATGCTCGCCGCCGCCGCGGTCGGCATCCTGTGCAAGAAGAACGCCTCCATCTCCGGTGCCGAGGTGGGCTGCCAGGGCGAGGTCGGCTCAGCCTGCGCCATGGCCGCGGCCGGTCTGGCCGAGGTGCTGGGCGCCAACCCGGCGCAGCTGGAAAACGCCGCCGAGATCGGCCTGGAGCACAACCTGGGACTGACCTGCGATCCGGTCGGCGGCCTGGTGCAGGTGCCCTGCATCGAACGCAATGCCATCGCCGCGGTCAAGGCGATCAACGCCGCCCAGATGGCCCTGCGCGGCGACGGAGAGCACTTCATCTCCCTGGACCAGGTGATCCGCACCATGAAGGAAACCGGCGCGGACATGCACAGCAAGTACAAGGAAACCTCGCGCGGCGGTCTGGCCGTGACCTTCGTGGAGTGCTGAGTCAGCCTTGACGCGGGCGGTACGGATTGCCGAAAGTCGGGGTTTACCTGCACGGGAAGCCCCATGAGCCTCGACTCCGTCCGCCAGCACCTTGCCTGCATCGCTCCCGATCTCGAGATCCTCGAGGCCACCACCAGTACCGCAACCGTCACCCTGGCGGCGGCCGCCCACGGCGTGGAGCCGGGGCGGATCGCCAAGACCCTGGGGCTGAAAGTCGGGGAGCAGCAGTTGCTGCTGGTGGCTCGCGGCGATGCGCGCCTGGACAACCGCAAGCTCAAGGTCGCCTTCGGTGGCAAGGCCAAGCTGCTCGATGCCGCCACCGTGGAAGGCCTCACCGGGCATCCGGTGGGCGGCGTCTGCCCGTTCGGGCTGGCCACACCGCTGCCGGTCTATTGCGACGAATCGCTGAAAGCCTTCGACGAGGTATTACCGGCCGCGGGTGCCATCCACAGCTGCGTGCGCCTCACCCCGGAGCGGCTGGCCGCCCTCAGCGAGGCGCGCTGGGTGGATGTCTGCGAGGTAGCCGATCAGCGCAGCTGATCGTTCTTTTCCACGTCGCGCCGGTCCTTGTTCAACACCACGCAGGCGTAGTAGCCGCCGCCGAGCAGGATGAGCGCGAGCAGGCTGAAGAGAATCATGAAGATACCATCGTCCATGGCTGCCTCCGAGGGATGCCAGAAAGGGATGGATAAAGCTTAGGCCTCCCGCCGCCCGCGTTACAGCAGCAGGTAGACACATGAAAAACCGGATCAGATGGGGCCCGGCTCGCTATAGTGACGGTCTCCCCTGCCCTGGCCCTGCATGAAGCGCTACGAAAGATTCGCCGACCAGCTCGCCACCCTGATGACCCGCGGTGTCCTCGCCCCGGGCGAGCGGCTGCCCTCGGTACGCAGCGCCAGCCAGACCCATGGCATCAGCCCCTCCACGGTGTTCCAGGCCTATTACCTGCTGGAGAGTCGCGGGCTGATCGAGGCCCGCGAGCGGTCCGGCTATTTCGTCCGCGAACCGGCCCGGGCGCGGGACGCGGCGCCGTTGCTGGCGCCTCTGGAAGGCACCGAGGTCGCGGTGAGCGATCTGGTCTATTCGGTGCTGCAGTCGCTGCAGGATCCGGACATCGTGCCCTTCGGCTCGGCTTTTCCCAGCCCCGATCTCTTTCCCCTGGCGCGCCTGGCTCGCAGCATGGCCCACGGCCTGCGCGACCTGCCCGCCCAGGACCTCACCGCCTACGTCACCCCCGGTCATCCCGAGTTGCGCCGGCAGATCGCCCGGCGCTACGGCCTGGCCGGCATGCCGGAGGTCGGCGAAGAACTGGTGATCACCCACGGCGCCCTGGAGGCGCTGAATCTGGGGCTGCAGAGCCTGACCCGTCCCGGTGATCTGGTGGCGGTGGAAAGTCCGGCCTTCTACGCCAGCCTGCAGGTGCTGGAACGGCTGCAGCTCAAGGCGGTAGAGATTCCCGTCGATGCCGAGCGCGGGCTCAACCTGGACGCCCTGGAAGAAGCCCTGAGTCGCCTGCCGATCAAGGCCTGCTGGTTCATGAGCGGCCTGCAGAATCCCACCGGGGTCAGTCTCGACGATAGCGCCCAGCAGCGCCTCTATGGCCTGCTGCAACGCCATCAGGTTCCGCTGTTGGAAGACGATGTCTACGCCGAACTCTACAGCGGCAGCGAACCGCATCGCCCGGTCAAGCGCTTCGACCGCGACGGTCTGGTGCTGCACTGCGGCTCCTTTTCCAAGTGCCTGGCGCCCGGCTATCGCATCGGCTGGATCGCCGCCGGTCGCCAGGCCGGCGCCGTCGCGCGGTTGCGGCTGATGACCACCATCACCCCCTCGATGCCGGCCCAGGCCGCCCTGGCCGACTACCTCCAGCACGGCGGCTACGATCGCCACCTGCGTCGTCTGCGCGTGAGTCTCGATCGCCAGCGCCAGGCCATGCTGACTGCGGCGCGGCGCTACTTTCCCGCCGACACCCACGTCAGCCGGCCCCAGGGTGGCTACTTTCTCTGGTTCGAATTGCCCACCCGGGTGGACAGCCTGGCGCTCTACCGCCAGGCCCTCGCCGAAGGCATCAGCCTGGCGCCGGGCCCGATCTTTTCCGCGCAGCAGGGCTTTCGCCACTGCATCAGACTCAATTGCGGGCATCCCTGGGACGCCCGCAGCGAGGCGGCCATGGCCAGGCTCGGCGAGTTGCTGAAGGCGTTCTAGAGGCCGCCACGCACACTGCCGCGCCCACCGATGGCGGCCGGCAGGGACAGCGGCAGCAGCAGGGTGTCGAGCAGGGCGCTGGCAGGCAGGTCCAGTACCGGCCAGGCCGGTGCCTCGGCGCCAAAGCGCTCCCAAGCGCAACAGCCGCCCTGCAGAGCATAGAGATCCAGCCGCGTGCCGGCATAGACCACCGGCGCGCCGGGCTTGGCGGCGTCCAGGGTGCGCGCCGTGGCGCAGCCGCCGAGGACCAGGACAGTCGTTAGCAGCAGGCCGAGGCGCGCGACGGCCCTAGGTTCTATACGAAAACTGCCTGCGCTCGGTGATGCTGCGTTAGAAATCAGCTGGAATGCCAGCCCAGTCGGAATGCTCATTTACCATTCGTAAACTCGAGCGCGAGCCCGGTCCGCTTCCTCGCTGATTTTTGCCTTGCCTGACCTTCGCTCGGCGACTTTTCGTACAGAACCTAGTCATCGTTGCCGGACAGGTGATGTTCGCCCCAGCGCGGCAGCATGTCCTGGGGGATGCCCAGGGTGTTGAGGATGCGCGCCACCACGAAGTCCACCAGGTCATCGAGGGTTTGCGGCTGGTGGTAGAAGCCCGGCGAGGCCGGCAGGATGGTCACGCCCAGGTTGGACAGCTTGAGCATGTTTTCCAGGTGGATGCTGGAGAACGGCGACTCGCGCGGCACCAGGATCAGTTGCCGCCGCTCCTTGAGGGCCACGTCGGCGGCGCGCTCGATGAGGTTGTTGCTGGCACCGGTGGCGATGGCCGAGAGGGTGCCGGTGGAACAGGGGCAGACCACCATGGCCGCCGGGGCGCTGGAACCGGACGCCGGCGGCGCCATCCAGTCGCTCTGGCCGAACACCCGCACCTGGCCCGGCGCCGCGCCGGTGTATTCGGTGAGAAAGGCCTGCATGGCCTGGGGCTTGGCCGGCAGCACCACGTCGGTCTCGGTGGCCATCACCAGCTGCGCGGCCTTGGAGATGAGGAAGTGCACCTCGCGCTCCTCCTGCACCAGGCAGTCCAGCAGGCGCAGGCCGTACTGGGAGCCGGAGGCGCCGGTCAGCGCCAGGGTGATGCGTTCCGGGCCGGCCATCATGCCTGCTCCAGGGCGGCGGCCAGCTTGCCGTGCAGGCCGCCGAAGCCGCCGTTGCTCATGATCACCACGTGGGTGGGGCCGTCCAGCTCGGCCTGGACCCGGGTGATGATCGCCTCCAGGGAATCGCAGACCACGGCCGGTACGGCGCAGGCCTCGGCGGTGCCGGCCAGGTCCCAGCCCAGATTCGGCGGGGCGTACCAGATGACGCTGTCGGCGCCGGTGACGCTGGCCGGCAGGCCGTCACGGTGGGCGCCCAGCTTCATGGAATTGGAGCGCGGCTCGATGACGGCGATGATCCGCTCGCTGCCGACCCGGGCACGCAGGCCCTGCAGGGTGGTGGCGATGGCGGTGGGATGATGGGCGAAGTCGTCGTAGACGGTCACGCCGCGCACCTCGGCGACCTTTTCCATGCGCCGCTTCACGCTGCGGAATTCGCTCAGGGCCGCGACGCCCAGGCCGGGTACCACGCCGACATGACGAGCCGCGGCCAGGGTGGCCAGGGCATTGGCCACGTTGTGCTGGCCGGTCAGTTCCCAGTTCACCGTGCCCTGCACCGCGCCGTCGAACAGCACCTCGAAGCGCGAGCCGTCGTCGGCCAGCAGGCGGGCCTGCCACTGGCCACCTGCGCCAGTGGTCTGCACCGGGGTCCAGCAACCCATCTCCAGCACCCGCACCAGGGCCGTTTCGGCGGTGGGGTGGATGATCAGGCCGCTGCTGGGGATGGTCCGCACCAGATGGTGGAACTGCCGCTCGATGGCCGCGAGATCCGGGAAGATGTCCGCGTGATCGTATTCCAGGTTGTTGAGGATGGTGGTTCGCGGTCGGTAGTGGACGAACTTGGACCTCTTGTCGAAGAAGGCGCTGTCGTATTCGTCGGCTTCCACCACGAAGAAGGGCGTGCCGCCCAGGCGCGCCGAGATGCCGAAATTCTGTGGCACCCCGCCGATGAGAAAGCCCGGACTCATGCCGGCGTGCTCCAGCACCCAGGCCAGCATGCTGGTGGTGGTGGTCTTGCCATGGGTGCCGGCGACCGCCAGCACCCAGCGGCCCTGCAGGACGTGCTCGGCCAGCCACTGGGGGCCGGAGACATAGGGCAGGCCCTTATCCAGCACGTATTCCACGGCCGGATTGCCGCGCGACAGGGCGTTGCCGATCACCACCAGGTCCGGTGCCGGATCCAGTTGTGCCGGATCGTAGCCCTGGGTCAGCTCGATGCCCTGGGCCTCCAGCTGGGTGCTCATGGGCGGATAGACGTTGGCGTCGGAGCCGGTCACGCGATGGCCGGCTTCCTTGGCCAGCACCGCGAGCGACCCCATGAAGGTGCCGCAGATACCGAGGATGTGGATGTGCATGACAGGCGGGCTCCGCTGCAGATTGAACGGCGGCAAGGTTAGCACGGGGGGCCGCGCCGCCGGAGCGATGGCCGTCGCGGATACCCGGCGCTGCGCCGGCCCCGGACGGCAGGATTTCGACTAGAGTGCGCAAGGCATCCCTGGCTTTGCGGATGCCCAAGTAGCCGAGGCTCCGTTCGCCCTGATAACAAGCACAAGAGGTCGACCATGCTGAAACACCTGCTGATCATCGCTGCAACTCTCTCCTTCGCCAGCCTGGCCCTGGCCGCCGCGCCGACCAAGGTCGCCGACACCGCCCTGGGCAAGGTGCTCGTCGACGGCAAGGGCATGACGCTCTACACCTTCGCCAAGGACAGCGCGGGCAAGTCCGCCTGCAACGGTCCCTGTGCCCAGAACTGGCCGCCCCTGAAGGCCGACGCCGGTGCCAAGGCGGCCGATGGCTACAGCCTGGTGACCCGCGACGACGGCAGCCAGCAATGGGCCTACCAGGGCAAGCCGCTGTATACCTGGGTCAAGGACAGCAAGCCGGGCGATACCACCGGGGATGGCGTCAATCAGGTCTGGCACGTGGCCAGGCCCTGATGCCTGGGCGCTGTCTGCCCCGTGCGGGCAGCGCCTTATCTATCCTATGGTTTAATATTTCATGATCATTCATTTTTAATGATAAGCGAGCAGGCATAGCCTGAGGGCCTTCCCTTTCAGGAGCCCGGCCATGCCGTTTTTCGCCGCTGTCCCAGCGCAGGCCCTCAGACCCTTCAGCCAGCTCGACCGCCCCCTGGAGGTCATCCGCCAGTTCACCCCCAACTGGTTCGCCGTGACCATGGGCACCGGCGTGCTGGCCCTCGCCCTGGCCGCCTTTCCCTGGCGGTTGCCTGGATTGCCCGCCCTCGCCGAGGGCCTCTGGCTGCTCGCTGTGCTGTTGTTCTGCCTGTTCGCCGGGCTCTATGCCGCGCGCTGGCTGCTGTTCTTCGACGAGGCTCGCGAGATCTTCGCCCACGCCACCGTCTCGATGTCTATCGGTACCATCCCCATGGGCCTGGCCACGCTGATCAACGGCCTGCTGCTGTTCGGCCTGCCGCGCTGGGGCGCGGCGGTGCTGCCCCTGGCACTCGGCCTCTGGTGGCTGGATGTGGCCATGGCACTGGCCTGCGGGGTGCTGATCCCCTATCTGATGTTTACCCGCCAGGCGCATCGCATCGACCAGATGACCGCCGTCTGGCTGTTGCCGGTGGTAGCCGCGGAGGTGGCGGCGGCCGGTGGTGGCCTGCTGGTGCCGCATCTGGCGGCCGGCGAGCAATTCACCGTACTCGTCGCCAGCTATGTGCTCTGGGCCTATTCGGTGCCGGTCGCCCTCAGCCTGCTGGTGATCCTGCTGCTGCGCCTGGCGCTGCACAGGCTGCCGCCGGCCAGTATGGCGGCGTCGAGCTGGCTGGCGCTGGGTCCGATCGCCACCGGTGCCCTGGGTCTCCTGGTACTGGGCAGCGCGGCGCCCGCGGTGTTCGCCGCCCATGGCCTGGCCGGCATTGGCGAGATCGCCCGGGGCCTGGGCCTGCTGGGCGCGCTGCTGCTCTGGGGCCTGGGACTCTGGTGGCTGGCGCTGGCGGTGCTGGTGACCCAGCGTCAGGCCCGCGAGGGCATGCCCTTCAACCTGGGCTGGTGGGGCTTCACCTTTCCCCTGGGCGTCTATGCCCTGACCACCCTGCGCCTGGGCGAGGCCCTGGCGGCGCCCTTCTTCACCGGCCTGGGCGCCGCGCTGGTGGTGCTGCTGGCCCTGCTGTGGCTGCTGGTCGCCAGCCGCACCCTGGCCGGCGCCTACCGGGGCGGTCTGTTCGTCTCGCCCTGCATCGCCCACCTGTGCAAGAAGGTGCGCTAGAGCCTTTTCAAAGGCTCGCGAGCTAGAGACAAACAAGGCCTAGGCGGCCCCGCGAAAATAGCTGAGGAAGCGGATCGGACTCGCGCTCGAGTTTACAAAGAGTAAATGAGCATTCCGACGGGGCTGGCCTTCCAGGCCATTTTTAACGCCGTTTGGCCGACGCGCAGCAGACTTTGAACAGGCTCTCAGTCCTGGGGGCGCTGCAGGCCGTGTTGATGCAGCCAGCGATAGAGGGTGTTGCGACTGACCCCCAGGCGCTTGGCGGCGCGGGTCATCTGCCAGTGGCAGTCGTCCAGCACCGCGCGCAGCTCCTCCCGGGCGCTGTCGACCGGCGTCGCGCTGGACGGCAGAGGCAGCCGGGCGCCACGGCAGTCGGCGGGTAGCTCGTCCAGGCCGATATGGCCGTCTTCGCTGAGGGCCACCAGGGTGCGCAGCACGGTGCGCAACTGGCGGACGTTGCCGGGCCAGGGCTGGGCCAGCAGGCAGGCGCGCGCGGCCGGATCGAGGCGGATCGACTCGCCACGCGCCTCTTCGGCCAGCAGCTGATCGAGCAGCTCGCCGCGGTCACTGCGTTCGCGCAGCGCCGGCAGGGTCACCACCAGGCCACGCAGGCGATAGTAGAGGTCTTCGCGAAAGCTGCCGGCGGCCACCAGGGCCTCCAGGTCGCGGTGACTGGCGCTGACCAGGCGCAGGTCCAGGGCACGCGGAGCACCGCCGCCGAGGGGGACCACCTGGCGCTCTTCCAGCACCCTGAGCAAGCGGGTCTGCAGCGCCAGCGGCATGTCGCCGATCTCGTCGAGAAAGAGGATGCCGCCATCGGCCTGCTGCAACTTGCCGGCCATGCCTTCCTTGCGCGCCCCGGTGAAACTGCCGCCGCGATAGCCGAACAGCTCGCTTTCGATCAGCGTCTCCGGGATGGCCGCGCAATTGAGGGCGACGAAAGCCTGGCCGGCGCGACTGCTGGCGCGGTGCAGGGCGCTGGCGAAGGCTTCCTTGCCGGTGCCGGTCTCGCCGTGCAGCAGCACCGGCACGTCGCGCTCCAGGACCTTGAGCGCGCGGGTGAAATCCCGCGCCAGGTCCGGATCGGCCAGGCAGATGCCGCTGGGCAGGGGCGCCTTGGGCACCGCCACCGGGGTGACCGGCCGTACCTGGGGACCGCGCACCAGGCCGTGGAAGCCCTGGCCCTGGCGGCCACGCAGCGCCCAGCAGGCGCTGGGTTGCGGACGGGCGCGCTCCAGCAGGTCGTCCTGCCGCAACTCGAACAGGCTCTCCATCCGCTGCCCCAGCACCGCGCTACGCGCCAGGCCCAGCAGCATCAGGGCGGTCTCGTTGGCGGCCTGGACGCGACCCTCGGCGTCGAAGGCCAGCAGTCCCTCGCTGAGCAGACCGACATAGGCCGCCTGGGCATGGAAGCGCAACAGATAGCCGTCGGCGTAGCGGTCGAGGAAGTAGCAACTCTCGATCAGCTTGGCCGAGAGATTGACCAGCGCCATGGTGTGGAACTGACCCTGGCGCGAGGCTTCCTGGCGGGCGGTGGAGACGTCCAGCACCGCCAGCAGTTCACCGGCCGGATCGAAGACCGGACTGGCCGAGCAGGTCAGCTGGGTATGGCGACTGCGAAAGTGTTCGTCGCGATGGATGGTCAGCGCCTGGCGCTCCACCACGCAGGTGCCGATGCCGTTGGTGCCCTCGCAGGCCTCGCTCCAGTCGGCGCCCAGCCACAGCCCGGCCTGCTGGAAGGTCTCGCGCTCGGCCTCGGCGGTGACGCAATCGAGGATCAGCCCGCGGGCATCGGTGAGCAGCACGGCATGGCCGGCGCCGCCCAGTTGCTGGTGCAGGGCATTCATCTGCCCACGGGCGATCTGCAGGACCCGCTGCTGGCGCTGGCGGTGCTCGTCGAAGCGGGCGCGCTCCAGCACCCAGGGCGCTACCGGAGCGGCCGGGTCGAGCTGGTGTTCGTCGAGACAGCGCCGCCAGGAGCGGGCGATGGCCGGATCGCTGGCCGGGCCGTCGAGGACGGCGCCGCGAGCGAGTTCGAGCACCTGGCTGGCATGACGATCGGACGGGGTGGCGGCCATTGTTGTTGTCCTCCGCGGGGGCGTCTGCGCGGCCCCCAGCATAGGCCAAATCGGTCGGACTGGGCACTCTGTCACCCCCAGGTGACAGGCTGTCACGCCAAGGGGTGACACCTCTGTCACAGTGACAGGGAGCGGCTTTCCCCGAGACAGGCCGCAAGGCCGCAACCATGCGGGTTCGCCCGACTTGGCCCGCACCTTGCTCAGGATCGGTGCGCCGCTTCATACAAGAACAAACAGGAGACCCACCATGCGCTACGCAGCTCCCGGCACCCAAGACGCCCTGCTGACCCTGCAGGCCCGCTACGGCAACTACATCGGCGGCGAATTCGTCGCCCCGGTGAAAGGCCAGTACTTCACCAACACCTCCCCGGTGAACGGCTCGGTGATCGGTGAATTCCCCCGCTCCGACGCCGCCGACATCGAGCGCGCCCTGGACGCCGCCCATGCCGCCGCCGATGCCTGGGGCCGCACCTCGGTGCAGGACCGCTCGCTGATCCTGCTCAAGATCGCCGACCGCATCGAACAGAATCTGGAAAAACTGGCCGTCGCCGAAACCTGGGACAACGGCAAGGCGGTGCGCGAGACGCTCAACGCCGACGTGCCCCTGGCCGCCGACCACTTCCGCTACTTCGCCGGCTGCATCCGCGCCCAGGAAGGCAGCGCCGCCGAGATCAACGATAAGACCGCCAGCTACCATTTCCACGAGCCATTGGGCGTGGTCGGCCAGATCATCCCCTGGAACTTCCCGCTGCTGATGGCCGCCTGGAAGCTGGCCCCGGCGCTGGCCGCCGGCAACTGCGTGGTGCTCAAGCCCGCCGAGCAGACCCCGCTGTCCATCACCCTGTTCGTCGAACTGGTCGGCGACCTGCTGCCGCCCGGCGTGCTCAACGTGGTGCAGGGCTATGGCAAGGAGGCCGGCGAGGCCCTGGCCACCAGCACCCGCATCGCCAAGATCGCCTTCACCGGCTCCACCCCGGTGGGTTCGCACATCCTCTCCTGCGCGGCCAAGAACATCATCCCGAGCACCGTGGAGCTGGGCGGCAAGTCGCCCAACATCTACTTCGAAGACATCATGCAGGCCGAGCCGAGCTTCATCGAGAAGGCCGCCGAGGGTCTCGTCCTGGGCTTCTTCAACCAGGGCGAGGTCTGCACCTGCCCCTCGCGCGCCCTGGTGCAGGAATCCATCTACGCCCCCTTCATGGAAGCGGTGATGAAGAAGATCGCCCAGATCAAGCGTGGCGATCCGCTGGACACCGACACCATGGTCGGCGCCCAGGCCTCCCAGCAGCAATTCGAGAAGATCGTCTCCTACCTGGAGATCGCCCGTCAGGAAGGCGCCGAATTCCTCACCGGCGGCAACGTCGAGAAGTTGCAGGGTGACCTGGCCAGCGGCTATTACATCCAGCCGACCCTGCTCAAGGGTCACAACAAGATGCGCGTCTTCCAGGAAGAGATCTTCGGCCCGGTGATCGGCGTGACCACCTTCAAGGACGAAGCCGAGGCCCTGGCCATCGCCAACGACACCGAGTTCGGCCTCGGCGCCGGCGTCTGGACCCGCGACATC
This sequence comes from Pseudomonas sp. RIT411, assembly GCF_003057735.2. NCBI lineage: Bacteria > Pseudomonadati > Pseudomonadota > Gammaproteobacteria > Pseudomonadales > Pseudomonadaceae > Pseudomonas > Pseudomonas sp. RIT411. The sequence goes on from NZ_QBIZ02000003.1 coordinate 122,132, forward strand.
AACCGCGCCTACCGCATGGGCCGGGGCATCAAGGCCGGTCGCGTCTGGACCAACTGCTACCACCTCTACCCCGCCCATGCCGCCTTCGGTGGCTACAAGAAATCCGGCGTCGGCCGGGAAACCCACAAGATGATGCTCGACCACTACCAGCAGACCAAGAATCTGCTGGTCAGCTACGACATCAATCCGCTGGGCTTCTTCTAGGAGCGACCGGCAGACCCCGGGGTACGGCCGCCACTGACTGTGCCCCGGGGCCGACGCCGCTCCGCGAAGACGACGCCTGGATCGCGCGCCTCAGCAGGACGTCGGGGCGCGCCTCCCGCCTGACCTGGATCAACACCCCCTCCCCGTGGGTGGCCGACGCTAGACGCAACGGCCGCCCGTGGTGGACAGGTGCGTCCCGGCGCAGGCCCCGTCTGGCTTCATCCACGCATCATGCCTCCATGAGGGACTCGTCATGCCCAAAACAATGAAAGCCGCTGTCGTCACCGCCTTTGGCAAACCCCTGGAATTCCGCGAAGTCGAGGTGCCGACCCCGGGTGCCGGCCAGGTGCTGGTCAAGATCGCCGCCAGCGGCGTCTGCCACACCGATCTGCACGCCGCCCAGGGCGATTGGCCGGTCAAGCCCAATCCGCCCTTCATCCCCGGCCACGAAGGCGTCGGCCATGTGGTGGCAGTAGGCGCGGGGGTCACCCACGTCAAGGAAGGCGACCGGGTCGGGGTGCCCTGGCTGTATTCCACCTGCGGCCACTGCGAACACTGCCTGGGCGGCTGGGAGACCCTCTGCGAATCCCAGCAGAACACCGGCTACTCGGTGAACGGCGGCTTCGCCGAATACACCCTGGCCGATGCCGGCTACGTCGGCCGCCTGCCGGACAACGTCGGCTTCGTCGAGATCGCGCCCATCCTCTGCGCCGGGGTCACCGTCTACAAGGGCCTGAAGATGACCGATACCAAGCCGGGCAACTGGGTGGTGATTTCCGGCATCGGCGGGCTTGGCCACATGGCGGTGCAGTACGCCCGGGCCATGGGCCTCAACGTGGCGGCGGTGGACGTGGATGACAAGAAGCTCGACCTCGCCCGCCGGCTGGGCGCCGAGGTCACGGTCAACGCCCGCGAGCAGGATCCGGCGGCCTACCTCAAGAAGGAGATCGGCGGCGCTCACGGCGCCCTGGTCACGGCGGTCTCGCCCAAGGCCTTCGAACAGGCCATCGGCATGACCCGCCGCGGCGGCACCATCGCCCTCAATGGCCTGCCGCCGGGCGATTTCCCGCTGTCGATCTTCGACATGGTGCTCAACGGCACCACGGTGCGCGGCTCCATCGTCGGCACCCGCCTGGACCTGCAGGAGGCGCTGGACTTTGCCGGCGAGGGCAAGGTCAAGGCCACGGTGAGCGCCGAACCGCTGGAGAACATCAATGACATCTTCGCCCGCATGCACGGCGGCGGCATCGAGGGTCGGGTGGTGATCGACATGGCGCTGAGCTGAGACCTGGCTCGCCACTCCCGCGCCCATCCGGGCGCGGGACTGAACCTTTGCCCTACCCTGACCTCTGAGCGGCTGGCGTTTTTTCCCGGCGCCGATCTCGACCAGGCCACAAAACCCGGTCCCGGCTGCCTTTATAATCGCCGCCGGACCCTCGCAACCACGGTAGGCACGCCCCATGGAATTCAACCCGATCGATCTGATCCTGCACCTCGACGTCTATCTCAGCGGGTTGGTCGCCCAGTACGGCACCTGGATCTACGCCATTCTCTTCGCCGTGATCTTCTGCGAGACGGGCCTGGTGGTCATGCCCTTCCTGCCCGGCGACTCCCTGCTGTTCATCGCCGGCGCGCTCTCCGCCCTCGGCGACATGGACCCCTATCTGCTGGCCGGACTACTGATGTTCGCCGCGGTGGCGGGCGACAGCACCAACTACCTGATCGGCCGCTTCGCCGGCGACAAGCTGTTCAGCAACCCCCATTCCAAGGTGTTCCGCCGCGACTATCTGCTGCGCACCCAGGCCTTCTACGAGCACCATGGCGGCAAGACCATCACCCTGGCGCGCTTCCTGCCCATCATCCGCACCTTCGCCCCCTTCGTGGCCGGCGTCGGCCGCATGCACTATCCCTACTTCCTGGCGTACAGCGTGCTCGGCTCGCTGCTCTGGGTCGGTGGTCTGGTGAGCCTCGGCTACTTCTTCGGCAACGTGCCCTTCATCAAGCAGAATCTCACCCTGATGGTGCTGGCCATTATCGGCATCTCCCTGCTGCCGATGATCCTCGGTCTGATCAAGAGCCGACGCGCCGCGGTGCAGAGCGGAGTCTGAGTCCTTGGGTTTCTGGCGCGCCTGGCGCGAGCGGCGCCTGCTTGCGCGGGTCGCCATCGCCGACGAGCTCTGGGCGCGCCTGCGTCAGCGCCTGCCGATCCTCGATGGTCTGACCGTCGCGGAAGACGCCTGGCTGCGCGAGCACTGCGTGCTGTTTCTCGCCGAGAAGCGCCTTACCCTGCTCCAGGGGCTGGAACTGGACGACGGCGACCGCCTCTTGCTGGCCGCCCAGGCCCTGCTGCCGCTGCTGCACCTGCCGGAAGCGGTGCTCTATCCCAATGTCCGCGAGATCGTCGTTTACCCGGACGCCTTCGTCAGTCCCCAGCGCCATCGCGACGAGGGCGGTCTGGAGCACGAATGGGACGAGGAACGCGACGGCGAAGCCTGGGATCGCGGCCAGGTGGTGCTGGCCTGGCCCGGCATCCAGGCCAGTGGCGGCTGGGAGGCCTACAACCTGGTCATCCACGAATTCGCCCACATCATCGACCTGCTCGCCGGCGGCCTGTGCAACGGTCAGCCACCACTGCACCCAGGCATGCCCCAGGCGGCCTGGACCGGCGCCCTGCAGCACGCCTATGACGACCTCAATCGCCAACTCGACGCCGATCCGGACGCCGAGACCGCGCTCGATCCCTATGCGGCGGAAAGCCCCGAGGAATTCTTCGCCGTCGCCTGCGAGTACTTCTTCAGCGCGCCCGACCTGCTCGGCGAACACTATCCGGCGGTCTACGCTCAGCTGCAGCAGCTGTTCCGCCAGGATCCGCGCCAGCGTCTCGCCGTCAGCCTGGCGAGCGTGCAACAGCCGACACCCCCGGGGTCCGAGGCTCGAACCCCGATCTGAAAGCGCCTATACTCCCGGCCACTTTTCCCAACCGACCAGAGGGACCCGTTCATGAGCTACAGCAAGATTCCCGCCGGCAAAGACCTGCCGAACGACATCTACGTCGCCATCGAGATTCCGGCCAACCACGCGCCGATCAAGTACGAGATCGATAAGGACAGCGACGCCCTCTTCGTCGACCGTTTCATGGCCACCCCCATGTTCTACCCGGCCAACTACGGCTACATCCCCAACACCCTGGCCGACGATGGCGACCCCCTGGACGTGCTGGTCGTGACCCCCTACCCGGTCGCTCCCGGCGCCGTGATCCGCGCCCGTCCGGTCGGCGTGCTGCACATGACCGACGAAGCCGGCGGTGACGCCAAGCTGATCGCCGTCCCCCACGACAAGCTGAGCGTTCTGTACAAGGACGTGAAGGAATACACCGACCTGCCGGCCCTGCTGCTGGAGCAGATCAAGCACTTCTTCGAGAACTACAAGGATCTGGAGAAGGGCAAGTGGGTCAAGGTCGAGGGCTGGGGCGATGCCGACGCCGCCCGCGCCGAGATCACCAAGGCCGTGGCCGCCTACAAGGGCTGATCCCGGTCCGCCGCAGAAAAGCCCGGCTCGCCGGGCTTTTTTGTGCCTGTGAGTTGGGCAACGGACGGGGCGGTCGGCAGGGAAAGCGTTATCGCGATAGCGCTTGTCGGAACAATGACGTCGCTTATCTGATTTAATGATAACCGTTATCATAAACAAATAAGATCGCTTCCCACTCGTGACCCTGTCATCCGTGGTGGGGACTCCGAGCCCTCGCCCCGTCAGTACAGGATCCGCTCGTCATGGCTCGTTCGCGCTCCGCCTTCAAGCTTTCGCCCCTCGCCCTGTCCATCGCCGCGCTCTGCGCCACCGCAGGCACCTCCGCCCTGGCCCAGACCAAGGGCGATGCCCTGCAGCTAGACGCCACCACGGTGACCGCCACCGAGACGCCCAAGGACGCCCCGCCTCCTGCCTATACCGGCGGCCAGGTGGCCACCGGAGGCAAGCTGGGCGTACTGGGCAATCAGGACAACATGAGCGTGCCCTTCAGCGTCACCAGCTACACCGCCAAGCTGATCCAGGATCAACAGGCCCAGACCGTGGGCGAGGTGCTGAGCAACGACGCCTCGGTGCGTCAGTACAGTGGTTATGGCAACCAGTCGCAGAACTTCGTCATCCGCGGCTACAAGTTGACCGGCGACGACATCTCCTTCAACAACCTCTACGGCGTCATGCCGCGGCAGATCATCGCCACCGAGGCGCTGGAGCGCGTCGAGGTATTCAAGGGACCCAACGCCTTCATCAACGGCGTGACCCCCACCGGCTCCGGTATCGGCGGCGCGGTCAACCTGCAGCCCAAGCGCGCCCAGGACGTGCCGACCCGCAGCTACACCGTCGACTACACCTCCGATGGCCGCCTCGGTCAGCACCTCGACCTTGGCCAGCGCTTCGGCGAGGACAATCGCTTCGGCGCCCGACTCAACCTGATGCAGCGCGAAGGTGACACCGCCATCGACGACGAGAGCCAGAGATCCAAGCTGTTCGTTGCCGGCCTGGACTACCGCGGTGACAATTTCCGCCTGTCCACCGACTTCGGCTACCAGAAGCAGGTGGTCAACAACGGCCGCGACAGCCTGTTGCTCGGCAGCGGCCTGACCCGCGTGCCCCACGCTCCTTCATCCGATACCAACTACAACGCGCCCTGGACCCATACCCAGCTGGAAGACACCTTCGGCATGGTGCGGGGCGAGTACGACCTGAGCGACAGCTGGACCGCCTACCTCGCCCTGGGTGGCAAGCACACCCGCGAAAACGGGACCTACGGCAGCGCTACCTTGAACGACGAGGCGGGAAATCTCACGGTAGGAGGGTCGAAGATCCCTCACGACGATGATTCCCGCACCGTCATGACTGGTCTGAATGGCACCCTGCAAACCGGCCCCGTCAGTCACCAGATCGCTCTTGGTGCGTCCAGCATCTGGACCGAACAGAAGAATGCCTACGATTTCGCCTTCCCTGCGGGCACAAGTAATAGCAATCTTGATCACCCCGTAAAGGTCGCCTATCCGCGCTTCGGCTGGTTCACGGGTGGGGATCTGCATGACCCGGGTACCACCAGCAAGACGACCAACCAGAGCCTGGCCCTTTCCGATACCCTGGGCTTCTTCGATGATCGCCTGCTGACCACGCTGGGCGTTCGTCGCCAATCCTTGCTGGTCGAAGGCTATGCCTATGGCGACGGCCCCCGCACCTCCAAATACGACCAATCCATCACCACCCCGATTTATGGTGTCGTCTACAAGCTGACCGAGCAGATCTCCCTCTATGCCAACCGCATCGAGGGCCTGGCGCCCGGGCCGACCGCCGGCAACGGTGCCTTGAACATCGGCCAGGTCTTCTCGCCGGCCCGCTCCAAGCAGACCGAGGCCGGCATCAAGTACGACCAGGGTACCTTCGGCGCCACCTTTGGCCTCTACCGCATCGAGCAGCCTGCCGACGGCTATATCGATGGCCGGGGAATCTTCGTCCGCAACGGCGAACAGGAAAACCGCGGCCTCGAGCTGAACGTCTTCGGCGAACCCTTGGTGGGCCTGCGCCTGCTGGCGGGCGCCACCTGGATGGATACCGAACTCAAGGGCACCCAGGACGGCAGCAACGACGGCAACCGCGCCATCGGCGTGCCGCGCTTCCAGTACAACCTCGGCGCCGACTGGGACGTGCCCGGCCTCGCCGGCGTGTCGCTCAACGGCCGCCTGCTGCGCACGGGTGGCCAGTACGCGGATGCGGCCAACAACCTGAGCATCCCGGCCTGGACCCGTGTCGACCTCGGGGCGCGTTATCGCTTCAAAGTCGAGCAAAAAGACGTTACCCTGCGCGCCAACGTCGAGAACGTGGCCAACAAGGCCTATTGGGAATCCGCCTTTGGCGGCTACCTGACCCAGGGCGATCCGCGCACCCTCAAGGTGTCCGCCACCCTGGACTTCTGATCGACAGGCGTCCTGGCTCACCGCCAGACGCCACGCGCGATTGCTGTCGCGCCCCTCCTCTCTGCCCGGCAAGGGCAACCCGGGCGGGCCGGGCTCACCAAAAATCAGCTCAACCCGCCCTCGAAAGCCGGCCACAAGCCGGCTTTTTTGCGCCTGCCCGTCAGGCTTCACCGCCGTAGCGCAGCGGTCCGACGACTGGCTTGGCCGTCCGCTGACGGCCAAGCCAGGACAGAGCCTTTCGTTCTCTCTAGCGCTCCTCGATCAACCGACCACGCCCACCTGCGAGAAACTCAGGCCTGCCGCGGAGGGTCGACCGGTAACGAGTCCGTCCCGAGCCGCCACCATGACCCGCCGCCTGCGTCTGCCCCTCTACGTCCTCATCGGTCTGATCGTCCTGCTGCTGTGCCTGCACCTGGCCGCGCCCCTGGTGATCCGTCATTACCTCAATGAGAAGCTGGCGGACATGGGCGACTATCGCGGCCAGGTCACCGACGTGGACCTGGCCTGGTGGCGCGGCGCCTATCGCGTCGAGGGGCTGGAAATCGTCAAGGTCAACGGCAAGGTGCCGGTGCCCTTCCTCAAGGCACCCGGCATCGACATCGCAGTGAGCTGGCGTTCGCTGTGGCAGGAGCATGCCATCGTCGGCCATATCGTCTTCGAACGGCCCGAGCTCAACTTCGTCGATGGCGGCGCACGCAAGGAACAGTCGCAGACCGGCGAAGGCACCGACTGGCAGGACCAGGTGGACAAGCTCATCTCCATCACCCTCGACGAGGTGCGGGTGGTGGATGGGCGGGTGACCTTCCGCAACTTCAACTCCAAGCCCCAGGTGAATCTGGCGGCCACCGACGTCAATGCCAGCCTCTACAACCTGACCAACGCCGCGGATGCCAGGGGCGAACGCATCGCCCGCTTCGAGGGCAAGGCCGCCATCCTCGGCAGCGCGCCGCTGGAGGCCAGTGCCCGCTTCGATCCCTTCAAGGATTTCACCGACTTCGACTTCCGCCTGCGGGTGACCGACATCGACCTGCCCAAGCTCAACGACTTCGCCCGCGCCTACGGCAAGTTCGATTTCCGCGCCGGCAGCGGCGATGTGGTGGTAGAGGCCAAGGCGGTGGACGGTCGGCTCAGCGGCTACGTCAAGCCGCTGATGAAGAACGTCGACATCTTCGATTGGCAGCAGGATGTCGAGAATCGCAACAAGAACGCCCTGGAAAGCGCCTGGGAAGCCGTGGTCGGCACCGCCCAGACGCTGCTGAAGAACCAGCCCCGCGACCAGTTCGCCACCCGGGTGGATCTCTCGGGCAGCGTGAAGAACCAGGACATCAGCCCGCTGCAGGCCTTCTTCAATATCCTGCGCAACGCCTTCGTGCGGGCCTTCAGCGCCCGCTACGACGCGGATTGAGGTCCGGCGTCTTGTGCCCGCTTCGTAGCGTGGAAAACCGCGCAGCGTTTTCCACTGATAGGCCCCAGTGCCAATCGCGGCCATGGGCCGCTCCTACAGGCTCAGGTGTGACCGTAGGTACGAGGTAGGAGCGGCCCATGGCCACGATTTGGCGATACTCCAATCTCCGGAATTGACCACATTTGCGGACCGCCATGGCCGCGATCCCTCTGACTCGGTCTATCCAATGAACAACCGATACGCCGGATTCTCGGTCTCGTCCCAATAGCGATAGCCGATGGCATCCAGGGTAGCCAACAGCTCCGGCCGCTCGGCCTGGCTAGCCTCCAGCGCCGCGAACACCCGCCCATCCGCCGCGCCGTGGTTGCGGTAGTGGAACATGCTGATGTTCCAGCGCCCGCCCAGGCGGTCGAGGAAATCGAACAGCGCTCGGGGCCGCTCGGGGAATTCAAAGCGGAACACCTGCTCCTGGCCGACCCGCGGCGCATGGCCGCCCACGGTGTGGCGGATATGCAGCTTGGCCAGTTCGTTGTCGGTCAGGTCCAGCACCGGGAAGCCCTGGTCGCGCAGGCCCTGGATCAGGGCGTCACGCGGATCGCGCTGGGGATGGGTCTGGACGCCGACGAAGATATGGGCCTCTTCGCCTGTGTGGTAGCGGTAGTTGAATTCGGTGATCTGCCGCCGGCCCAGGGCCTTGCAGAAGGCGCGGAAGCTGCCCGGCCGCTCGGGGATGGTCACGGCGATGATGGCTTCGCGCTGCTCGCCCAGCTCCGCGCGCTCGGCTACGTGCCGCAGCCGGTCGAAGTTGATATTGGCACCCGAATCGATGGCCACCAGCACCTGGCCGCCGGAGCCTTCCCGCTCGGCGTATTTCTTGATCCCGGCCACGCCCAGGGCGCCGGCCGGTTCGGTGATGGAGCGGGTGTCGTCGTAGATGTCCTTGATCGCTGCGCAAATCTCGTCGGAGCTGACGGTGATCACCTCGTCGACATGGCGCCGGCAGATCTCGAAGGTGTGATGGCCGATCTGGGCCACGGCCACGCCGTCGGCGAACAGCCCGACTCGCGGCAGCACCACGCGCTCATCGGCGGCCATGGCCTGCTGCAGGCAGTTGGAATCGTCCGGCTCGACACCGATGACCTTGATCTCGGGCCGCAGGTATTTCACGTAGGCCGCGATGCCGGCGATCAGGCCGCCGCCGCCCACCGGGACGAAGATGGTGTCCAGGCGTCCCGGATGCTGGCGCAGGATCTCCATGGCCACGGTACCCTGGCCGGCGATGACGTCGGGATCGTCATAGGGCGGTACGAAGGTATAGCCCTGCTCCTCGACCAGGCGCAGAGCCTCGGCCAGGGCATCGGGAAAGGCGTCGCCATGCAGCACCACCTCGCCACCGCGGGATTGCACGCCGATGACCTTGAGCTCGGGGGTGGTCCGCGGCATGACGATGATCGCCCGCACGCCCAGCTCACGAGCCGCCAGGGCCAGGCCCTGGGCGTGGTTGCCGGCGCTGGCGGCGATGACGCCGCGGGCCTTTTCGCTGGCCGAGAGGCTGGCCAGCTTGGTGTAGGCGCCGCGGATCTTGAAGGAGAACACCGGCTGCAGGTCTTCGCGCTTGAGCAGCACCTGGCAACCCAGCCGCTCGGACAGCGCCCGTGCCGGTTGCAGGGGCGTTTCGATCGCCACGTCGTAGACGGGGGCTTCGAGGATCTTGCGGGCATAGCGCTGCAAGAGATCGGTGGCGGGTTCCTGGGCGGTCATGGCGGGCTCCTGGGGTGTTTCATCGGGGCCCAGGAGTCAGAAAGTACAAACCCGCCTCTTGGGCGGGTCTGGTTGCGCAGCTAACGCTGTCCCGCCATCAGGTAATGGCGGTAATAATGCTGGGGCGTTGGTGGCTGCGCGTTTTCATGACCGCTACCCTAGGGCCTGGCCGGGCATGGCGTCAAGCGGCGCCGATGGCTGTGGCACAATGGCCGACCCATTGCCCCCTTCCCGCGACCCGATCGCCTCTGTCGAGAATCCCGATGGCCCGCAAGAAAGCTCCCGACTTCGAACAATCCCTGGCCGAGTTGCAGACCCTGGTGGAACGCCTGGAAAGTGGCGAGCTGTCCCTGGAGGACTCCCTCGGCGCCTTCGAACAGGGCATCCGCCTGACCCGCGAATGCCAGGGCGCCCTGGCCCAGGCCGAGCAGAAGGTGCAGATCCTGCTGGAAAAGGACGGCGAACTCAGCGCCGCGCCCTTCGCCCCGGTTGGGGACGACGCATGATCGAGGCCTACCAGCAACGCTGCCAGACCCGCGTCGACACCGCCCTCGCCCCGCTCTTCACCGCCCCGCGCGCCGAACTCGCCCGGCTCTATGCGGCCATGGCCTACAGCGTCATGGGCGGCGGCAAGCGGGTGCGGCCGCTGCTGGTCTATGCCGCCTGCGAAGCCCTGGGCGGCGATCCGGCGCGCGCCGACCAGGCCGCCTGCGCGGTGGAGCTGATCCACGCCTATTCCCTGGTCCACGACGACCTGCCGGCCATGGACGACGACGACCTGCGCCGCGGCCGGCCCACCACCCACAAGGCCTATGACGAGGCCTGCGCCATCCTCGCCGGCGACGGCCTGCAGACCCTGGCCTTCGAGACCCTGCTGGCGGCGCCCCAGGACGCCGCGGTGCGGCTGGAGATGGTCGCGGTGCTGGCGCGCGCCAGCGGCCCGGCGGGCATGGTCGGCGGCCAGGCCATCGACCTGGAATCGGTCGGCCGGCGCATCGACCAGCCGGCGCTGGAGACCATGCACCTGCACAAGACCGGCGCCCTGATCGCCGCCAGCGTGCAACTCGGCGCCCTGGCCAGCGAAGCCGCCGGTGCCGGCGAGCGTGAGGCCCTGGGCCGCTATGCCGAGGCCATCGGCCTGGCCTTCCAGGTCTGGGACGACGTGCTCGACATCGAAAGCGATACCCAGACCCTGGGCAAACGCCAGGGCGCCGATCTCGCCCGCGACAAACCGACCTACCCGGCGCTGCTCGGCCTGGACGCGGCCAAGGCCTATGCCCTGGAGCTGCGCGACACTGCCCTGGCCGCCATCGAGGCCCTGGGCGAGCCCGCCGAACCCCTGCGCGCCCTGGCCCGCTACATCGTCGCCAGGCGCAGCTAGCCGCTTCCCGGCGGAAAAACTCGTGACCCGGGCCGCATTTGCCCCCGGGTCCGTTGTCACAGGGGCATAACAAGACGCCCTGTCCGCTGTTGGGATGCCACGCGGGCATCGGGTAAACTGCCTAATTCTCTGCGCAAAGTGATCAGCCAGATGCCCAAGACGTTTCACGAGATTCCCCGCCAGCGTCCCGCGACGCCCCTGCTCGACCGCATCGACTCGCCGGTCCAGCTGCGCCAGCTCGGTGACGCCGAGCTGGAAGCCGTCGCCGACGAACTGCGCGCCTTTCTCCTGTGGACCGTGGGCCAGACCGGCGGTCACTTCGGCGCCGGCCTCGGCGTCATCGAACTGACCGTGGCCCTGCACTATGTCTTCAACACCCCGGAAGACCGGCTGGTGTGGGACGTCGGCCACCAGGCCTATCCGCACAAGATCCTCACCGGTCGCCGCGAAGGCATGGCCAGCCTGCGCCAGAAGGACGGCCTGGCCGCCTTCCCGCGCCGCAGCGAGAGCGAGTACGACACCTTTGGCGTCGGTCACTCCAGCACCTCCATCGGCGCCGCCCTGGGCATGGCCATCGCCGCCCAGCTGCAAGGCATCGAGCGCAAGTCGGTGGCGGTGATCGGCGACGGCGCCCTGACCGCGGGCATGGCCTTCGAGGCCCTCAACCACGCCTCGGATACCGGCGCCAACATGCTGGTGGTGCTCAACGACAACGACATGTCCATCTCGCGCAATGTCGGTGGCCTGTCCAACTACCTGGCGCGACTACTCTCCAGCCGCACCTACCAGCACCTGCGCGAGAACGGCAAGAAGGCCCTCTCCAAGCTGCCCGGTGCCTGGGAAATCGCCCGCCGCACCGAAGAAGCCGCCAAGGGCATGCTGGTACCCGGCACCCTGTTCGAGGAACTGGGCTGGAACTACATCGGCCCCATCGACGGTCATGACCTGCCGACCCTAGTCACCACCCTGCGCAATCTGCGCGACGCCAAGGGCCCGCAGTTCCTCCATGTCATCACCCGCAAGGGCAAGGGCCTGTCCATCGCCGAGGCAGACCCCATCGGCTACCACGCCATCACCAAGCTGGAGCCGCTGGACGCCAAGCCCAAGCGCCCGGGCGCGCCCAAGTACTCCAATATCTTTGGCGACTGGCTGTGCGACATGGCCGCCGCCGATGCCAAGCTGGTGGGCATCACCCCGGCGATGAAGGAAGGCTCCGATCTGATCCGCTTCGCCGAACGCTATCCCGAGCGCTACTTCGACGTGGCCATCGCCGAGCAGCATGCGGTGACCCTGGCCGCGGGCCTGGCCTGCGACGGCATGAAGCCGGTGGTGGCCATCTACTCCACCTTCCTGCAGCGTGGCTACGATCAGCTGATCCACGACGTGGCGGTGCAGCATCTGGACGTGCTCTTCGCCATCGACCGCGCTGGCCTGGTCGGCGAAGACGGTCCGACCCATGCCGGCAGTTTCGACCTGTCCTACCTGCGCTGCATACCCGGCATGGTGATCATGGCGCCCAGCGACGAGAACGAGCTGCGCCGCCTGCTCACCACCGGCTATTGCCACCAAGGCCCCGCCGCGGTGCGCTACCCGCGTGGCAGCGGCCCCAACGCCGCCCTTGATCCGGGCCTGGAACCCCTGCCCATCGGCAAGGGCGTGGTGCGTCGCCAGAGCAGCCTGAAAAACGGCCCCACCGTCGGCTTCCTGGTGTTTGGCGTGCAACTGGCCGAGGCCCTGCAGGTCGCTGGGCGCCTGGACGCCAGCGTGGCCGACATGAGATTCGTCAAGCCGCTGGACGAAGCCCTGATCCGCCAGTTCGCCGCCGACCACGACCTGCTGGTCACCGTCGAGGAAAACAGCGTCATGGGCGGTGCCGGCAGTGCGGTCAACGAATTCCTGCAGGCCAATGCCCTGGTCCAGCCGGTGCTCAACCTGGGCCTGCCGGACAGCTACATCGAACACGCCAAGCCGGCCGACATGCTGGCCGAGTGCGGTCTGGACGTCGCGGGGATCGAGCGCGCGGTACGCGAGCGCCTGGCACTGCTGGAAGCCGCCCAGGCCGATACCTCGCCACGCCTGGCCCGCGGTGCCTCCGCCTAAAGGGCCGCGCACCGCTGATCTGAAGGCACCGACACCTCATCCAGCCGCTCTAGTGCGCGGCTGGAGCCCCCACCATGCTGGCTGCTGACTGCAATCAGCGTGGCGACAAGGATGGGTGTCATGAGTGACATGGATCTGAGCGGCCCCGAGCGCCGCTGGCTGCCCTGGCTGGGGCGCAATGGAAAGATCGCCCGTGGCTGGGCCTGCCTGCGCAACGGAGGTCGACAGGCACGCCTGGAAAAGACCTTTGCCGGCCTGGCCGGCACCCGTCGTGATCTGCTGCTGACCTGGACCCAGAGACACTGGCAGCAACTGGAACGGATCGCCGGGGCGCTGGAGACCGGCTGGCCCGCGCTGGATCCTCAAATCCTGGACGACGCCCTGCTGCACCTGGGCGCGGCCTCCGAACTCTTCGTGGTGGATACCCAGGGCCTGGTCCTCGCCTCCACCGCACGTCAGCGCCAGGGGCAGCGGCACGACGCCGCGGCCCTCGCCCGCGGTCTGCAGGCGCCCTTTCTGCAAGGCCCCTATCGCGATCCGGTCACCCTCGCCCTGGGCCCGACCACCTCGGCCTTCCACGATGCCGTCACCCTGCTGTTCCACCAGCCGCTGCGCCAAGCCGGCAAGCCGCTGGGCTGTCTCTGTCTGCGCCTGCCCAACGATGTGCTCAGCGATCTCATCCAGCGCGAGGCCGGGCATGTCTTTCCGGATTCCGGCGACAACTACCTGTTCATGGTCAAGGCGGTCGCCGACCCCAGCATAGCGCCCGGCACCGCGCTGTCGCGCTCGCGCTTCGAAGACGCCACCTTCACCGTCGGCGATAACCTCAAGCAAGGGGTCGCCACCCCCTTCGGGACGGTACGGATCCGCGAGCACACCGAGTTCGAGCTGAAATTCACCGCCCCGGCGACCAAGGAACTACACCCTAGGGTGCGCGAGACCATTCGCAAGGGGCGCAATCTGTTCGTCGCCTATCCAGGCTATTCCGATTACCGCCACGTCCCGGTGATCGGCGCCGGCCTTACCCTGCAATTGCCCGGTTCGCCGGATACCTGGGGCCTGCTCTGCGAAGCGGATCTGGAAGAAGCCTATCGTGGCGGCAGCCTGACCCAGCACCTGCTGCTCGGCGCCCTGCTGCTGGGCGCGGGCGCCTGGGGCCTGCAGGTCGCACTCAGCCTCTGGCAACCGCTGTGGCAGAGCGGCTTCGCCCTGGGCAGTGCAGCCCTCGCCCTGGCGCTCTACGGCGGTTTGGTGGTGCGGCCCTGTACCCGTCGCCTGCAACGCCTGGGCGACTTCTTCCTGGACATCGCCGAGTGCGGCGCCAGTCTCGACCAGCGCCTGGATCGCCAGGGCTTTCGCGCCGACGAGACCGGCGAGCTGGCGGTCTGGATCAACAGCTTCGTCGATCGCCTCGACACCTCGCTGCAGACCGTCAAGCAGGTCACCCGCGCCCTCAGCGCCGATGCCGCCAGTCTGCAGCGCGGGGCCCAGCACGCCAGCCAGGAAGCCGAACAGCAATGGCAGGCGGCCGAGGCCAACACCCAGGCCATGCAGACGATGCTGCAGGGCAGCCAGGAGATGGCCGCCCATGTGCGCGACAGCAGTGGCCTCTCGACCCGGGCACGCAACGGCAGCGACCACGGCAATCTTCTGGTCGGCCAGGTGGCCCGCGATCTGGAAATCCTCGATGGCACCATCGGCACCTCGGCCGGCACCATCAGCGCGCTCAACGAGCAGACCCACGCGGTGCGCCATGTCACCGACACCATCCGCGGCATCGCCGAACAGACCAACCTGCTGGCGCTCAACGCCGCCATCGAAGCGGCCCGCGCCGGCGATCAGGGACGCGGCTTCGCCGTGGTCGCCGACGAGGTGCGGCGCCTGGCCAATCATTCGGCGGATTCCACCCGCGAGATCGCCAGCATCCTCGACCAGATCCGCCTGCTGTCGGAACAGGCGGTGGCCGCCATGCAGCGCTGCAAGGCGGACGCCCAGACCTCGCGCAGTCGTTCGGACCAGGCCCAGGAGGCCTTGGGCGCCATCGATCGCGATGTCGGCGCGCTGCAGGAGCACCTGACCCACATCGGCCACACCCTGGAGGCCCTGGATACCAGCGGCAACCAGCTGCAGCTACGCAGCCAGGCGGCCCAGGACCAGGCACGGCGCAGCGCCGAGCTGGCCCAGACCACCCTGGGCGCCAGTCGCAACGTGGATCAACAGGTACTGGAATTGCAGGAAGCCGCGCAGCGCCTGGAACCGGCGCGCGCAGCCGGCTGATCAGGAGGCCGGATCGGCGGTCTCTTCGTTCTGATGCAGATTGCCGAGCATATGGCCGAGCTTGCCGGCCTTGGTCAGCAGATAGCGGCGGTTGTGCGGATTGAGGCCTTCCTGCAGCGGCACCCGCTCAGCGACCGGGATGCCCAGGACCTCGAGCGCCTTCACCTTGCGCGGATTGTTGGTCATCAGCCGCAGCGAGGTGATGCCGAGGTGTTCGAGCATCGGCTTGCACAGCGCATAGGTACGCTGGTCGGCGCCGAAACCCAGGCGCTCGTTGGCTTCCACGGTATCGGCGCCGGCATCCTGCAACTCATAGGCGCGGATTTTGTTGAGCAGGCCGATGCCGCGTCCTTCCTGGCGCAGATAGAGCAGCACGCCACGCCCGGCTTCGGCGATGGCGCGCAGCGCCGCTTCCAGCTGGAAGCCACAGTCGCATCTCAGGCTGAACAGCGCGTCGCCGGTCAGGCACTCGGAATGCAGCCGTCCCAGGACCGGCTCGCCATCGGCCACGTCACCGAAGGTCAGGGCGACGTGCTCCTTGCCATCGGTTTCGTCGAGGAAACCGTGCATGGTGAACAGGCCAAAGGGGGTGGGCAGTTGGGAGGCGGCGACAAAGACGACGGACACCTGCGGGCTCCTGGCGGGTAAAGACGTACATTGTAACCTTTTCCCCGGCTCCGGCGTCATCGCCAGGGGTTATGACGTCGATACCCGATGATCTATCAGCGTGCCTGGACGTAGAAGATGCCCTGGGCCTCGCGCCAGCCCACGCGGTTGAGGAAACTCATGCCCAGCAGGCCCTGGCTGGGATAGTTGCCTTCCAGGACCATGGCGTCCACCCCGACCACCTCGACATCGCCCAGGCGCACCTGCTTGAGCGTGGTGCGCCAGGCGCGGGCATGGCCGCTGGCGGTCTCCACCCAGCCCGGGGTGCCGTCGCGATAGCTGATGCCCAGCTGATCGGCCTGGGCGCCACTCAGGGCGACACTGGTGGCACCGGTGTCCACCAGCAGCGACACCGGACGGCCATTGACGTTGGCGGTGACCTGGTAATGGCCGTTGTTGCTGCGCGGCACGCTGAATTCGCGGCGCTGCGGGGCGCTGTAGCCATCGCTATATTCGCGGTCGAGGGTAAAGGCCTGGGTCCGGCCGTCGATGCGCAGCACCGCCTGCTGGGGATCCGCGCTGACCACCTCGACGTCGTCCAGGCGCTGGCCGACCCGCAGCAACTTGCGCTGGCCATTGACGTTGACCACCGCCGCGCCGTTGAACAACCCCACGACCCTGACCTGGGGTTGCGCCCAGGCGAGCGAACCGACGGCCAACAGCAGGCCGTACGCGCCCAGTCTTTTCACTGCCCTGCTCCTTGGGCCTGCGTCTCGTCAGCCGACGAGATGACCCCAACCGATGTGTAATCCCTGAACCACCAGCCAGGCGAGGATGCCGGCCAGTACATCGTCGACCATGATGCCGACGCCGCCGCGGACATTGACATCCAGCCAGCGGATTGGCCAGGGCTTGCAGATGTCCAGCACGCGGAAGGCGACGAAACCCACCAGCAGCCAGATCAGGCCCGGCGGCGCCAGCCAGAAGGTGATCCAGATGCCGACCATCTCGTCCCAGACGATGCCCTCGTGATCGTGCACACCCAGCTCGCGGGCGACCTTGCCGCATAGCCAAAAGCCGAAGACGGTCAGCAGCACCAGCAGCAGCGGATAGCTCCAGCCGCCGAGCAGCTGCCAGAGCGGCAGGAAGGGCAAGGCGATCAGCGAACCCCAGGTCCCGGGCGCCTTGGGCAGGGTGCCGGAACCCAGGCCGAAGGCCAGGAAGTGCCAGGGATCGCGCCAGACCGACGGAGGGACCGGCTGGGCGGGGGCTTGCTGTTCGCTCAAGAGAGGACTCCGCGCGGGGCGCTAGAAATGTTGGAAGCCGGCCTGCGCCGGGATCATGGGTTGACCGTCGGCGGCGAGGACGACAACGCCACTGCCCGCCTCGACTCGCCCGATCACCTGCGCCTGGGGCCAGGCGGCGGCCAGGGCCGGCGCCTGGTCCGGCGGCAGGGTGAAGACCAGCAGATAGTCGTCGCCTGCGCCGAGGGCCAGGCGCAGCACCTCGTCGGCGGGAAAGAGTTCGGCCAGCGCCGGACTCACCGGCAGCCGCGCCGTCTCCACGACCAGGCGGACGCCGGAGGCCGTGGCGATATGGCCGCAATCGGCCACCAGGCCATCGGAGACGTCCTGGGCCGCCGTCGCCCGACCCCGCAGCCAGAGGCCCAGGTCGAATTGCGGCTGGGGGGCCCAATAGCGTGCCAGCAGGTGCCGACTGGCGGCACCCTCCGCGGCACGCTGACCGAGGACGAAGGGCAAGGCCCCGCCGGCCTCGCCCGGCGCACCGCCCAGGCACAGCAGATCGCCCGGGCGGGCGCCGCTGCGCAAGAGCGCCTGACCGGCCGGTACCTGACCGAAGACCGTGAGGGTGAGGGACAGCGGACCGCGGGTGGTGTCACCACCGACCAGGCGCAGCTCGCACTGCTCGGCCATCTGCGCGAGTCCCGCCGCCAGGCCTTCCAGCCAGGCGGGCTCGATGCTCGGCAGGGTCAGCGCCAGGGTGAAGCCCAGCGGCGTGGCGCCCATGGCGGCGAGGTCGCTGGCGCTCACCGCCAGGGCGCGCTGGCCGAGGCCATGGGCATCCGGGCAGGGATCGGGAAAATGCACCCCGGCGGTCAGGGTATCGGTGGAGACCGCCAGCTGTTCACCCGGGGCGGGTGCCAGCAGCGCGCAGTCGTCACCGATGCCCAGTGCCACGCCGGGTCCGCCACGGGCGCAGGGCGCCGCGGCGAAATAGCGACGGATGAGTTCGAATTCACCCATGCCCGCGGGCGATCAGCGCTTGCCGCGCAACTCGGCGCTGCGCAGCTTGGGCGCCAGCTTGTCCAGCACGCCGTTGACGAACTTGTGGCCGTCGGTGGCGCCGAAGATCTTGGCCAGCTCGATGCCCTCGTTGATCACCACGCGATAGGGCACGTCGATGCGCTTGAGCAGTTCGTAGCAGGACAGTCGCAGCACGGCCAGCTCGACCGGGTCGACCTCGTCCATGGCGCGGTCCAGGCAGGGCAGGATCAGACCGTCGATCTCGCCCTTGTTGGCCGGGACGCCGTGGAGGATTTCATGGAAATAGGCGCCGTCGACCTTGGCGAAATCGTTGTCGACGCGAAACTGCGCCTCGATCTCGTTGATCGCCTGGCCCGCCATGTGCCACTGGTACAGGGCCTGGACCGACAGGCTGCGCGCTTCGCGGCGGGCAGCCAGTTTGCCGGTGGGGGCCTTCTTGCCCGCGGGCTTGCCGGCCGCGGGCGGAGTCAGATCGCCGCTCACTTGGCCTCCAGCTGCGCCAGCAGGCTGACCATTTCCAGGGCGGACAGGGCGGCTTCGGCGCCCTTGTTGCCGGCCTTGGTGCCGGAGCGCTCGATGGCCTGCTCGATGGAATCGACGGTCAGGACGCCGAAGGACACCGGCACGCCGAATTCCATGGAGACCTGGGCCAGACCCTTGGTGCACTCGCCGGCCACGTATTCGAAGTGGGGGGTGCCGCCACGGATCACCGCGCCGAGGGCGATGATGGCGTCGAATTCGTCGCGCTGGGCGATCTTCTGCACCGCCAGCGGGATCTCGAAGGCGCCGGGGACGCGGATGATGGTCAGGTCGTCCGGCTTGATGCCGTGACGCACCAGGGCGTCGATGGCGCCCTGCAGCAGGCTTTCGACGACGAAGCTGTTGAAGCGACCGACCACCAGGGCGAAACGGCCCTGAGGAGCGATGAAGGTGCCTTCAAAGGTCTTGATGTTCATGTGCGGGTCCAGTTGTCAAAGAGCCGGACGGCCGGCAGTGCCAGGCCGTCCGTGGAAATCCAGGTGAAGCGCGCCATGCCACCCGGGCGGGGCGCGCCAGGCGGAAGGGTCATTCTTCAGGAGGCAGATAGTCTACTACTTCCAGGTCGAAGCCGGATATGGCATTGAACTTCATCGGCGAGCTGAGCAGACGCATCTGACGAATGCCCAGGTCGCGGAGGATCTGCGAACCGGCCCCGACGGTGCTGTAGGTGGACAGCGCCTTGGGCACCGGCAGCGGCTCGCGCAGGTGCGCCAGCAGGTCGTCGCCCTCGATCGAGTGACCGAGCAGCAGCACCACGCCGGTGCCTTCCCGGGCCACGCGCTCCATGGCGCTGCGCAGACTCCAGCGACCCGGCTGGTGCACCTGCAGGAGGTCGCGCAGCGGATCCATGTTGTGCACCCGCACCAGCGGCAGCTCCTGGCCGGCCAGGTCGCCACGGATCAGCGCCAGGTGGACGTCGCCCTCCACCTCGTCGCGGTAGGTCACCAGCTTGAACGGACCGAGTTCGGTCTCCAGCTGCTGCTCGTCGATACGCTTGACGGTGTGCTCGTGCAGCAGACGGTAGTGGATCAGATCGGCGATGGTGCCGACCTTGAGGCCGTGCTGCTCGGCGAAGGCTTCGAGTTCGTCGCGCCGGGCCATGGTGCCGTCGTCGTTCATCACCTCGCAGATCACCCCGCTCTCGGCGAAACCGGCCATGCGCGCCAGGTCGCAGGCGGCTTCGGTGTGGCCGGCACGCGCCAGCACGCCGCCGGGCTGGGCCATCAGCGGAAACATGTGGCCGGGGCTGACCACGTCGCCGGCCTTGGCGTCCTTGGCGATGGCGGCCTGCACGGTGCGCGCGCGGTCGGCGGCGGAGATGCCGGTGCTGATGCCTTCGGCGGCCTCGATGGACACGGTGAACTTGGTGCCGAAGCCGGAGGCGTTGCGGCTGGCCATCATCGGCAGGTTGAGGCGCTCGCAGAGGCCCTTGCTCATGGGCATGCAAATCAGGCCGCGCGCGTGGCGGGCCATGAAGTTGATGTGTTCGGCGGTGACGCATTCGGAGGCGATGATGATGTCGCCTTCGTTCTCGCGGTCCTCGTCGTCCATGAGGATGACCATCTTGCCCGCGCGGATGTCCTGGATGATGTCTTCGATGCTGGAAAGTGCCACGGTGTCGTCCTTAGCGCTGCAGATAGCCGTGTTCGGCGAGAAAGTGTTCGGTGACGCCGCCCTTGCTGGACTCGGCAGCCTTGTCGCCCAGCAGCAGGCGCTCCAGGTAGCGGGCCAGCAGGTCCACCTCCAGGTTCACCCGGCGTCCGGGCCGGTAGTCGGCCATGATGGTCTCGCCGAGGGTATGGGGGACGATGGTCAGCTCGAATTCGGCGCCGTCCACGGCGTTCACCGTGAGGCTGACGCCGTCCACGGTGATCGAGCCCTTGAGCGCGATATAGCGGGCCAGCTCGGCAGGGGCGCGCAGGCGGAACTGCACGGCGCGGGCGTTATCGGCGCGGGAGACCACTTCGCCGAGTCCGTCCACGTGGCCGCTGACCAGGTGGCCGCCAAGGCGACTGGTGGGCATCAGCGCCTTTTCCAGGTTGACCCGGCTGCCGGGCTTGAGACCGCCCAGGCTGGTGAGGCTCAGGGTCTCGCGACTGACGTCGGCCCAGAAGCCGTCGCCGGGCAATTCCACGGCGGTGAGGCAGACGCCATTGACGGCGATGCTGTCGCCGAGCTTGACGTCGGCAAGGTCGAGCTTGCCGGTGGCGACATAGAGGCGCACGTCGCCGCCCTTGGGCGTGAGGGCGCGGATCTCGCCGAGGGCTTCGATGATTCCGGTAAACATCAGCTCAGGCCTCCGAGAGGTAGAGCCGGAAAGGCGGTGCAGCTAGACATCGACGAACTCCTGTTTCGGTGAAAAAACAGGGCGCACGGACAGAAGGGAAATCAGACGGACGAGGGGCTCGCACCCCTGCCAGGCGAGGCTATCCCGTTCTCTCTCATCCGGACTATGACCGTCGGCCCCGGAATCCAACCGGGTCTGCTGACCTCCCCCGCCGCAGAGGACGAGAGAGCGCTCGCGGGCTCGTCCCGACTGATCGGGCGTTACCGCCGGTGGGGAATTGCACCCCGCCCTGAGAACTCGCCGCCCGCAGGCAGCGCAGGTTTTGTAACACAGTTCGCCGCCGCGGGGCCAGGGGCGTCAGGTGTCCCTGGCCGGTCGGGCGATCAGGTGCAGGTCCGCGCCCACCGGCGTGGCACTGAGGATTTCCAGCTGCGGCGCCTGGGCCAGGTGCTCCAGCGGCCAGTCCAGCAACGGCCGGGCGCTGGAACCGAGGAACTTGGGCGCCAGGAACAGGTGATATTCATCGACCAGTCCGGCCTGGGCGAAGGCACCGGCCAGACGCGGTCCGGCTTCCACCAGCACATCGTTGACCTGCTCGCGGCCCAGGCGGGTCAGCAGCTCCGCCAGATCGACCTGGCCCTGGGCGCCGGGCAGCGCCAGGTAGTCGTGCCCGGCCGCCGCATAGGCCGGCGCCTCGCCGGCCATACCGACGACCCGCGCCGTGCCGGCCTGGAAAAAGGGGGCGTCCAGCGGTACCCGGCCACGACCGTCCACCAGCAGCCGCTGCGGCGTGCGCAGGGTGGCCAGCTCCAGTTCTGGGCCACTCAGGCCCAATTCGCTCGGGCGCACGGTCAGGCGCGCGCCATCGGCCAGCACGGTGTCGGCGCCGGTGATCACCACCCCCGCCTCGGCACGCAGTCGCTGCACGCTCTGGCGCGCCGCCGGCCCGGTGATCCACTGGCTTTCGCCGTTGGCCATGGCGGTGCGGCCATCCAGGCTCAGTGCCAGCTTGACCCGCACGAAGGGCCGCCCGGTCAGCATGCGCTGGATGAAGCCGGCATTGAGCGCCCGCGCCTCGGCTTCCAGCACCCCGGCGCGGGTAGCGATGCCGGCGGCGGCGAGGCGCGCCAGGCCGCGACCGGCCACCAGCGGATTGGGATCGGTCATGGCCGCCACCACCTCGGCCACCCCGGCGGCCACCAGGGCATCCGCGCAGGGCGGGGTGCGGCCATGGTGGCTGCAGGGTTCCAGGGTCACATAGGCGGTGGCGCCACGCGCGGCCTCGCCTGCCTGGCGCAGCGCATGCACCTCGGCATGGGGACCGCCGGCCTGGCGATGCCAGCCCGCGCCCACCACCTGGCCGTCACGGACGATCACGCAGCCCACCCGCGGATTGGGCGCCGTGCTGTAGCGGCCGCAGGCGGCCAGCGCCAGGGCGCGGGCCATCCAGAATTCGTCGTTCACCGCGTCCGTGTCGCTCATACCGGTTGCTTGCCCGGATCCTGGGCCAGCCGCTCGATTTCGTCGCGGAACTCGGCCAGGTCCTGGAATTGCCGATAGACCGAGGCGAAGCGGATGTAGGCCACCTGATCCAGCTTGCGCAGTTCGTCCATCACCAGTTCACCCACCACCCGCGAACGGATCTCCCGCTCGCCGGTGGCGCGCAGCCGGTGCTTGATCAGGGCGATGGCCTCTTCCAGGCGCTCGACGCTGACCGGGCGCTTCTCCAGGGCGCGCTGCATGCCGGCGCGCAACTTGTCCTCGTCGAAGGGCTGGCGGGTGCCGTCCTGCTTGATCAGCCGTGGCAGGACCAGTTCGGCGGTCTCGAAGGTGGTGAAGCGTTCCTGGCAGGCCAGGCACTCACGCCGCCGGCGCACCTGCTCGCCGGCCGCAACCAGCCGGGAATCCGTGACCTTGGTGTCGTGGGCGCCGCAGAAGGGACAATGCATGGGGGAGTCGACCGCCGGAAGGGAAAGCCCTCATGGTACCCGATCACCCCCTGGCGGGAACCTCCGGGTACCGGACGAATCGACAGCCAGGAGCCGCCGGGCTATAAGAGCGCACTGTGTTCGACGACCCCTCTCCAGCCTCCCGTGCCGCCCTCGCCGGCGGCGACCTCCGGATCCTGCCATGACCCCACGCGTCCTCCTGCCCCTGCTGCTCACCGGTCTGCTCGTGGCCTGCTCCAGCCCACCCGAAACCACGCCGCCGCAGCCCACCACCCCGGCCGACGAGCCGGTCCCGGTGGCCGGCGCTCCCACCCCGGCCAATCTGCGCGAGATCTCCGGGGTGCTGCGCAATGCCCAGGGGCTGGTCCCGGCCGGTGCCCAGGTGGAGATCGCCCTGCTGGCGGTCAATGCCAAGGGCCTGCCGCAGCGCCTGCTGGCCAGCGAGACGGTGACCGGCAAGGGCGCGCCCCTGGCCTTCCGCCTGCCCTTCAATCCGGAGATCTTTCCCACCCGCCCGGATCTCAAGGTGGAATTCCACGCACGCCTGATCCAGGCCGGTCAGCTGGCCAGCTATCTGCCGCCGGTGAATGTCGGCGGACCGACCACGCAGAATCTCGGCGAACTGGTGCTGAACCAGACCCCGTGACGCCCCCGGCCGACCTCGTCGCCGCCCTGACGGCTCTGCTCGGCGACGCCCGCCTCTGTCTGCAGGCGTTGCCCGACAGCGACCTGTCGCTGTGGTTGATCGATCCGGCCAACATGGCGCGGGCCTTTTCCCCCGCGGAAACCCAGCGCCTGTTGGAGGCACCGCCCTACTGGGCCTTCTGCTGGGCCAGCGGCCTGGCCCTGGCGCGCTGGATCGTCGCCCATCCCGAGCACGTTGCCGGGCGCCAGGTCCTGGATTTCGGCAGCGGCTCGGGCATCGCCGGACTCGCCGCCGCCCGGGCCGGCGCGGCGCGGGTGGTCTGCTGCGACCTCGATCCCCTGGCCCTGGCGGCCTGTCGCGCCAATGCCCAGGCCAACGCCATGCAGATCGAGACGCTGGACGATTTCTCTGCCAGCACCGAGCGCTTCGATCTCATCCTGGCCGCCGACGTCCTCTACGACCGTGCCAATCTGCCCTTGCTGGACCTCCTGCAGGCGCGCGCCGAGCGGATCCTGCTGGCCGATTCGCGGGTACGCGACCTCGCCCACCCCGGCTTCACCCGCGTCGCCATGCTCCAGGCCTGCACCCTGCCGGATCTGGCCGAGCCGGACGAATTCCGCCGCGTGGCGCTCTATCGGGGCTGAGCCGGCCCGCCTTGTTTCCAAGCCCGGCGCCCCCACCTATAGTGCAACTTTCGTCTGCCGAGTCCGCCATGAGCCAGGTCCCCTACATTTTCGACGCCACCCTCGACACCTTTCAGCAACAGGTCATCGATGCCTCCTTCAGCACCCCGGTGCTGGTGGACTTCTGGGCCGAGTGGTGCGCGCCCTGCAAGGTGCTGATGCCGCTGCTGGCCAAGATCACCGAGTCCTATGGCGGCGCCCTGCACCTGGCCAAGGTCAACTGCGACATCGAGCAGGAACTGGTGATGAGATTCGGCATCCGCAGCCTGCCCACCGTGGTGCTGTTCAAGGATGGCCAGCCGGTGGACGGCTTCGCCGGCGCCCAGCCGGAATCGGCCATCCGCGCCCTGCTCGAACCCCATGTCCAGGCCCTGCCGCCGGCCGAGGAAGATCCGCTGGACGCCGCCCAGGCCTTGTTCGCCGAGGGTCGTTTCGCCGAAGCCGAGGCGCTGCTCAAGGCCGTGCTGGAAGAAGACAACAGCGACGCCCTGGCGCTGATCCTCTATGCCCGCTGCCTGGCCGAGCGCAATGAACTGGACGATGCCCAGGCCGTGCTGGACGCGGTCAAGGGTGACGAACACAAGCAGGCTCTGGCTGGTGCCCGTGCCCAGCTGACCTTCCTGCGCCAGGCCGCCAGCCTGCCCGAGGTCGCCGACCTCAAGAGCCGCCTGGCTCGCGATGCCGGCGACGACGAGGCCGCCTACCAACTGGCCGTGCAGCAACTGGCCCGCCAGCAATACGAACCGGCACTGGATGGCCTGCTGGAGCTGTTCCGCCGCAATCGCGGCTACGGCGACGACCTGCCACGCAAGACCCTGGTGCAGGTCTTCGATCTGCTGGGCAATGACCATCCGCTGGTCGCCACCTATCGCCGCCGCCTGTACCAGGCGCTGTACTAAGCGCCGGTCAACCATGGCTGCGTCGCCTCGGACGCAGCCTTATCCACCGCGGGCGTCCTCCCAGCGCGGTGGACATTCGGTAGCGTGGAAAACCGCGCAGCGTTTTCCACTCCCCCGCTCCAGCCTCACCCCTGCCAGATATAGAACTGCGCCTCTCCCACCCGCTCCATGCGCACCTGGGGACTGTGCCTCAGCCGCACCAGCAGCTGCTTGGCCACGCCCAGATTGCCGGTGAGCTTTTCCAGCGCCACGAGGATGTCCGGCCCGCTGAGCCGCCCAGCGGAGCTCAGCAGCTTCACCACCTGATCCCAGAGCATGTCGCCACCCGACTTGGGTCCGCTGGACGCGGCGCTCACGGCCGCGGCAGGCAGGGGCGCCTCGGTCGGCCGCAGGGCGGCGGCCAGGCGTTGCCAGTCGGCCTCCTCCAGTTCCACCGTGAGATCCACGGGCTGGCTGCCGATGGTTCCGCGAATGCGTACCATGGTGTTCTCCTCGTCGTGCAGAGGCCCATGCTCCCACAGCCATCGGCCCACGCCAAACCGAGGTTGCAGCGCATAAATGCAACAACATAACATAGCGCCTCTCCACCCTTTGGAAGTCCACCATGCGCCTGCCCCTACTGACCCTCTGTCTTGCCGCCGTGCTCGCCCAACCGGCCTTTGCTCATGGTACCGATGACGACCATGACGAACACGAGCACGGCGCCCTGGGCGCCCATGTGCACGGCGAATCCCACCTCGACGTGGCCCAGACCGACAGCGGCCTGGAACTCCAGTGGCGCAGTCCGGCGGCCGATCTGCTGGGCTTCGAACATGCCCCGCGCAATCGGCAGGAAGAAGACGCCGTCGCCGCCCTGCGCCAGAGTCTAGAAAATCCCCAGGCCCTGGTGAAGCTGCCCGCCGCCGCCGATTGCCGCCTGACCGAAGCCAGCGCCATCAGCCCGCTGTTTGCCAAGGATTCCAGCGCCAGCGGCCATCTCGACGTGGAGGCCAGCATGAGCTTCAACTGCAGCAAGCCGGGCGCGCTCGCCAGCCTGGATCTCTCCGGCTGGTTCGCCCGCTTCCCCAACAGTCACAGCGTCGAGGTCCAGGCCATCGTCGCCAGCGGCCAGCAGGGCGCCGAACTGACCGCCCGGCAGCCGCAACTCAAGTGGTAGGACGGTCGTGACCTCTGCCCCCCTGGTCGAAATCCAGGACCTCGGCTTCGCCTGGCCCGGCCAGGCGGAATGCCTGGACATCCGGCACTTCCAGCTGGCGCCCGGCGAGGCGCTGTTTCTCGAAGGCCCTTCCGGCAGCGGCAAGACCACCCTGCTCGGCCTGCTCGGCGGCGTGCAGCGTCCCAGTCGCGGCCAGGTGCGCCTGCTCGGTCAGGACCTGGGAGCCCTCGCCACCGCCCGGCGCGACCGTTTTCGCGTCGACCACACCGGCTTTCTCTTCCAGCAATTCAATCTGCTGCCCTTTCTCTCGGTCTTGGACAACGTCCTGTTGCCCTGCCAGTTCTCGGCGCTGCGCCGCGAGCGCGCTTCGGCGCGGCATGGCGATCCCCAGGGCGCGGCCCTGACCCTGCTCCGCGCCCTGGGGCTGAGCGATCCCGCGCTGCCCCGCCGTCCGGCCCGCGAACTCTCCATCGGCCAGCAGCAGCGCGTCGCCGCCGCCCGCGCCCTGATCGGCCAGCCGGAACTGGTGATCGCTGACGAACCCACCTCGGCGCTGGACAGCGACCACCGCGATGCCTTCCTGCAACTGCTGTTCGCCGAGTGCGCCGCCGCCGGTGCCGGCCTGCTGTTCGTCAGCCACGACCGCAGTCTGGCCAGTCGCTTCGACCGCCACCTGACCCTGGCCCAGCTCAACGCCGCCCGGCCGGAGACCTAGGATGCCGCTCCTGCAACTGGCCTGGGCCAGCCTGCGCAATCGCCGCGCCACCGCCCTGCTCACCGTCTTCACCATCGCCGTCTCGGTGGCCCTGCTGCTGGGTGTCGAACGCCTGCGCACCGAGGCCAAGGCCAGTTTCGCCAGCACCATCGCCGGTACCGACCTGGTGGTGGGCGCGCGTTCCGGCGCGGTCAACCTGCTGCTCTATTCGGTGTTCCGCATCGGTAACGCCACCAACAACATCCGCTGGGAGAGCTACGAGAAGCTCGCCGCCGATCCCCGCGTCGCCTGGACCATCCCGCTGTCCCTGGGCGATTCCCACCGCGGCTACCGAGTGCTGGGTACCGACGGCAACTACTTCACCCACTACCACTACGGGCGCAACCAGCCGCTGCGGCTGGCCCAGGGCCGGCCCTTCGCCGACGTCTTCGAGGTGGTGCTGGGCGCCGAGGTAGCCAAGGCGCTGCACTATCGGCTGGGCGACAAGGTGGTGCTGGCCCATGGCGTCGCCACCATCAGTCTGACCGAGCACAGCGACCACCCCTTCACCGTGGTCGGCATCCTCGCCCCCACCGGCACCCCGGTCGATCGCACCCTGCACATCCCACTGCGCGGCATGACCGCCCTGCACCTGGACTGGCGCGGCGGCCTGCCCGGGCCTTCGCTGAGCGACGCCGAGGTGCGCCGGCGCGATCTCACGCCCCAGGACCTGACCGCCGCCCTGGTCGGCCTCAAGAGTCGGGTGGCCACCTTTGCCGTGCAGCGCGCGGTCAACGAGTACCGTGGCGAGCCGCTGCTGGCCATCCTGCCCGGTGTGGCCCTGCAGGAGCTCTGGGGAATGCTCGGCACGGCGGAACAGGCGCTGCTGGTGATGTCGCTGTGCGTGGTACTCACCGGGCTGGTGGGCATGCTCACCGCCCTGCTCGCCAGCCTCAACGAAAGACGCCGGGAGATGGCCATCCTGCGCTCGGTGGGCGCCCAGCCGCGCCACCTGTTCGGCTTGTTGCTGGCAGAGGCCCTGACCCTCACCCTGGCCGGCTGTCTCGCCGGGCTGGCGCTGCTCTATGGCGCCATCGCCCTGGGCCGGCCCTGGCTGCTGGCGGAATACGGCCTGGCATTGCCGCTGGACTGGCCCTCGCTCTACGATGGGCAACTGCTCGGCGGTATCCTGCTCGCAGCCCTGGTGCTCGGCTGCATCCCGGCCTGGCGTGGCTGTCGCCAGGCCCTCACGGACGGGTTGTCCGTGCGACTCTAGACGAGGCCCCACCATGCGCCTGGCGCTCCTGCTGTTGCTCTGCTGGCTGCCCTGGGCCCAGGCCGAACCCCGCCAACTCGCCTGGCGCGAACTGGTGCCGGCCGATGCGCCGCGCTTCAATCCCGGCAGCGTCGACCACGGCCTCGGCGAAGACGGCCCGGCCGCCAGCCAGCCCTGGCCGGACGCCCCCACGGTGGCCGCCCTGGATGGCCAGGAGGTGCGCCTGCCCGGCTACGTGGTGCCGCTGATGGTCACCGACGAGGGCGAGGTCACCGAATTCCTGCTGGTCCCCTATTACGGCGCCTGCATCCACGTACCGCCGCCGCCGGGCAACCAGATCGTCTACGTGAAAGGCAGCCACGACCTCTGGCTGTCCAAACTGCACCTGCCCTATTGGGTGGAAGGCCGCCTGGGCGTGGGCAGCCAGCGCAGCGAGGTGGCCGTCGCCGGCTATTGGCTGCAGGCCCTACGCATCCAGCCCTACATTCTCAAGGGCGACGGTTCCTGAGGCGATCTGCCCCACCCTTGAGCGAGATCAAGAGTCCGCCGTTTCAGCTTCGCTAGGCTGCTCCCAGCCCTTTTTCAATGCCTTCGGAGCCCTCGCCATGCGTCCCCTCTTCCGTCTCAGCCTGCTCGCCCTCGCCCTGGCCGCGCCCTTCGCCCAGGCCCACCAGGCCGGCGACATCATCCTGCGCGCCGGCGCCATCACCGTGGATCCCCACGAGCGCAGCTCCGACGTCAAGATCGACAGAGGCGCCCTGAGCGGCGCCAATCTGGGCGGCAAGGCGACCATGGACAGCGACACCCAGCTGGGGCTGAACGTCGCCTACATGCTCACCGATCACCTGGGCCTCGAATTGCTGGCGGCCACGCCTTTCGAGCACCAGGTCAACATCAAGGGCACCGGGCTGGACGCCGCCAACGGCAAGCTCGGCAGCCTCAAGCACCTGCCGCCGACCCTGAGCCTGGTCTATTACCCGCTGGACGCCAAGGCGACGTTCCAACCCTATGTCGGCGCCGGCCTCAACTACACCTGGATCTACGACGAGCATGTCGGCAGCGGCGCCAGCGCGGCCGGCTTCGACAACTTCCGCGCCGACAACTCCTGGGGCTGGTCCGCCCAGGTCGGCGCCGATCTCATGCTCACCGACCGGGTGATGCTCAACGCCCAGATCCGCTATATCGACATCGCCACTACCGCCCATGTCGACAACACCGCCCTCGGCGCCCGCGCCAAGGTCGATCTGGACGTGGATCCCTGGGTCTACATGGTCGGCCTGGGCTATCGCTTCTAGGCCAGCGCAAGCCACTCGCCCGCAGGTTGGCGCTGGGCAGCTCCAGCGTCGACGCCCAACCGGCCAGGGAGTGCCCCTGGCCGCGTCCGCTAATCCCGCAGCAGTGCTGCCAGCCCCGTGCCCATGCTCGTGGGCTGACTGAAATCGAAGCGCTCGCGCAGGCGGCGGTTGTCCGCCTTCGAATGGCGGATGTCCCCGGCCCGCGCCGCGCCATGGGTTACCGGCGGCAGGCCACCCAGCACCTGGCCGATCTCCGCCAGCAGGCCGTTCAGGCTGATGGTCTCGCCGCGCCCCACGTTCACCGCCCCGGCCGTCACTTCGGGGGCTTCCAGCGCCTGCACCAGGATGTCCACCAGATCGGCGACATAGACGAAATCGCGGGTCTGCTCGCCATCACCGAACACCGTGATCGGCGTCTGCCGGCGGGCGCGTTCGGTGAAGATGCTGATCACCCCCGAATAGGGCGAAGACGGATCCTGACGCGGACCATAGATGTTGAAGAAGCGGAAGATCGCCGGCTCCAGACCGTGCTCGCGACGATAGAAGTCGAAGTAGTATTCGCCCGCCAGCTTGTCCGCCGCATAGGGCGTCAGCGGCGCCTTGGGCAACTCCTCGTCGATG
Source organism: Pseudomonas sp. RIT411 (assembly GCF_003057735.2). Classification (NCBI taxonomy): domain Bacteria; kingdom Pseudomonadati; phylum Pseudomonadota; class Gammaproteobacteria; order Pseudomonadales; family Pseudomonadaceae; genus Pseudomonas; species Pseudomonas sp. RIT411. The sequence goes on from NZ_QBIZ02000003.1 coordinate 152,151, forward strand.
GCCTGCCCCTGGCCGTTGGCGCCATAGACCGCCGCGCTGGAGGCATAGACCACCCGCTTGATCCCGGCCTTGCGCATGGCCTCGCACAGATTCAGGGTGCCGATGAAGTTGGCCCTGTGGGTGCCCACCGGGTCCTCCACCGACGCCTGCACCGAGGCCACCGCGGCCAGGTGCACCACCGCCGCGCAGCCGGCCATCGCCGCTTCCAGGGTCGCGACATCGGCCACGTCTCCCACCCGCAATTCGATGCGGTCGTCGTCCAGCGGCAGATTCTCGCGCTTGCCGGTGCTCAGGTCGTCCAGCACCCGCACCCGCCTGCCCCGCGCCAGCAGCGCGTCGGCCAGGTGGGAGCCGATGAAACCGGCACCGCCAGTGATCAGAATGGGCGCATCACTCATCTAAACCTACCTCGTCCTGCCGAAAGCCCTGCAACAGCGCCGGCAGCTCCTGCTGCCAGCGCCGCGCCTTGATGCCAAAGGTGTTGAGCAGCTTGCGACTGATCAACACCCCCTGTTGTGGCTCTTCCGCGGCATCCGCACGCTCGAGGTGCGTCACCTCCTGCCACTCGCAGCGCACCGGCCGGTCGAATTCCTGCCAGAGCTGGGCGACGGTCTCGGCCAGACCCAACTCCGACACCGCTTCCTGGGCGCCGTAGTGATAGGTCCCCCAGAGCGGTGCGCCGCAGTCGAGCTGCTTGACCACGGCCAGCAGCACCCGGGCGGCATCGCCCACGGTGGTCGGATTGCCGCGCCGGTCGCCCGCCATCGGCACCACCTGCTCGGTGCCCAGCTGCCGCAGCAACCGCCCCAGGCGACCGTCACGGGAGTCATCCAGGACCCAGCCCAGGCGCAGCAGGATGTGCATCGGGCACAGCGCCCGCACCAGCTGCTCGACCCGCCAGAGCGCCTCGCCCCGTGCCCCGGGGGGCCGCGGAAGATCCTTTTCACTATAGCCGGCCACGCGCGAGCCATCGAACAGCTGATAGCTGGACGGCTGGATCAGCGGAATCTGATAGTGCTGGCAGAGGCCGGCCAGGCGTTGCACGGCCAGCGCCTGGCGCTGCATCAGCGCCGGATCGAAGTCCGCGGCCTGCAGCCAGTCGTGGTAATAGGCGAGATTGATCACCGCCCCTGGTCGGACCCGGTCGAGGACCTCGGTCAGCCCCGCGGCGTACCAGCCCTCCGTGGGAGTCTCGGGGGCGACGAATTCGATGCCCGCTTCGGCACCGGCGGCGAGTAGCGCCTTGCCCAGGGCGCTCTCCCCGCCCACTACTAGAAGACGCATACGCATGTGTTGGAACAGCCTTCAAACCAGCATAAACAGGCGTCGAAAGACTCGACGGACATCGGTCAACATAGCGCGTCGCGCCAACCTTGCTCAAGCATCGGCGGTACCTGCGGCCGGTTGCTCGCGGGTTTGTTCGCGCAGGGTATGGTTGGCGGCGCTCTTGAGATTGGGCAGCAGGCGGCAGATCAGCGCCAGCTGGGTGCACACCAGCCGGTAGCCGTCGTCGTTGTCCTCGGCCGCGGCCTCCAGTTCATCGGCCAGGCTGGTCTCCTCCTCGGCGGTCGGCGGCAGACTGCGGCGTTCCGCCACCGCCGCCGCGATGGACTCCATACCCTCGGCGATGCGGGTCACGGCGCGCTCCACCAGGGCATCGTGCTCGGCCGCCTCCAGCTGGCGGCGATGGGCGCCCAGGGCCGACAGGTAGCCCAGCAGGGTGTTGGACAGCGCCAGATAGCGAAAGCCCGCTTCCAGGTTACGACGGAAGTGCCCGGGATCGCGCAGCATGTTGGCCAGCGCGGCCGACAGCGTCGCATCGGCGTTGTGGGCGTTGCGCCGCGCCACCCGGTAGTCGAGATCGTCACGCTTGCCGGTGCGGTACTGCTCGTGCAGTCGGCGCAGATAGAGCGCATTGGTACGCAGGGTATTGGCCATCACCTGGTGCAGCCGCCGCCCCTGCCAGTCCGGCAGGACGAAGAACACCGCCAGTACCGCGATCAGGCAGCCCAGCAGGGTATCCAGCAGCCGCGGCCAGATCAGCATGAAACCGTTGCCCACCTGGTTGAAGCAGAACAGCACCATGAGGGTGATGGCCGCGGTGGCGACGGTGTAGCGATCCGTCCGGGTGATAAAGAACACCAGGCCGCCCACCAGCGCCAGCAAGAGCTGGATCTCCGGCTGCCCGAACAGCTCCAGCAGGGCGCTGCCCAGCAACAGCCCGATCACCGTACCCACGATCCGCTGCACCAGCCGCACCCGGGTCGCTCCGTACTGTGGCCGGCAGACGAACACCGTGGTCAAGAGGATCCAGTAGCCGTTCACCGGGTGGATCAGGTGCAGCACGCCATAGCCGGCCATCAGCGCCAGCGCCATGCGCAGGCCATGGCGGAACAGTAGCGAGGTCGGGGTCAGCTGCAGGCGGATACGCTGGAACACCTCGCGCAGGGAGCGTGCCGCCGGATCCAGCAGGCTGGTGTCCAGATCCGCCGCCCCCGAATCGCTATTGCCCGCCTCGGAGAATTGCCGCTCCAGGGTCGAAAGATTGTGCCCGAGCAGGTCCAGGGAGCGTAGCAGGCCCCGCCAGCGCGGATTCTGCTGCTGCTTGAGATACTCCAGCGAGGCCTGCAGATCGGTCAGTCCCTGCTGACTCTGCTGGCCGTATTCGAAAGGCTGTCCGAGCCGGATCGCCTCGCCCATGTTGAGGCAGGCCGTGGCCTGCAACTTGAGCAGGCGCTGGCAGCGAAAGAGGATGTCGCTGTGAAAGAAGGCCTCGGTCAGGGCACTGTAGGGATAGTGCGAAGAGCTGGCGCGCTCGTGGATGTCCTGTGCCATGAAATACAGGCGGAAATAGCGCCCCGAACGCGCACCGGGCCGTCCCGAGCGGCCGAAGCGATTGAGGATGGTCGCCTTGGCCTGGTTCAGCGCCTGCACCACCTTGCCGTTCTGCTGGGCCAGCAGCACCCGCCGCCGGTGCAGGTCCACCCCGCGCACCGGCTCGAGCATCTCGGCCTTGAGCCTGAGTAGCGTCCCCAGTTCGCCATAGAGAGCGGACAGATTCTGTCGCACCGGCTGGTGGGCGAAGAGCGCGCACCAGAGCACCGAGAGCAGGCCGTACCACAATGCCCCGGCCAGCAGGTGTGCCGGCTCGTACCACAGCGGCACCTGGGCGCCGAGGCGCTGATCCACCCCGATCATGGCATAGATGGACAGGATCACCGTGGCCTGGGCCACCGAGGCGTAGCGCTCGCCGATGGCGCCCAGCATCGTCAGGCTGAAGGTGGCCAGGCCCAGGCCCACCACGAAGATCCAGGGATAGGGAAACAGCAGCTCGACCGCGAAGGCCGCCACGGTAAAGCACAGCAGCGTCACCGCCAGCGACTTGAGTCGCCCCAGCCAGCTGTCGTCGGTTTCCGCCAGGGCGCTGGCGATGATGCCGAGGAATACCGGCGACAGCGCGCGCAGATCGCCCAGCGACCAGCAGACCACCATGGCGCCGCTCAGGGCGACAAAGACGCGAACGCCATAGCTGGCCTTTTCGTGCGCCCAGAGCTGGCGCAAAGACACTCCAAACACAGTCATGACGGGAGAGCGAGCCTCGTGTTTTCGCGCTTGATGCGAACCTTAGCACTGCGACGTCGCAAGCGGCGTCCGAGACAGCCTTTCCCGCACTTTTTTCGCGGACGAAAAAGAGCCCGGCGGTTGCCGGGCTCTTTTCTACCCCTGGATCAGGCCACTTCGCTGGGATCTATCCCGAGGCCCTTGGCCACGCCCACGCCATAGGCGGGATCGGCCTTGAGGAAGTGACCGATCTGCCGCAGCTGCACCTCGCGGGTCACCGTACCCAGGGCGCCGACGATGTTGCCGATCAGCAGCGCCTGCTGGTCGGCATTCATCAGGCGGAACAGCGCTCCGGCCTGGCTGAAGTAGTCCGCGTCCACCCGGTGATCGTAGCGATCGGCCGGCCCGGCGAAATTCAGCGCCGGCTCGCGATACTGGGGCGCCTGCTTGGGCGTGTGGCCATAGCTGTTCGGCTCGTAGTTCGGCTGCGAACCGCCATTGCCATCGAATCTCATGGCCCCGTCACGCTGGTTGTTGGCGTAGGGGCAACGGGGTGCGTTGACCGGCAGTTGCTGATAGTTGGTGCCCACCCGGTAGCGCTGGGCGTCGGCATAGGCGAATACCCTGCCCTGCAGCATGCGATCGGGCGACAGCCCCACGCCCGGCACCACGTTGCTCGGCGCAAAGGAGGCCTGCTCCACCTCAGCGAAGTAGTTCTGCGGATTGCGGTTGAGCTCCAGCACCCCCACCTCCTGCAGCGGATAGTCCTGCTGCGACCAGACCTTGGTCACGTCGAAGGGATTCGACGCACGGCTAGCTGCTTCCTGTTCGCTCATCACCTGGATGCACAGCGTCCAGCGCGGGAATTCGCCGCGCTCGATGGCCTGGAACAGGTCGCGCTGGCTGTAGTCCGGGTCGGTACCGGCCAGGCGTGCCGCGTCGGCAGGCGCCAGGTTCTTGATCCCCTGCTGGCTCTTGAAGTGAAACTTCACGAAGTGCCGCTCGCCCTGGGCGTTGATCAGGCTGAAGGTATGGCTGCCGAAGCCATGCATGAAGCGATAGCCGTCCGGAATGCCGCGATCGGAGAACAGGATGGTGACCTGATGCAGCGATTCGGGCGACAGCGACCAGAAATCCCACATCATCTGCGGACTCTTCAGGTTGCTCCAGGGATCGCGCTTCTGGGTATGGATGAAGTCGGGGAATTTCAACGGATCGCGGATGAAGAACACCGGGGTGTTGTTGCCGACGATGTCCCAATTGCCTTCTTCGGTATAGAACTTCACGGCGAAACCGCGGGGATCGCGCTCGGTATCCGCCGAGCCGCGCTCACCGCCCACTGTGGAAAAGCGCAGGAGGGTCTCGGTCCGCTTGCCGACCTCGGCGAACAGCCTGGCGCTGCTGAGGTGCGTGATGTCCCGGGTGACGGTAAAGGTGCCATAGGCTGCGGAGCCCTTGGCATGCACGCGTCGCTCGGGAATGACTTCACGGTTGAAATGCGCCAGCTTCTCGATCAGATGGAAGTCGTCGAGCATCAGCGGACCGCGCGGACCGGCGGTGCGGGAATTTTGGTTATCGGCCACCGGAATGCCGCTGGCGGTGGTGAGGATCTTGGTATCAGTCACAGGTATCTCCCTCTGAAAAGCGTTGGCTGATCGCTTGAGGGAAGTATCGCCACGGCAATACTTTAGGACTAATTTATTGATCCTAGCATCCTGATAGAAAAATCTGCGATCAGAAGTTGGATGCGAAGGGCCTGGTCTTCACCAAACGCCAGGCATGAAAAAGCCGGGCAAGAGCCCGGCTTTTTCCAGAACGCAGCTACTTATTCAGCAGCCTGTTCCACGGTACCGCCGACCGGACGATCGATCAGCTCGACATACGCCATGGGCGCATTGTCGCCAGCGCGGAAGCCGCACTTCAGGATACGCAGGTAGCCACCCGGACGGTTGGCGTAGCGCTTGCCCAGGTCGTTGAACAGCTTGCCAACGGCAGCTTTCGAACGGGTACGGTCGAAAGCCAGACGACGGTTGGCGACGCTGTCTTCCTTGGCCAGGGTGATCAGCGGCTCGGCAACGCGGCGCAGTTCCTTGGCTTTCGGCAGGGTAGTTTTGATCAGCTCGTGCTCGAACAGCGACACAGCCATGTTCTGGAACATGGCCTTGCGGTGTGCGCTCGTGCGGCTCAGATGACGACCACTTTTACGATGACGCATGATTGAAATTCCTTCCCAAACTATCGTTCGGTGAACAATGACGATCAGGCAGTAGCCTTGTCGTCCTTCTTAAGGCTTGCAGGGGGCCAGTTGTCCAGGCGCATACCGAGCGACAGACCACGGGAGGCCAGGACGTCCTTGATTTCGGTCAGGGACTTCTTGCCCAGGTTCGGGGTCTTGAGCAGCTCCACTTCGGTACGCTGAATCAGGTCACCGATGTAGTAGATGTTCTCCGCCTTGAGGCAGTTGGCCGAACGAACGGTCAGTTCCAGATCGTCCACCGGACGCAGCAGGATCGGATCGATCTCGTCTTCCTGCTCGACCACGACCGGCTCGCTGTCGCCCTTGAGGTCGACAAACGCTGCCAGCTGCTGCTGCAGGATGGTGGCGGCACGACGGATGGCTTCTTCCGGATCCAGGGTACCGTTGGTTTCCAGGTCAAGCACGAGCTTGTCCAGGTTGGTACGCTGTTCGACCCGGGCGTTTTCCACCACATAGGCCACGCGACGAACCGGGCTGAACGAAGCATCGAGCTGCAGACGACCGATTGCGCGGGTTTCGTCTTCTTCGCTCTGACGCGCGTCGGCGGGCTCATAGCCACGACCGCGGGCGATTTTCAGCTTCATGTTCAGCGAACCGTTGTCCGCCAGGTGGGCGATGACGTGCTCACCGTTGACGATCTCGACGTCGTGATCGACCTGAATGTCAGAGGCCAGAACCGGCCCCTGACCTTTCTTGCTCAGGCTCAGGGTGACTTCGTCACGGCCGTGCAACTTGATGGCCAGACCCTTGAGATTGAGCAGGATCTCGATCACGTCTTCCTGCACGCCTTCGATGGCGCTGTACTCGTGCAGGACACCGTCGATCTCTGCTTCGACTACCGCGCAGCCAGGCATGGAGGACAACAGGATACGCCGCAGCGCGTTGCCCAAGGTATGGCCGAAACCACGCTCGAGAGGCTCGAGGGTGATCTTGGCACGGGTCTGACTAACCGCCTGCACATCGATATGGCGGGGGGTCAGGAACTCATTTACCGAACTCTGCATGGATGCACCTACTTTCTAGCCCTTACTTGGAGTAGAGCTCGACAATCAGGTTTTCGTTGATGTCGGCGGAGAGATCACCACGGGCCGGCACGCTCTTGAAGGTGCCTTCCTTTTTCTCGGTGCTCACTTCGACCCACTCAACACGGCCACGCTGGCCGCACAGCTCGAGAGCTTGAGCGATACGCAGCTGGTTCTTGGCCTTCTCGCGGACCGCGACGACGTCGCCGACCTTGACCTGATAGGAGGGAATGTTGACGGTCTGACCGTTGACGGTGATCGACTTGTGGGAGACCAGCTGGCGCGATTCAGCGCGAGTGGCACCAAAGCCCATGCGATACACCACGTTGTCCAGACGGCACTCGAGCAGTTGCAGCAGGTTTTCACCGGTAGCGCCCTTGCGACGGGCAGCTTCCTGGTAGTAACCGGCGAACTGACGCTCGAGGACACCGTACATGCGGCGGACTTTCTGCTTTTCACGCAGCTGCAGACCGTAGTCGGACAGACGACCGCGACGCTGACCATGCTGGCCAGGAACGGTTTCCAGCTTGCACTTCGAGTCGAGGGCACGAGCGCCGCTCTTCAGGAAGAGGTCAGTGCCTTCGCGGCGGGACAGTTTGCACTTGGGACCAATGTAACGAGCCATTTCTCACTGTCTCCTATTACACGCGACGCTTCTTCGGCGGACGGCACCCGTTATGCGGGATGGGCGTCACGTCGGTGATGCTGGCGATCTTGTAACCACAGGCATTCAGGGCGCGAACAGCGGACTCGCGGCCGGGGCCGGGACCTTTGACGTTCACGTCCAGATTCTTCAGACCATATTCCAGAGCGGCTTGGCCGGCACGTTCGGCTGCAATCTGGGCAGCGAACGGGGTGCTCTTACGGGAGCCACGGAAGCCGGAGCCACCGGAGGTCGCCCAGGACAAAGCGTTGCCCTGACGATCGGTGATGGTCACGATGGTGTTGTTGAAAGACGCATGGATGTGGGCGATGCCATCAACCACTGTCTTTTTGACTTTCTTACGAGGACGAGCAGCAGGTTTTGCCATGACTAGATTCCTGTCGATTCGCGGATGCGATTACTTGCGGATCGGCTTGCGCGGGCCCTTACGGGTACGGGCATTGGTCTTGGTGCGCTGACCACGGACCGGCAGACCACGGCGGTGACGCAGACCGCGGTAGCAACCCAGATCCATCAGGCGCTTGATGTTCATGTTGATTTCGCGGCGCAGGTCACCCTCGGTGAGGATTTTGGCGACCTCGTTACGCAGCTGATCGACCTGCTCGTCGCTCAGTTCTTTGATCTTGGCGGTCGGCTCGATGCCGGTGGCCGCGCAGATCTTCTGAGAGGTGGTGCGACCGACACCATAGATGTAGGTCAGCGAGATAACAGTGTGCTTGTTATCTGGAATGTTGACGCCTGCAATACGGGCCATTCAGAAAAACTCCAATTGACAGCTACCGACGCCCCGGAAGCCAAGAAAAGGGCGCGCGATATTAACGCTGTAGGAACAAATGATCAACCCGGCAGCACACTAGCTGCCGGGTTAGACGCGTGATTCACACTCAGCCTTGGCGCTGCTTGTGACGCGGTTCAGCGCTGCAGATCACGCGCACGACGCCTTCGCGGCGAATGATCTTGCAGTTACGGCACAGCTTCTTGACCGATGCACGAACTTTCATGACAACTCCTCTAACCTTACGGGTAACGGATCAGCGCATCATGCCGCTGCCGTAGCCCTTCAGGTTGGCTTTCTTCATCAGGGACTCGTATTGATGAGATACGAGATGGGATTGGACCTGGGACATGAAGTCCATGACCACTACCACCACGATCAGCAACGAGGTCCCGCCGAGATAGAACGGCACGTTCGCCGCGACCACCAGGAACTGGGGCAACAAGCACACCGCCGTCATGTACAGGGCACCGAACATGGTCAGTCGGGTCAGCACGCCATCGATATAGCGCGCGGACTGCTCACCAGGACGAATACCCGGGATGAACGCCCCGGATTTCTTCAGGTTCTCTGCCACGTCCTTGGGGTTGAACATCAGCGCCGTATAGAAGAAGCAGAAGAAGATGATCCCTGCACTAAACAGCAAGATGTTCAGCGGCTGACCGGGCGCGATGGCCTGAGCCACGTCCTGCAACCAACCGAGACCTTCGGACTGACCGAACCACGAACCGAGCGATGCCGGAAACAGCAGGATGCTGCTGGCGAAGATCGCCGGGATGACCCCGGCCATGTTCACCTTGAGCGGCAGATGGCTGTTCTGCGCAGCGAAGACCTTGCGACCCTGCTGACGCTTGGCGTAGTGCACGGCGATACGACGCTGCCCACGCTCGATGAACACCACGAAGGCGATGATGGCGACCGCCACCACACCGACCATGATCAGCGCGAAGATGTTGATATCGCCCTGCCGTGCCGACTCGAAGGACTGACCGATGGCGCGAGGCAAGCCCGCGACGATACCGGCGAAGATCAGCATCGAGATGCCGTTGCCGATACCGCGCTCGGTGATCTGCTCACCCAGCCACATCATGAACAGTGCGCCGGCGACGAAGGTGGTGACAGCTACGAAGTAGAAGCTGAAGCCCACACTGAACGCCACGCCCTGACTGGCAAGTCCAACCGACATCCCGGTGGCCTGAACGAGCGCCAGAACCAGTGTGCCGTAACGGGTGTACTGGCTGATCTTGCGACGACCAGACTCACCCTCTTTCTTCAATTGCTCCAGCTGTGGGCTGATCGCGGTAAGCAGCTGCATGATGATCGATGCCGAGATGTACGGCATGATCCCCAGTGCAAAGATGCTCATCCGCTCCAGCGCACCGCCAGAGAACATGTTGAAGAGGCTAAGAATGGTCCCCTCGTTCTGCCTGAACAGTGCGGCCAGCTGATCGGGATTGATACCCGGAACAGGGATGTGCGCACCGATCCTGTAGACGATGATCGCCAGGAACAGGAATCGGAGGCGGGTCCACAGCTCGGACATACCACCGGTCTTGCTGAGCGCAGAGAGAGCACCTTGCTTAGCCATTTATTCCTCGATCTTGCCGCCAGCTGCTTCGATGGCTGCACGTGCGCCCTTGGTGGCACCAATGCCCTTCAGGGTGACGGCACGAGTGACGTCGCCGGACAGCACAACCTTGACACGCTTGATGTCTCGGCTGATCACGTTGGCGTCTTTCAGCGCCTGCAGATCGACGACATCGACATCAACCTTGGCCAGCTCGGAGGTACGAACCTCGGCGCGGTCCAGGGCCTTCAGCGAAACGAAGCCGAACTTGGGCAGACGACGGTGCAGCGGCTGCTGGCCGCCCTCGAAGCCGGGGGCAACCTTACCACCGGAACGGGAGGTCAGACCCTTGTGGCCGCGGCCACCGGTCTTGCCCAGGCCGCTACCGATACCACGACCGGGACGCAGCTTCTCGCGGCGAGCGCCGGGAGCGGAACGCAGATCATTCAATTTCATGACTTAACCCTCCACACGCAGAAGGTAATAGGCCTTGTTGATCATGCCGCGATTCTCAGGGGTGTCCTGAACTTCGACGGTGTGACCAATGCGACGCAGGCCGAGACCCTTGACGCAAGCCTTGTGATTGGCCAGACGGCCATGGACGCTCTTGATCAGCGTGACCTTGACGGTTGCGTTAGCCATGATCAGAGAATCTCCTCGACGCTCTTGCCACGCTTGGCGGCAACAGCTTCCGGCGCCTGCATGTGCTTGAGACCTTCGAAGGTCGCGTACACCACGTTTACCGGGTTGGTGGAGCCGTAGCACTTGGCCAGGACGTTCTGCACACCAGCGACTTCCAGCACGGCGCGCATGGCACCGCCGGCGATGATGCCGGTACCGTCGGAAGCGGGCTGCATGTACACCTTGGAGGCGCCATGGGCGGCCTTGACCGGGTACTGCAGGGTGGTGCCGTTCAGATCCACCTGGATCATGTTGCGGCGAGCAGCTTCCATAGCCTTCTGGATGGCAGCAGGCACTTCACGCGCCTTGCCACGGCCGAAGCCAACGCGGCCTTTGCCATCGCCAACCACGGTCAGAGCGGTGAAGGCGAAGATACGGCCGCCTTTCACGGTTTTGGCTACGCGGTTAACTTGAACCAGCTTCTCGATGTAGCCTTCGTCGCGCTTTTGATCGTTATTTGCCATGACTTAGAACTCCAGCCCGCCTTCACGAGCAGCGTCGGCCAGCGCTTTGACGCGACCATGGTACTTGAAGCCAGAACGATCAAAGGCCACCTGGGTAACGCCAGCGGCCTTGGCACGCTCGGCGACCAGCAGACCAACTTTCTTGGCCGCCTCGACGTTGCTGGTAGCGCTTTCGCGCAGTTCTTTGTCCAGCGTAGAAGCGCTGGCCAGGACCTTGCTGCCGTCGGCCGCGATGACCTGGGCATAGATGTGCTGGGAAGAGCGGTACACGCACAGACGCACCACTTCCAGCTCGCGCATCTTCAGGCGAGCCTTGCGAGCGCGACGCAGTCTGGTTTCTTTCTTGACGGTCATTTGCTATGCCCTACTTTTTCTTGGCTTCTTTACGGTGGACGACTTCGTCGGCATACCGTACGCCCTTGCCCTTGTAAGGCTCCGGCGGACGGAAACCACGAATCTCAGCCGCAACCTGGCCGACCAGCTGCTTGTCGATACCCTTGATCAGGATTTCGGTCTGGTTGGGGGTTTCTGCGGTGATGCCTTGCGGCAGGTCGTAGTCCACAGGGTGAGAGAAGCCCAGAGCGAGGTTCAGCACCTGACCTTTGGCTTGGGCCTTGTAGCCCACACCGACCAGTTGCAGCTTGCGCTCGAAGCCCTGGCTGACGCCGACCACCATGTTGTTGACCAGGGCACGGGTAGTGCCGGCCATCGCACGGGTCTGCTGATCGCCATTGCGAGCAGCGAAACGCAGCTCACCGGACTCTTGAGTGACTTCAACGGACGGATGGACCTTCAGCTCCAGAGCGCCCTTGGCACCCTTGATCGAAAGGGCCTGACCGGCCAGATTAACTTCGACGCCTGCAGGCAGTCTTACAGGGTTTTTAGCAACGCGAGACATGCTGATTCCCCTTAGAAGACTGTGCAGAGCACTTCGCCGCCAACACCAGCAGCACGGGCTGCGCGATCAGTCATCACACCTTTGTTGGTGGAAACGATCGACACGCCCAGACCGCCACGCACTTTCGGCAGCTGGTCAACGGCTTTGTACTGGCGCAGACCGGGACGGCTGCTACGCTTCAGCTCTTCGATGACAGGCTTGCCTTCGAAGTACTTCAGCTCGATGGACAGCGACGGCTTGGATTCCGCGCTGACCTGAAAATCCGCGATGTAACCTTCGTCCTTGAGGACTTTGGCGACGGCAGCCTTCAGCTTGGAAGAAGGCATGCTCACAACGGCCTTTTCAGCCATCTGGGCATTACGGATACGAGTTAGCATGTCTGCTAACGGGTCCTGCATACTCATGGGCTATTAGCTCCTAATACAGAAATTGAGCCTACCGGCTCTCAAAATCACCCCTCGGCAATAGGCCGATTCGGGCGAGCCGAGCATTCTAGAGATCGGCCTGAAACGAATCAAGCCCCAAAAGGGGCTTGATTCAGTTACCGCGATGAAAGGCGCTAGCTGTTACCAGCTGGCCTTCACCAGGCCGGGCACGTCACCGCGCATGGCTGCTTCACGCAGCTTGATGCGGGACAGACCGAACTTGCGGTACACGCCATGCGGACGACCGGTCAGGCGGCAGCGGTTACGCATGCGGCTGGCGCTGGCGTCACGGGGCTGCTTCTGCAGGGCGACCTGGGCATTCCAACGCTCCTCGGGGGAGGCGTTGACGTTACCGATGGTCGCCTTCAGCTCGGCGCGCTTCTTGGCGTACTTGGCAACCGTTTGCTGACGCTTCAGCTCACGGTTAATCATGCTTTGCTTAGCCATTTGAAGACCTCAATCAGTTACGGAACGGGAAGTTGAACGCGCGCAGCAGCGCACGGCCTTCCTCGTCGGTACGAGCGGTGGTGGTCAGGGTGATGTCCATGCCACGCAGCGCATCGATCTTGTCGTAATCGATTTCCGGGAAGATGATCTGCTCTTTCACGCCCATGCTGTAGTTGCCACGACCATCGAAGGACTTGGCATTCAGGCCGCGGAAGTCACGTACGCGCGGCAGGGAGATGGACAGCAGACGATCCAGGAATTCATACATGCGATCGCTACGCAGGGTCACCTTGACGCCAATCGGCCAGCCTTCGCGAATCTTGAAGCCAGCAATGGAATTGCGGGCATAAGTCACGACCGGCTTTTGACCAGCGATCTTTTCCAGGTCAGCTACAGCGTTGTCGATGATCTTCTTGTCACCGACTGCTTCGCCCAGACCCATGTTCAAGGTGATCTTGGTGATGCGCGGAACTTCCATCACGTTACCCAGCTGAAGCTGCTCTTTCAGCTTGGGCGCGATTTCCTTCCGATAAATCTCTTTCAATCGAGCCATGGTGATCTACCTAGCAGCTTCAGGCCTGGACCGCTTTTTGGGTCGACTTGAAGATACGAATCTTCTTGCCGTCTTCGACTTTGAAACCAACGCGGTCAGCCTTGTTGGTCTCGGAGTTGAAAATGGCAACGTTGGAGACATGCAGAGGGGCTTCTTTCTCTACGATGCCACCCTGAACGCCCAGCATGGGGTTGGGCTTGGTGTGGCGCTTGACCAGGTTGACCCCGCCAACGACCAGACGGTCATCGGCGAGCACCTTCAGCACCTTGCCACGTTTGCCCTTGTCCTTGCCGGCAATGACGATTACCTCGTCGTCACGACGAATCTTTTGCATGTCGGCTACTCCTTACAGCACTTCGGGGGCAAGGGAGACGATCTTCATGAACTTCTCGGAGCGAAGTTCACGGGTCACCGGCCCAAAGATACGGGTGCCAATCGGCTCTTGCTTGTTGTTCAGCAGAACCGCGGCGTTGCCGTCGAAGCGGATGATGGAACCGTCGGTGCGGCGGACGCCGTGCTTGGTACGCACGACGACAGCAGTCATCACCTGACCTTTCTTCACCTTGCCGCGCGGAATTGCTTCCTTGACGGTGACCTTGATGATGTCGCCGATGCCGGCGTAGCGGCGGTGGGAACCGCCGAGCACCTTGATGCACATCACGCGACGAGCGCCGCTGTTGTCGGCGACGTCAAGCATGGATTGAGTCTGGATCATGGCTCTCTACCCTTATACCTGAACGGCGCGCTCGACGACGTCAACCAGGGTCCACGCCTTGGTCTTGGCCAGCGGGCGGGTTTCGCGAATGGTGACCAGGTCACCAATGCGGCACTGATTGGTTTCGTCGTGAGCGTGCAGCTTGGTGGAACGCTTCACGTATTTGCCGTAGATCGGGTGCTTTACGCGACGCTCGATCAGTACGGTCACGGTTTTGTCCATCTTGTCGCTGACCACTCGGCCGGTCAGCGTACGGACAGTTTTTTCAGCTTCAGCCATGATCACTTACCTGCTTGCTGGTTCAGCACAGTCTTGACGCGAGCGATGTCGCGCTTCACTTGCGAGAGCATGTGAGACTGACCCAACTGGCCAGTTGCCTTCTGCATACGCAGATTGAACTGGTCACGCAGCAGGTTGAGAAGCTGCTCGTTCAGCTCCTCTACGGATTTCTCACGCAAATCTTTCGCTTTCATCACATCACCGTCCGCTTAACAAAGGAGGTTTCGACGGGAAGCTTGGCAGCGGCCAGGGCGAATGCCTGACGAGCCAGATCCTCGGAAACACCCTCGATCTCGTACAGGACCTTGCCCGGCTGGATCTGGGCTACCCAGTACTCGACACTACCCTTACCTTTACCCATCCGCACTTCGAGAGGCTTCTTGGTGACAGGCTTGTCAGGGAAGACGCGGATCCAGATCTTGCCGCCACGCTTCACGTGACGGGTCAGCGCACGACGTGCGGATTCGATCTGGCGAGCGGTCAGACGGCCACGGCCGACAGCCTTCAGCGCGTACTCGCCGAAGCTGACCTTGCTACCGCGATGAGCCAGACCACGGTTGTGGCCGGTCATCTGCTTGCGGAATTTTGTACGCTTGGGTTGCAGCATGTTGCGTACTCCTTACTTAGCAGCAGCTTTTTTGCGCGGAGCCGGGGCGACGGGCTTGAGCTCTTCCTGGCGGCCACCAATGACCTCACCTTTGAAGATCCAGACCTTCACACCGATCACACCGTAGGTGGTGTGAGCTTCCGCAGTGGCGTAGTCGATATCGGCACGCAGGGTGTGCAGGGGCACACGACCTTCGCGATACCACTCGGTACGGGCGATTTCAGCACCGCCCAGACGACCGCTCACTTGAATCTTGATGCCTTTGGCACCAATGCGGATCGCGTTCTGCACGGCGCGCTTCATGGCGCGACGGAACATCACACGACGCTCAAGCTGCTGCGCAACGCTCTGCGCAACCAGGGCACCATCGAGCTCCGGCTTGCGGATCTCTTCGATGTTGATGTGCACGGGCACACCCATTCTTGCGGTCAGGTCCTGACGCAGCTTCTCGACATCCTCACCTTTCTTGCCGATCACGATACCGGGACGGGCGGTGTGGATGGTGATGCGTGCGGTTTGAGCCGGGCGATGAATATCGATACGGCTTACGGACGCGCTTTTTAGTTTGTCCTGGAGGTACTCACGAACCTTCAGGTCGGCCAGCAGATAGTCCGCATAAGTGCGCTTATCCGCGTACCAGACCGAAGTGTGCTCCTTGACGATACCCAGGCGAATGCCATTGGGATGTACTTTCTGACCCATCTGATCGACTCCGTTACTTGTCCGCAACCTTGACCGTGATATGGCAAGACCGCTTCACGATGCGATCAGCACGACCTTTGGCACGCGGCATGATGCGCTTGAGCGAACGACCTTCGTTTACGAAGACGGTGGAGACCTTCAGGTCGTCCACGTCGGCGCCTTCATTGTGCTCGGCGTTGGCAACAGCCGACTCCAGCACCTTCTTCATGATTTCAGCGGCTTTCTTGCTGCTGAAAGTCAACAGGTTGAGCGCTTCGCCCACCTTCTTCCCGCGAATCTGGTCGGCGACCAAGCGGGCTTTCTGGGCGGAGATACGAGCGCCCGACAGCTTAGCGGCTACTTCCATCTTCCTTACCCCTTAACGCTTGGCTTTCTTGTCAGCCGCATGACCGCGATAGGTGCGGGTAGCAGCGAACTCGCCGAGTTTGTGGCCGACCATGTCTTCGTTCACCAGAACGGGGACATGTTGACGACCGTTGTGCACAGCGATGGTCAGGCCGACCATCTGCGGCAGGATCATCGAACGACGCGACCAGGTCTTGATCGGCTTGCGTTCGTTTTTTTCCACCGCGACTTCGATCTTCTTCAACAGGTGAAGATCGATAAAAGGACCTTTCTTCAGAGAACGGGGCACAGTCGAATCCTCTACTGATTACTTGCCGCGACGGACAATCATCTTGTCGGTACGCTTGTTGGAGCGCGTCTTGAGACCCTTGGTCTTGACGCCCCACGGCGAAACCGGATGACGGCCACCGGAAGTACGACCTTCACCACCACCGTGCGGGTGATCGACCGGGTTCATGGCAACACCACGAACAGTCGGACGCACGCCACGCCAGCGGGTGGCACCGGCCTTACCCAGCGAACGCAGGCTGTGCTCACCGTTGGACACTTCGCCCAGGGTGGCACGGCACTCGGACAGCACCTTGCGCATTTCACCGCTGCGCAGACGCACGGTGACGTAGGCGCCTTCACGGGCGACCAGCTGAGCGGAGGTACCCGCGGAACGAGCGATCTGAGCGCCTTTGCCAGGCTTCAGCTCGATACCGTGGATGGTGCTACCGACCGGCACGTTACGCAGCGGCAGGTTGTTGCCGGCCTTGATGGGCGCGCCAGCGCCGGACAGCAGCTGGTCACCGGCAGCAACGCCCTTGGGGGCGATGATGTAGCGACGCTCGCCATCGGCGTACTTCAGCAGAGCGATGTGTGCAGTACGGTTCGGATCGTATTCGATACGCTCAACGACGGCAGGGATGCCATCCTTGTTGCGACGGAAATCGACCAGACGATAGTGCTGCTTGTGACCACCGCCGATGTGGCGAGTGGTGATACGACCATTGTTGTTACGGCCGCCGGACTTGCTCTTCTTCTCCAGCAAAGGAGCGTAGGGCGCGCCTTTGTGCAGATCAGAGTTGACCACCTTGACCACAAAGCGGCGGCCAGCGGAGGTCGGCTTGCATTTTACGATTGCCATGATGCCCCCTGATTACTCGGCGCTGCTGGAAAAGTCGAGATCCTGGCCCGGCTGGAGCGCGATGTACGCTTTTTTCCAGTCGTTACGCTTGCCCAGACCACGAGCGGTGCGCTTGGTCTTGCCCTGGACGTTCAGGGTGCTGACGCTGCGAACCTTGACCTCGAACAGCTGCTCGACGGCCTTCTTGATTTCCAGCTTGGTTGCATCGGTGGCAACCTTGAATACGAACTGCTTCTGGCTGTCCGCCAGCATGGTGGCCTTCTCGGAGATGTGCGGGCCAAGCAGCACTTTGAATACGCGTTCCTGGTTCATGCCAGCAGCTCCTCGAATTTCTTCACGGCGGACACAGTGACCAGCACCTTGTCGTAGGCGATCAGGCTGACCGGGTCGGAACCCTGGACATCACGCACGTCGACGAAAGGCAGGTTGCGGGCGGCCAGATACAGATTCTGGTCGACAGCGTCGGTCACGATCAGCACGTCGCTCAGGCCCAGGCCGTCCAGCTTGCTGACCAGGGTCTTGGTCTTGGGCGCGTCGACGGCGAAGTCGTCAACCACGACCAGACGATCCAGACGGACCAGCTCGGCGAGGATGGAGCGCAGTGCAGCGCGGTACATCTTCTTGTTCAGCTTCTGGCTGTGATCCTGGGGCTTGGCTGCGAAAGCCACGCCACCGGAACGCCAGATGGGGCTGCGGATGGTACCGGCACGGGCACGACCGCTGCCCTTCTGACGCCAGGGCTTCTTGCCGCCGCCGCTGACTTCGGAACGGGTCTTCTGGGCACGGGTGCCCTGACGACCGCCAGCCATGTAGGCAACGACTGCCTGGTGAACCAGGGTCTCGTTGAATTCACCGCCGAAGGTGTGCTCGGAGACTTCGATAGCTTGAGAGCCATTCACATTGAGTTGCATGTTCTCTCTCCTCTCAACCACGGGCCTTGACAGCGGGACGCACGATCACGTCACCACCCGGCGCGCCGGGGACGGCACCCTTGACCAGCAGCAGGTTGCGCTCGGCGTCTACACGCACGACTTCCAGCGACTGAACGGTTACACGCTCCGCACCCAGGTGACCGGACATTTTCTTGCCCTTGAACACTCGACCAGGAGTCTGGCACTGGCCGATGGAACCAGGTGCACGGTGGGAAACGGAGTTACCGTGGGTGTTGTCCTGACCACGGAAGTTCCAGCGCTTGATGGTACCGGCGTAGCCCTTACCTTTGGACTGACCAGTGACATCAACCATCTGACCGGCTTCGAACAGGGCTACGGTGACTTCGTCGCCAGCCTTGTACTCACCGTCTTCCAGGCGGAATTCGAGGACGCTACGACCAGCAGCAACGCTGGCCTTGGCGAAGTGACCGGCTTGCGCCTTGGTCACGCGGGAAGCACGACGCTCGCCCACGGTTACCTGAATGGCACGGTAGCCATCGGTTTCTTCGCTTTTGAATTGGGTTACGCGATTCGGCTCGATCTCAATGACCGTAACCGGAACGGAAACGCCTTCTTCGGTGAAAACGCGGGTCATACCGCATTTACGACCGACTAAACCAATCGTCATGTTGAGAACCTCTTGAGTGTACGGGGCTTTCACCCGCTATGGCCGCCCATTTCAGAGCGTTACACGACTGAAACCTTGACGGTCTCAGCCGAGGCTGATTTGCACTTCAACGCCAGCGGCGAGATCGAGCTTCATCAGCGCATCGACGGTCTTGTCGGTGGGCTGAACGATGTCGAGCACGCGCTTGTGGGTACGAATTTCGTACTGGTCACGAGCGTCCTTGTTGACGTGCGGAGAAATCAGCACTGTGTAACGTTCCTTGCGGGTTGGCAGAGGAATCGGACCACGCACCTGAGCACCAGTACGTTTCGCGGTTTCCACGATTTCCTGGGTAGATTGATCGATCAGGCGATGATCAAAAGCCTTCAACCGAATACGGATTTGTTGATTTTGCATTTGACCTCAGACTCCAAGCTTTCCCCTCGGGCAAAAAGGTGCCCGATTAAAGGAGGCGCAATTCTAAGGATGTCGCCGACAGCTGTCAAGAACGCCTCTTTTGCCATCTGTCAATTTCATGAGGCAAGAAAAAAGGCCCCGAAGGGCCTTTTTTCGTTTCAGATCAATCGATTACTCGATGATCTTGGCAACCACACCGGCGCCGACGGTACGACCGCCTTCACGGATGGCGAAACGCAGACCATCTTCCATCGCGATCGGAGCGATCAGGGTGACAACCATCTTGATGTTGTCGCCCGGCATCACCATCTCGACGCCTTCCGGCAGTTCGCAGTTACCGGTCACGTCGGTGGTGCGGAAGTAGAACTGCGGACGGTAGCCCTTGAAGAACGGGGTGTGACGACCACCTTCTTCCTTGGACAGCACGTACACTTCGCACTCGAACTTGGTGTGCGGCTTGATGGTGTTCGGCTTGGCCAGAACCTGGCCACGCTCCACGTCTTCACGCTTGGTGCCACGCAGCAGCACGCCGACGTTCTCGCCAGCACGGCCTTCGTCCAGCAGCTTGCGGAACATTTCAACGCCGGTGCAGGTGGTCTTGACGGTGGCCTTGATACCCACGATCTCGACTTCTTCCTGGACCTTGACGATGCCACGCTCGACACGACCGGTTACCACGGTGCCGCGACCGGAGATCGAGAACACGTCTTCGATCGGCATCAGGAACGGCTTGTCGATGGCGCGCTCGGGCTCGGGGATGTAGGAGTCCAGGGTCTCTACCAGCTTGCGCACGGCGGAAACGCCCATCTCGTTGTCATCCTGACCGTTCAGAGCCATCAGCGCGGAGCCGATAACGATCGGAGTATCGTCGCCCGGGAAGTCGTAGGTGTTCAGCAGATCGCGAACTTCCATTTCGACCAGTTCCAGCAGCTCGGCGTCGTCAACCATGTCGGCCTTGTTCAGGAACACGACGATGTAGGGAACGCCTACCTGACGGGACAGCAGGATGTGCTCGCGGGTCTGCGGCATGGGGCCGTCAGCAGCCGAGCAAACCAGGATCGCGCCGTCCATCTGGGCAGCACCGGTGATCATGTTCTTCACGTAGTCGGCGTGGCCGGGGCAGTCGACGTGCGCGTAGTGACGGATCGCCGAGTCGTACTCAACGTGGGAGGTGTTGATGGTGATACCGCGAGCCTTTTCTTCCGGCGCGTTATCGATCTGGTCGAAACCACGAGCGGAACCGCCCCAGGTATCGGCACAGACCTTGGTCAGCGCTGCGGTCAGAGTGGTCTTGCCATGGTCAACGTGACCGATGGTGCCCACGTTCAGGTGCGGTTTGTTACGTTCGAATTTTTCTTTAGCCACGAGATAAAACCTCTAGTCAAAGCGCTGATTAAGCTTGTTTCTTGATGATGGCTTCGGCGATGTTCGACGGAGCTTCGGCGTACTTGGAGAACTCCATGGAGTAGCTTGCGCGACCCTGAGACATGGAGCGGACATCCGTAGCGTAGCCAAACATCTCGCCCAGCGGAACCTCGGCACGGATGACCTTGCCGGTCACGGTGTCTTCCATACCCTGGATCAGGCCACGACGACGGTTCAGGTCGCCCATGACGTCGCCCATGTAGTCTTCCGGGGTCACGACCTCGACCTTCATGATCGGCTCGAGCAGCACGGCACCACCCTTCTGGGTGAGCTGCTTGGTCGCCATGGAGGCAGCGATCTTGAACGCCATCTCGTTGGAGTCGACGTCGTGGTAGGAACCGTCGAACACAGCGGCCTTCAGGCCAAGCAGCGGATAGCCGGCAACGATACCGTTCTTCATCTGCTCTTCGATGCCCTTCTGGATCGCCGGGATGTATTCCTTCGGAATCACACCGCCCACGACTTCGCTGACGAACTCCAGACCTTCCTGACCTTCGTCGGCCGGTGCGAAGCGAATCCAGCAGTGACCGAACTGGCCACGACCACCCGACTGACGAACGAACTTGCCTTCGATCTCGCAGGTGTTGCGGATGGTTTCGCGGTAGGCGACCTGAGGCTTACCGATGTTCGCTTCCACGCCGAATTCGCGCTTCATGCGGTCCACCAGGATGTCCAGGTGCAGCTCGCCCATGCCGGAGATGATGGTCTGACCGGACTCTTCGTCGGTCTTGACGCGGAACGAGGGGTCTTCCTGGGCCAGCTTGCCCAGTGCGATGCCCATCTTTTCCTGGTCGGCCTTGGTCTTCGGCTCGACGGCGACCGAGATCACCGGCTCCGGGAAGTCCATGCGCTCGAGGATGATCGGCTTTTCGATCGAGCACAGGGTGTCACCGGTGGTGACGTCCTTCATGCCGATCAGTGCGGCGATGTCGCCAGCGCGAACTTCCTTGATCTCTTCACGGGTGTTGGCGTGCATCTGCACCATACGGCCGACGCGTTCCTTCTTGCCCTTCACCGAGTTGATGACGGAGTCACCGGAGCTCAGTACACCCGAGTAGACGCGGGCGAAGGTCAGGGTACCCACGAAGGGGTCGGTGGCGATCTTGAACGCCAGAGCTGAGAAGGGCTCGTTGTCGTCTGCATGACGCTCGTCGGTGATTTCCTCGTTGTCCGGGTTGGTACCCTTGATCGCGGGAATCTCGATGGGCGCCGGCAGGAAGTCGATCACGGCGTCCAGAACCAGGGGCACGCCCTTGTTCTTGAAGGACGAACCGCAGACGGCCGGGACGATTTCGCAGGCGATGGTACGCTGACGCAGGCCGGCCTTGATCTCGTCGATCGACAGCTCGCCCTCTTCCAGGTACTTGTTCATCAGCTCTTCGTTGGCTTCGGCAGCAGCCTCGACCATGTTGGAGCGCCACTGCTCGGCATCGGCCAGCATGCCCGCAGGAATCTCTTCCTCGCGATAGGTCATGCCCTGGTCGTCATCGTTCCAGAAGATGGCCTTCATCTTCAGCAGGTCGATCTGGCCCTGGAAGTTCTCTTCCGCGCCAATGGCCAGCTGAACCGGGACCGGAGTGTGGCCCAGGCGCTTCTTGATCTGCTCGACGACGCGCAGGAAGTTGGCGCCGGCACGGTCCATCTTGTTGACGTAGACGATGCGCGGTACGCCGTACTTGTTGGCCTGACGCCATACGGTTTCGGACTGAGGCTCGACACCGGAGGTGCCGCAGAACACCACGACCGCACCGTCCAGCACGCGCAGGGAACGCTCCACCTCAATGGTGAAGTCCACGTGGCCGGGGGTATCGATGATGTTTACGCGGTACTTGTCGTACTGCTTGGTCGAACCGGACCAGAACGCGGTGGTGGCAGCGGAGGTGATGGTGATACCACGCTCCTGCTCCTGCACCATCCAGTCCATGGTCGCAGCGCCGTCGTGAACCTCACCCATTTTGTGGTTCACGCCGGTGTAGAACAGAATCCGCTCGGTAGTAGTCGTCTTACCTGCGTCCACGTGGGCGCAGATACCGATGTTCCGATAGCGGTTAATAGCGGTTGTACGAGCCATAAGGTCCTCGCTTGATTGGAAGCGCTAGGCTTAGAAGCGGTAGTGCGAGAAGGCCTTGTTGGCTTCTGCCATGCGATGCACGTCTTCGCGCTTCTTGACTGCGGCACCCTTGCCTTCAAAAGCGTCCATGAGTTCACCCGCCAGGCGCAGAGCCATGGACTTCTCACCACGCTTGCGCGCGGAGTCCACCAGCCAGCGCATGGCCAGGGCATTACGACGGGAAGGACGAACCTCAACCGGCACCTGGTAGGTAGCACCGCCGACACGGCGGGACTTCACTTCGACCAGCGGAGCGATGGCGTCGAGCGCTTTTTCGAAAACTTCCAGGGGTTCGGCATTCTTGGAACGCTCTTTGACCTTGTCCAGAGCACCATAAACGATACGCTCGGCAACGGCTTTCTTGCCGCTCTCCATCACGTGGTTCATGAACTTGGCCAGGATCTGGCTTCCGTATTTCGGATCGTCAAGTATTTCGCGCTTGGCCGCTACACGACGTCTTGGCATTGATAAGCCCTCAAAACGGTCTTCAGGTTAGCTCGGGACTCGTTGCCCGACCTTACTCTTATCGACTCGAACAAAAAGAAAGGTGGTTACTTCGGACGCTTGGTGCCGTACTTGGAACGGCCCTGCTTGCGGTCCTTCACACCGGTGGTGTCCAGCGAGCCGCGCACGGTGTGATAACGCACACCCGGCAGATCCTTGACCCGGCCACCGCGGATCAGCACGACGCTGTGTTCCTGCAGGTTGTGACCTTCACCGCCGATGTAGGAGGTGACTTCGAAGCCGTTGGTCAGACGCACACGGCAGACCTTCCGCAGTGCGGAGTTGGGCTTCTTGGGAGTGGTGGTGTACACGCGGGTGCACACGCCACGACGTTGCGGGCAGTTTTGCAGCGCAGGTACGTCGGATTTCTCGACGATACGCTTGCGTGCACTACGCACCAGCTGGTTGATAGTTGCCATCTATAGCTCCACTGATTGTCTTGCGACATAAACGAAATAGCAGAACGTCAGTCCTGCCCATTTTCGGGGAACGAAAGTCTAAAGAGCTTCGGCGCCCCAGTCAAGACAAAGCCCCCGGACACCTGGGGCGCCGGGGGCTTTGTCAAGCGAGACCTGCTACCGAACTCAGCTGGCGCTGGAGTTCAGCGCTTCGGTCAGGGCGGCTTCGGCCTCGCTGGCGCTCACGCGCTGCGGCTTGCCGAGTTCGCGCTGGCGCTTGCGCTCGCTGTGGTAGGCCAGACCGGTACCGGCCGGGATCAGACGACCCACCACCACGTTTTCCTTCAGGCCGCGCAGGAAGTCGCGCTTGCCAGTCACGGCGGCCTCGGTCAGGACACGGGTGGTCTCCTGGAAGGAAGCGGCCGAGATGAAGGACTCGGTGGACAGCGAAGCCTTGGTGATACCCAGCAGCACGCGCTCGTACTTGGCGACGAAGCGATCATTGCCGACCAGCTGCTCGTTCTCTTCCAGGACGTGGGTCAGTTCGACCTGATCGCCCTTGATGAAGCTCGAGTCGCCGGTGTCGCTCACCTCGACCTTGCGCAGCATCTGCCGCAGGATGGTCTCGATGTGCTTGTCGTTGATCTTCACGCCCTGCAGGCGGTACACGTCCTGGATCTCGTTGACGATGTACTTGGCCAGCGCGCTGACACCCAGCAGACGCAGGATGTCGTGCGGGTTGCTCGGACCGTCGGAGATGACTTCGCCGCGGCTTACCTGCTCGCCTTCGAAGACGTTCAGGTGGCGCCACTTCGGAATCAGCTCCTCGTAGGGATCGGTGCCATCGGTCGGGGTGATGACCAGACGACGCTTGCCCTTGGTTTCCTTGCCGAAGGAGATGGTACCGCTGATCTCCGCCAGGATTGCCGGCTCCTTGGGACGACGCGCTTCGAAGAGGTCGGCCACGCGGGGCAGACCACCGGTGATGTCGCGGGTCTTGGAGGTTTCCTGGGGGATACGGGCGATAACGTCACCCACATGCACCTTGGCACCGTCGCTCAGGTTGACCAGCGCGTTCGGCGGCAGGAAGTACTGGGCCGGTACGTCGGTACCCGGCAGCAGCAGGTCCTTGCCGTTGGCGTCGATCAGCTTGACCGCCGGACGGATGTCCTTGCCGGAAGTCGGGCGATCCTTGGCGTCGAGCACCTCGATGTTGGTCAGACCGGTCAGTTCGTCGGTCTGGCGCTTGATGGTGATGCCCTCCTCCATACCGACGAAGGCCACGGTACCGTCCATCTCGGTGACGATGGGGTGGGTGTGCGGGTCCCACTTGGCGACGATGGCGCCAGCGTCGACCTTGTCGCCTTCCTTGACCGAGATCACCGCACCGTAGGGCAGCTTGTAGCGCTCGCGCTCACGACCGAAGTCGTCGGCGATCGCCAGCTCACCGGAACGGGACACGGCAACCAGGGCACCGTCGGCACGTTCGACGTGCTTCAGGTTGTGCAGGCGGATGGCACCGCCGTTCTTGACCTGGACGCTGTCGGCCGCGGAAGTCCGGCTGGCCGCACCACCGATGTGGAAGGTACGCATGGTCAGCTGGGTACCCGGCTCACCGATGGACTGGGCGGCGATGACGCCGACCGCCTCACCGATGTTGACCTGGTGACCACGGGCCAGATCGCGACCGTAGCACTTGGCGCAGATGCCATGACGGGTTTCGCAGGTGATCGGCGAACGCACCACGACTTCGTCGACGCTATTGAGCTCGAGGAACTCGACCCAGCGCTCGTCGACCAGGGTGCCAGCCGGCACGATGATCTCTTCGGTACCCGGCTTGGGCACGTCGCGGGCGATGACCCGGCCCAGAACGCGCTCACCCAGGGGCTCGACCACGTCGCCGCCTTCGATGTGCGGGGTCATGATCAGGCCGCGCTCGGTACCGCAGTCGACCTCGGTCACCACCAGATCCTGGGCCACGTCGACGAGACGACGGGTCAGGTAACCGGAGTTCGCGGTCTTCAGGGCGGTATCCGCCAGACCCTTACGGGCACCGTGGGTGGAGATGAAGTACTGGAGTACGTTCAGGCCTTCACGGAAGTTGGCGGTAATGGGCGTCTCGATGATGGAGCCGTCCGGCTTGGCCATCAGGCCACGCATGCCGGCGAGCTGACGAATCTGGGCCGCGGAACCCCGGGCGCCGGAATCGGCCATCATGTACATGGAGTTGAAGGACTCCTGGTCGACTTCCTTGCCCTCGCGGTCGATGACCTTCTCTTTCGAGAGGTTGGTCATCATCGCCTTGGACACTTCGTCGTTGGCCTTCGACCAGAGGTCGATCACCTTGTTGTACTTCTCGCCCTGGGTCACCAGGCCGGAGGCGTACTGGCTCTCGATCTCCTTCACCTCGGCGGTGGCGGCATCGATGATGCGTGCCTTCTCGTCCGGGATGACGAAGTCATTGACGCCGATGGAGACGCCGGACAGGGTCGAATAGGCGAAACCGGTGTACATCAGCTGGTCGGCGAAGATGACGGTGTCCTTCAGACCCACCACGCGGTAGCAGTGGTTGATCAGCTTGGAGATGGCCTTCTTCTTCATCGACTGGTTGACCACGTCGTACGGCAGACCGGCGGGCACGACCTGGAACAGCAGCGCACGGCCAACGGTGGTGTCGACGATGCGGGTGTTCTTGGTCAGGCTGCCGTCCTTGTGACGGATGGTCTCGTTGATGCGCACCTTGACCTTGGCGTGCAGCGCGGCTTCGCCGGCACGGAAGACGCGATCGACTTCCTGCAGGTCGGCGAACACGCGGCCTTCGCCCTTGGCGTTGATGGCTTCACGGGTCATGTAGTACAGACCCAGAACCACGTCCTGCGACGGCACGATGATCGGCTCGCCGTTAGCGGGCGACAGAATGTTGTTGGTCGACATCATCAGGGCGCGCGCTTCCAGCTGGGCTTCCAGCGTCAGCGGCACGTGCACGGCCATCTGGTCACCGTCGAAGTCGGCGTTGTACGCGGCGCAGACCAGCGGGTGCAGCTGGATCGCCTTGCCTTCGATGAGGACCGGCTCGAACGCCTGGATGCCCAGACGGTGCAGGGTCGGGGCGCGGTTGAGCAGCACGGGGTGTTCGCGGATGACTTCGGCGAGAACGTCCCAGACCTCGGGCAGTTCGCGCTCGACCATCTTCTTGGCGGCCTTGATGGTGGTCGCCATGCCACGGGCTTCCAGCTTGCCGAAGATGAACGGCTTGAACAGCTCCAGGGCCATCTTCTTGGGCAGACCACACTGGTGCAGACGCAGGGTCGGGCCCACGGTGATCACGGAACGACCCGAGTAGTCGACGCGCTTGCCCAGCAGGTTCTGACGGAAACGACCCTGCTTGCCCTT
This sequence comes from Pseudomonas sp. RIT411, assembly GCF_003057735.2. Lineage (NCBI taxonomy): Bacteria > Pseudomonadati > Pseudomonadota > Gammaproteobacteria > Pseudomonadales > Pseudomonadaceae > Pseudomonas > Pseudomonas sp. RIT411. The sequence continues at coordinate 179,028 of NZ_QBIZ02000003.1, forward strand.
GATCATGTCGGCCAGGGACTTCAGCGGGCGCTTGTTGGAACCGGTGATGGCACGACCGCGACGGCCGTTGTCCAGCAGGGCGTCAACGGCTTCCTGCAGCATGCGCTTCTCGTTGCGCACGATGATGTCGGGCGCGGCGAGGTCGAGCAGCCGCTTGAGGCGGTTGTTCCGGTTGATGACGCGACGATAGAGATCGTTCAGGTCGGAGGTCGCGAAGCGGCCGCCATCCAGCGGCACCAGCGGACGCAGGTCCGGCGGCAGCACGGGCAGCACGGTCATGACCATCCACTCCGGCTTGTTGCCGGAGCCCTGGAAGGCTTCCATCAGCTTCAGGCGCTTGGACAGCTTCTTGATCTTGGTCTCGGAGTTGGTCTGCGGAATCTCTTCGCGCAGGCGGCCGATCTCGTGCTCCAGATCAATGGCGCCGAGCAGTTGGAACACGGCTTCCGCACCCATGCGGGCATCGAAGTCGTCGCCGAACTCTTCCAGGGCCTCGAAGTACTGTTCGTCGTTGAGCAGCTGGTACTTCTCGAGGGTGGTCATGCCCGGGTCGATCACCACGTAGCTCTCGAAGTAGAGCACGCGCTCGATGTCACGCAGGGTCATGTCCAGCAGCAGGCCGATACGGGACGGCAGCGACTTCAGGAACCAGATGTGGGCGACGGGCGAAGCCAGTTCGATGTGGCCCATGCGCTCGCGGCGCACCTTGGCCAGGGCGACTTCCACGCCGCACTTCTCGCAGATCACGCCGCGGTGCTTGAGGCGCTTGTACTTTCCGCACAGGCACTCGTAGTCCTTGACCGGGCCAAAGATCTTGGCGCAGAACAGACCATCGCGCTCGGGCTTGAAGGTACGGTAGTTGATGGTCTCCGGCTTCTTCACTTCACCGAACGACCAGGAACGAATCATCTCGGGCGAGGCCAGACCGATACGGATGGCATCGAACTCTTCGAGTTGACCCTGGTTTTTCAACAGATTGAGCAAGTCTTTCAAGGCCTTTCCTCCTCACGGACCGGAGACGACCGCCGCGCGGTCGTCTCCTCTAGGGTCTCGTGTTATTCGGTTTCCAGTTCGATATCGATGCCGAGCGAGCGGATTTCCTTGATCAGTACGTTGAAGGACTCGGGCATGCCGGCCTCCATGCGGTGATCCCCGTCCACGATGTTCTTGTACATCTTGGTCCGGCCGTTCACATCGTCCGACTTCACCGTCAGCATTTCCTGCAGGGTGTAAGCCGCGCCATAGGCCTCCAGTGCCCAGACCTCCATCTCCCCGAAACGCTGACCACCGAACTGCGCCTTACCACCCAGCGGCTGCTGGGTAACCAGGCTGTAGGAGCCGGTGGAACGGGCGTGCATCTTGTCGTCCACCAGGTGGTTCAGCTTGAGCATGTACATGTAGCCAACGGTGGTGGTGCGTTCGAAGGCGTTGCCGGTGCGACCGTCATACAGACGCATCTGGCCGCTCTCGGGCAGATCGGCCAGCTTCAGCATAGCCTTGATCTCGCGCTCCTTGGCACCGTCGAATACCGGCGTGGCCATGGGAACACCGCCACGCAGGTTCTTCGCCAGGTCGAGGATTTCCTGATCGCTCAGGTCGTCCAGCTTCTCCTGACGGCCACCGATCTCGTTGTAGATCTCGTGCAGGAAGCCACGCAGTTCGGCGACCTTGCGCTGCTCTTCGATCATCACGTTGATCTTCTCGCCCAGGCCCTTGGCCGCGAGGCCCAGGTGGGTTTCGAGGATCTGACCGACGTTCATCCGCGAAGGTACGCCCAGCGGGTTCAGCACGATGTCCACCGGCGTGCCGTTGGCGTCGTAGGGCATGTCTTCGACCGGCATGATCACCGAGACCACACCCTTGTTACCGTGGCGACCGGCCATCTTGTCGCCCGGCTGGATGCGGCGCTTGATGGCGAGGTAGACCTTGACGATCTTCAGTACGCCCGGAGCCAGGTCATCGCCCTGCTGCAGCTTGCGCTTCTTGTCTTCGAACTTGTCGTCCAGCAGCTGGCGACGGTCGGACAGGTAGGCCTGGGCCTTTTCCAGCTGCTCGTTGTGAGCATCTTCCGCCATGCGCAGCTTGAACCACTGGCCGCGCTCGAGGCCGTTCAGGTACTCGTCGGTGATAACGGCACCCTTCTTGACCGCCGGACCGCCTTCGGCGACCTGACCAACCAGAGCCTGACGCAGACGCTCGAAGGTCGCGCCTTCGACGATGCGGAACTCTTCGTTCAGGTCCTTGCGGATCTCGTCGAGCTGGGACTTCTCGATGGCCAGGGCGCGGGAGTCGCGCTCGACACCGTCACGGGTGAAGACCTGGACGTCGATGACGGTACCCTTGGTGCCGGTGGGCACGCGCAGGGAGGTGTCCTTAACATCGCTGGCCTTTTCGCCGAAGATGGCGCGCAGCAGCTTCTCTTCCGGGGTCAGCTGGGTTTCGCCCTTGGGCGTGACCTTGCCGACCAGGATGTCACCGGCACCGACTTCGGCACCGACGTAGACGATACCGGCCTCGTCCAGCTTGTTCAGCGCAGCCTCACCCACGTTCGGGATGTCGGAGGTGATCTCCTCCGGGCCGAGCTTGGTGTCACGGGCCACACAGGTCAGTTCCTGGATGTGGATAGTGGTGAAGCGGTCTTCCTGGACAACGCGCTCCGACAGACAGATGGAGTCTTCGAAGTTGAAGCCGTTCCAGGGCATGAAGGCCACGCGCATGTTCTGACCCAGTGCCAGCTCGCCCATATCGGTCGAGGGGCCATCGGCCAGGATGTCGAACTTGGCCACCTGATCACCCTTGCTCACCAGCGGACGCTGGTTGATGCAGGTGTTCTGGTTGGAACGGGTGTACTTGGTCAGGTTGTAGATGTCGACGCCGGCTTCACCGGTCTCGACTTCGTCATCGTTGACCCGCACCACGATACGGCTGGCATCGACGGAGTCGATCACGCCACCCCGACGGGCCACGACGCAGACGCCGGAGTCACGGGCGACGTTGCGCTCCATGCCGGTACCCACCAGCGGCTTGTCCGAACGCAGGGTCGGTACGGCCTGACGCTGCATGTTCGAACCCATCAACGCGCGGTTGGCGTCGTCGTGCTCGAGGAACGGAATCAGCGAGGCGGCGACGGAGACGACCTGCTTGGGCGAAACGTCCATCAGGGTGACGTCTTCGGGCGCCTTGACGGTGAATTCGTTCAGGTGACGCACGGCCACCAGCTCGTCGATCAGCCGGTTGTTCTCGTCCAGCCCGGCGGAGGCCTGGGCGATCACGTGGTTGGCTTCTTCGATGGCCGACAGGAAGACGATCTCGTCAGTGGCCACGCCGTCCTTGACCATGCGGTACGGGCTTTCGAGGAAGCCGTACTGGTTGGTGCGGGCATAGGCAGCCAGGGAGTTGATCAGGCCGATGTTCGGACCTTCCGGCGTTTCGATCGGGCAGACCCGGCCGTAGTGCGTCGGGTGTACGTCACGGACTTCGAAGCCGGCGCGCTCACGGGTCAGACCGCCCGGGCCGAGTGCGGAGACACGGCGCTTGTGGGTGATCTCCGACAGCGGGTTGTTCTGGTCCATGAACTGGGACAGCTGGCTGGAACCGAAGAATTCCTTGATCGCGGCGGCCACCGGCTTGGCGTTGATCAGGTCTTGCGGCATCAGGCCTTCGCTTTCGGCCATGGACAGGCGTTCCTTGACGGCACGCTCCACCCGCACCAGGCCCACGCGGAACTGGTTCTCGGCCATTTCACCGACGCAACGGACGCGACGGTTGCCCAGGTGGTCGATGTCGTCGACGATGCCCTTGCCGTTACGGATGTCGACCAGGGTCTTGAGCACGTCGACGATGTCTTCGCGGCTCAGGACGCCCGAGCCTTCGATGGCGTCGCGACCGATACGGCGGTTGAACTTCATGCGGCCGACGGCGGACAGGTCGTAACGCTCGGCGCTGAAGAACAGGTTGTTGAACAGGGTCTCGGCAGCTTCCTTGGTCGGCGGCTCGCCAGGACGCATCATCCGATAGATCTCGACCAGGGCTTCCAGCTGGTTGCCGGTGGAATCGATCTTCAGGGTATCGGAGATGAACGGACCACAGTCGATGTCGTTGGTGTACAGCGTCTCGAGCCGTACGACATTGGCCTTGGCCATCTTGGCCAGCATGTCCAGGGTCAGCTCGGTGTTGCACTCGGCGATGATCTCGCCGGTGGACGGGTGCACGATGGCCTTGGCAGTGGTACGGCCAATGACGTAATCGAAGGGCACTTCCAGCTCGGTGATGCCGGACTTCTCCAGCTGGTTGATGTGGCGAGCGGTCACGCGACGGCCCTGCTCCACGATCACCTTGCCGGTTTCGTCCTTGATGTCGAAGCTGGCGATGTCACCACGCAGGCGCTGGGGCACCAGTTCCAGATTCAGGGTCTCGCCCTTGATGTGGAAGACGTTGGTGTCATAGAAGGCATCCAGCACTTCTTCGGTGCTGTAGCCGAGCGCGCGCAGCAGTACCGAGGCCGGCAGCTTGCGGCGACGGTCGATACGCACGAACACGGCGTCCTTGGGGTCGAACTCGAAGTCCAGCCAGGAGCCGCGGTAGGGAATGATGCGCGCCGAGTACAGCAGCTTGCCCGAGCTGTGGGTCTTGCCGCGGTCGTGATCGAAGAACACGCCCGGGCTGCGGTGCAGCTGGGACACGATGACACGCTCGGTACCGTTGATGATGAAGGTACCGTTCTCGGTCATCAGGGGGATTTCCCCCATGTAGACTTCCTGCTCCTTGATGTCCTTGATCGCCTTGTTCGACGACTCGCGGTCGAAAATGATCAGACGAACCTTGACCCGCAGCGGGACGGCGAAGGTCACGCCGCGCAGGACGCATTCCTTCACATCGAAAGCCGGCTCGCCCAGGCGATAGCCGACGTATTCCAGGGCCGCATTGCCGGAATAGCTGATAATCGGGAAAACGGACTTGAAGGCCGCATGCAGGCCGATATCGCGGAACTGGTCTTTGCCTGCGCCCGCCTGCAGGAATTCGCGGTACGAATCCAGTTGGATAGCCAGCAAATAGGGCACGTCCATGACGTGCGGCAACTTGCTAAAGTCCTTGCGGATACGTTTTTTCTCAGTGTATGAGTAAGCCATCAGCGTTCCCCAGCTTGGTCACCAGCTTGTTTGGCCTCTCCGACGGGAGCAGCCGGAAAATCGTGCAAACCCTTGGTTTGCCGCACCCCGAGAGCGAGGTGGATACAGCGCGTTTTGCCAGGCGGATATGCTCGCCCTGCACAAAACGGCAAAAGGCCGGTGGCGTTCGCCACCAGCCATCAGCCGAACGTGAGACGTTCTGGCTGTAGACGCAAGAACCGAACTTACTTGAGCTCGACCTTGGCGCCTGCTTCTTCCAGAGACTTCTTGGCAGCCTCGGCTTCCTCTTTGGAAACGCCTTCCTTGACCACGCCCGGGGCGCCGTCAACGACAGCCTTGGCTTCTTTCAGGCCCAGACCGGTCAGTTCACGAACGACCTTGATGACGTTCACTTTCTTGTCGCCGGCTTCGGTCAACATGATGGTGAATTCGGTCTGCTCTTCGACGACAGCAGCGGCAGCAGCCGGGCCAGCGGCAACGGCGGCAGCGGCGGTCACGCCGAACTTCTCTTCCATCGCCTTGATCAGTTCCACCACTTGCATGACGGACATTTCGGATACGGCGTTGATGATGTCTTCGTTGGTCAGAGCCATGACTCTATATTCCTATAACAGGGTGCGGCTTCAGGCCGCAAATAATAAGAAAGACTTGCAGGAAACGCAGCACGCCTGATCAGGCGGCGGCAGCTTCCTTTTGGTCGCGAATGGCGGCGAGGGTACGAGCCAGCTTGCTGGTAGCGCCCTGGATGACGCTCATCAGCTGGGACACAGCTTCGTCGTAGGTCGGCAGCGATGCCAGTACGTCGATCTGGTTAGCCGGAATGAGCTTGCCTTCGAACGCGGCGGCCTTGATCTCGAACTTGTCCTGACCCTTGGCGAAATCCTTGAAGATACGGGCGGCAGCGCCCGGATGCTCCTGGGAGAACGCGATCAGGGTCGGGCCCTTGAAGGTGTCGTTGAGGACGTCGAAAGACGTACCTTCAACGGCACGACGCAGCAGGGTGTTACGTACGACACGTACATAGACACCGGCCGCGCGGGCCTCTTTACGGAGTCCGGTCATGGCACCCACAGTCACGCCACGGGCATCGGCCACGACAGCGGACAGGGCACCTTGGGCAGCCTCGTTGACTTCAGCGACGATAGCCTTCTTGTCTTCGAGTTTGATTGCCACGGGTTTAACTCCTGGATGTTACCGTTTCGCCCGATGGACTGGGCGGCGTTTTGGTGTCTGACTCGGTAACCGAATCGGGAGCACCATCTGCGTAGGCTAGGGTTTCCCCGGTTTAAGACCTGCGTCCCCTACGGTCTTGGACAGCCCCCGCCAGGCAGGGACCCCAATCTTGGCGCCGTGCCCGAGGGCACGGCGACTTGCAACTTGCTTAGGCTTCCAGGGAAGCCTGGTCGATCTGCAGACCCGGGCCCATGGTGGAGCTCAGGGTGATGCGCTTGACGTAGATGCCCTTGGAGGTCGAGGGCTTCAGGCGCTTCAGGTCGGCCAGCAGAGCTTCAACGTTCTGCTTCAGCTTCACGGGCTCGAAATCGATCTTGCCAACGGAAGCGTGGATGATGCCGTTCTTGTCGGTACGGAAGCGCACCTGACCAGCCTTGGCATTCTTGACGGCGGTAGCGACGTCCGGGGTCACGGTGCCAACCTTGGGGTTGGGCATCAGACCGCGCGGGCCGAGCAGCTGACCCAGCTGGCCAACAACGCGCATGGCGTCCGGCGAGGCGATGACGACGTCGTAGTTCAGGTCGCCGGCCTTCATTTCGGCAGCCAGTTCGTCCATGCCGACTTTCTCGGCACCAGCGGCCAGTGCAGCTTCGGCATTGGCACCCTGGGTGAACACGGCAACGCGAACCGACTTGCCAGTGCCGTTGGGCAGCACGGTGGCGCCACGGACGACCTGGTCGGATTTACGCGGATCCACGCCCAGGTTCACGGAGACGTCGATGGACTCCTTGAACTTGATGGTGGACAGCTCGGCCAGCAGGGCTGCAGCTTCTTCGAAGCCGTACTGCTTGCCAGCCTGGATTTTTTCGGCGATAGCCTTTTGACGCTTAGTGAGCTTGGCCATTACACGCCCTCCACATTCAGACCCATGCTACGAGCGGAACCGGCGATGGTACGCACGGCGGCGTCCATATCGGCGGCGGTGAGATCGGCATTCTTGGTCTTGGCGATCTCTTCCAGCTGGGCGCGGGTGACGGTACCGACCTTCTGGCTGTTGGGACGAGCGGAGCCGCTCTGAATGCCAGCAGCCTTCTTGAGCAGCACGGAAGCCGGGGTGCTCTTGATTTCGAAGGTGAAGCTGCGGTCGCTGTACACGGTGATGATCACCGGGGTGGGCAGACCGGGCTCCATGCCCTGGGTGCGGGCATTGAACGCCTTGCAGAATTCCATGATGTTGACGCCGTGCTGACCCAGCGCCGGACCGACCGGCGGGCTCGGGTTGGCTTGAGCGGCCTTAACCTGCAGCTTGATGTAAGCCTGAATCTTCTTAGCCATGTGCTACTCCAATGATGGGTTCAACGCCCCGCGGGGCTCCCCAATTACTTGCTATATCCCAGTGACGACAAAACCCCGCAGCCTGGGCTACGGGGTGAGGGATGCGGACAACCTAGACCTTTTCGACCTGGCTGAACTCAAGCTCCACAGGGGTCGACCGACCAAAGATCAGTACCGCCACGTGGATGCGACTCTTCTCGTAATTCACTTCTTCGACGACGCCGTTGAAGTCGGCGAACGGACCATCTACCACCCGAACCGTTTCGCCAGCCTCGAACAGGGTCTTCGGCTTGGGCTTGTCGCTGCTGTCGGAGACACGACGCAGGATGGCGTCCGCCTCACGATCAGTGATGGGTGCCGGCTTGTCGGCGGTACCGCCGATGAAGCCCATGACCCGAGGGGTATCCTTGACCAGGTGCCAGGTCCCTTCGTTCATTTCCATCTGCACCAGGACGTAGCCCGGGAAAAACTTGCGCTCGCTCTTGCGCTTCTGGCCATTGCGCATTTCCACCACTTCTTCGGTGGGCACGAGAATGTCGCCGAACTGGTCTTCCATTTCGTGCAGCTTGACGCGCTCGATCAACGAACGCATGACATGCTTCTCGTAACCCGAGTAGGCATGCACGACGTACCAACGCTTAGCCACGGCGAACCCTTTCAACCAACAATCGTGGAAACCAGCCAACCGAGCAGGGAGTCGAGCCCCCACAACAACAAAGCCATCACGAGCACCACGGCAACCACGATCAGCGTGGTCTGAGTGGTCTCTTGCCGGGTAGGCCAGACAACCTTGCGAATCTCGGTACGGGCGTCTTTCAGCAAGCCGAAGAAGGCCTGCCCCTTGGCGGTCTGCAGGGCAACAAAGGCAGCAATGGCTGCCAGCACCAACAGACCTACCACTCGATACAGGATGGACTGAGCAGCGAAGTAGTGGTTGGCAACAACACCGACCGCTACCAGAACGACAACCACCAGCCACTTCAGCGCATCGAAGCGCGACTCTTTGGCTTCCGCCTTGATGCTCATTGCATGAATCCTGTAAGGAGTGCCAGATGGGAATCTGGCAGGCCAGGAGGGAATCGAACCCCCAACCTGCGGTTTTGGAGACCGCCGCTCTGCCAATTGAGCTACTGGCCTGTAACTTGAATCAGGCCGACCATTATGCCGGCCTGACAGCCCAAGATCAATCGATTACTCGATGATCTTGGCAACCACACCGGCGCCGACGGTACGACCGCCTTCACGGATGGCGAAACGCAGACCATCTTCCATCGCGATCGGAGCGATCAGGGTGACAACCATCTTGATGTTGTCGCCCGGCATCACCATCTCGACGCCTTCCGGCAGTTCGCAGTTACCGGTCACGTCGGTGGTGCGGAAGTAGAACTGCGGACGGTAGCCCTTGAAGAACGGGGTGTGACGACCACCTTCTTCCTTGGACAGCACGTACACTTCGCACTCGAACTTGGTGTGCGGCTTGATGGTGTTCGGCTTGGCCAGAACCTGGCCACGCTCCACGTCTTCACGCTTGGTGCCACGCAGCAGCACGCCGACGTTCTCGCCAGCACGGCCTTCGTCCAGCAGCTTGCGGAACATTTCAACGCCGGTGCAGGTGGTCTTGACGGTGGCCTTGATACCCACGATCTCGACTTCTTCCTGGACCTTGACGATGCCACGCTCGACACGACCGGTTACCACGGTGCCGCGACCGGAGATCGAGAACACGTCTTCGATCGGCATCAGGAACGGCTTGTCGATGGCGCGCTCGGGCTCGGGGATGTAGGAGTCCAGGGTCTCTACCAGCTTGCGCACGGCGGAAACGCCCATCTCGTTGTCATCCTGACCGTTCAGAGCCATCAGCGCGGAGCCGATAACGATCGGAGTATCGTCGCCCGGGAAGTCGTAGGTGTTCAGCAGATCGCGAACTTCCATTTCGACCAGTTCCAGCAGCTCGGCGTCGTCAACCATGTCGGCCTTGTTCAGGAACACGACGATGTAGGGAACGCCTACCTGACGGGACAGCAGGATGTGCTCGCGGGTCTGCGGCATGGGGCCGTCAGCAGCCGAGCAAACCAGGATCGCGCCGTCCATCTGGGCAGCACCGGTGATCATGTTCTTCACGTAGTCGGCGTGGCCGGGGCAGTCGACGTGCGCGTAGTGACGGATCGCCGAGTCGTACTCAACGTGGGAGGTGTTGATGGTGATACCGCGAGCCTTTTCTTCCGGCGCGTTATCGATCTGGTCGAAACCACGAGCGGAACCGCCCCAGGTATCGGCACAGACCTTGGTCAGCGCTGCGGTCAGAGTGGTCTTGCCATGGTCAACGTGACCGATGGTGCCCACGTTCAGGTGCGGCTTGTTACGTTCAAACTTTTCTTTAGCCATCGACACTCTCTCCCTTCACGAATTGAGCAAAGCAATGCCGCCATTAAAACAAAGGCAGATATTTTCATATCTGCCTTTTTAAGATGGAGCTCATGAGCGGATTTGAACCGCTGACCTCACCCTTACCAAGGGTGTGCTCTACCAACTGAGCTACATGAGCGAAACATTTGCCAGTCAAACTGGAGCGGGTAGCGGGAATCGAACCCGCATCATCAGCTTGGAAGGCTGAGGTTCTACCACTGAACTATACCCGCAGAGCCTAACGCTCTAGCAATCTGGTGGAGGGGGAAGGATTCGAACCTTCGAAGTCTGCGACGTCAGATTTACAGTCTGATCCCTTTGGCCACTCGGGAACCCCTCCAAAGTGAGGCGGCATTTTCTTCATCTGCCCTCCTCTTGTCAAGGATCTTTTTAAAATCTCCTTAACAATCAGTGCTTTCGCCTCGCTCGCTAGCGTTATCAGCGAAAGCGGGCGCAGTTTATGCAACCACGGCGGAGTGCGCAACCCCAAAACGCAAAAAAAGCTTAAAAAACAAAGGCCGCCCTAGCGGCGGCCTTTGTTTGCAGACGGCGACCCCCTATTACAGCTGGGGACCGGCCGCCACGATGCCTTCGGAGACGCCGGAGAACTTCTTGAAATTCTCGACGAACTTGCCGGCCAGCTCCCGAGCGGCGGCGTCATAGGCGGCGCCATCCTGCCAGGTGTCGCGCGGATTGAGCAGAACGCTGTCCACGCCTGGCACGGCGATCGGGACATCGAGATTGATGACCGGCACATGGCGAGTCTCGGCACCGATGAGGGCGCCGCTCTGAATGGCCGCGATCACCGCGCGAGTGGTGGGGATGTTGAAGCGCTTGCCCACGCCGTAGCCACCACCGGTCCAGCCGGTGTTGACCAGGTACACCTTGGACCCGAAGCCCTGGATGCGCTTGATCAGCAGATCGGCGTACTCAGCCGCCGGGCGCGGGAAGAAGGGCGCACCGAAGCAGGTGGAGAAGGTCGACTTGATGCCGGGACCGGAACCCATCTCGGTCGAGCCGACCAGGGCGGTGTAGCCGGACAGGAAGTGATAGGCCGCCTGCTCATTATTAAGGATGGAAACCGGGGGCAGCACACCGGTGAGGTCGCAGGTCAGGAAGATGACCGCATTGGGCTCGCCACCCAGGTTGTGCTCGGCGCGCTTGTCGATCAGCTCGCGCGGATAGGCCGCCCGGCTGTTCTGGGTCAGGCTGTCGTCGGCATAGTTGGGCTGACGGGTCTGGGGATCCAGGACCACGTTCTCCAGCACGGCGCCGAACTGGATGGCCTTCCAGATCACCGGCTCGTTCTTCTCGGACAGGTCGATGCACTTGGCGTAGCAGCCACCTTCCATGTTGAAGACCGTGCCCACGCCCCAGCCGTGCTCGTCGTCACCGATGAGGTAGCGGCTCTGGTCGGCGGACAGGGTCGTCTTGCCGGTGCCGGAGAGGCCGAAGAACAGGGTGACATCCCCCTCCTCGCCCACGTTGGCGGCGCAGTGCATCGGCAGCACATCCTTTTCCGGCAGCAGGAAGTTCTGCACCGAGAACATGGCCTTCTTCATTTCGCCGGCGTAGCGCATGCCGGCGATCAGCACCTTGCGGGCCGCGAAGTTGATGATGACGGTGCCGTCGGAATTGGTGCCGTCACGCTCGGGCTCGCAGACGAACTCGGGCGCATTGAGGATCTCCCAGGCCGGCTTGGACTGGGGATTGTATTCGGCCGGATTGATGAACAGGCAGCGGCCGAACAGGTTGTGCCAGGCGGTCTGGGTGCGCATGACGACGGGCAGGTAGTGCTCGACATCGGCGCCTACATGGACGTGGGAGACGAATTGATCACGCTCGTCCAGGTAGGCGCTGACGCGCTCCCACAGCGGGGCGAACTTCTCCTCCGGGAAAGGCCGGTTGATCGGCCCCCAGTGGATGGCGTCGCGCGTGGAGGCTTCCTCGACGATAAAGCGATCTACCGGCGAACGCCCCGTGCGATGCCCCGTCTTGACGACCAGCGAGCCATTGGCGGCCAGCTCTCCTTCGCCACGTCGCAGGGACTCTTCCACTAACTGCGCGACGCTGATATCGGTATACACGTTGGCTTTCGTCATTTCGTTCCCCATGGCCCTGGGCCGTTCCTCATGCTTGTAGCTCTTACACGGCAGAACTACACGTTGCGGGATTATGCCAGAAAGCCTTCGGGCTTTTGCAACGGCTAGTGCCGGGTATTTCCTGGGGTTTGCGTGCCGCCGCCCGCAAAAATCTGCGCGATATCGGCGGCGTCGAAGACCTGCTGCTCATTGCAAAACTGACAATCGACCCGAATTTGTCCGTCCTGTTCATCGAGCAGACTCTTGACGTCCGGCTGCCCCATGCTGATCAGGGCATTGGCCGCCCGATCGCGGGAGCAGCTGCAGCTGAAGGCCACCGGTTGCTCGTCGAACAGACGCACCGTTTCCTCGTGGAACAGGCGATGCAGGATCACCTCGTTGTCGAGGCCCAGCAGTTCTTCGGCGGTGAGGGTATCGGCCAGGGTGACGACGTGCTCCCAGCTGTCCTGGCGGGCCTGGGCATCCTTGATACGCGACGGCGGCAGCTGCTGGAGCAGCAGGCCACGGGCGCGGCGACCATCGGCATTCAGCCAGAAACGGGTGGGCAGCTGTTCCGAGGTGGCGAAGTAGCCGGACAGGCATTCGGCCAGGTTCGCGCCCTCCAGCGGGACGATGCCCTGGTAACGCTGACCGTGGCGGGGATCGATGGTCAGGGCCAGGACGCCATCAGGCATGAGCTCACCCAAAGAGGCGGACGCGGTGATCTCGCTTTCTTCGTAGCGGGCGATGCCGCGCACCTCGCGCTCGCTGGAGCACTCGACCATGAGCAGCGGGATCGGCCCGCTGGAACGCGCCTGCAGCACGAGCAGCCCTTCGAACTTGAGGGTTCCGCACAGCAACGCGGCCGCCGCCAGCATCTCGCCCAGCAATTGGGCGACGGGCTCCGGATAGGCGTGCTTGGCGAGGACCTCGACATAGCTGCGATCCAAGGTGGCCAGTTCGCCGCGGACATCGGTTTCGTCGAACAGGAAGCGCTGGGTGAAATCGTGGGAAGTCATGAACTACCTATATAAGGAAGGAGGCCGCGAAGCCTGACGCTGCGGCACACGCCAGGGCCGCCGAGCGGTCCTGGCCATTGAGAGGATCCGGCGAGTCGCGACGGGATCAGTCGTCGAACGGATGGACGTACTCGCGGAACTGGTGGATCTGGCGCCGCTGCTTCTTGGTGGGACGGCCGTCGGTCTGCAGGCCGAGGTTGCCCGCCTTGCGCGCCGCAGCGGCCTGTTCGCGCGCCTTGAGGCTTTCCGGCGTCTCGGTATAGAGCTGCTGGGCCTCGGGCGCACCACGGCGGTTCTGCGACAGGGCGACGATCACCACGGTCTTCTCGTCATAGCCCTGACGGATGGTGAGGACATCGCCGACACGCGGCTCCTTGCTGGGCTTGCAGCGTTCGCCACGGCACTGGACCTTGCCGCCTTCGAGGGCCGCCTTGGCCAGCGCGCGGGTCTTGAAAAAACGTGCCGCCCAGAGCCATTTATCAAGGCGCATCCGTTCTTCAGTGTGATCTACTGCATACATCGAATAAAAGGTCCCCTATTGGGTCTTAGACTCTTCTCAAGAACTCTAAACCATCGGACCGACGCTGCAAGCGCGCCTCTGGAGAGCCATGACCACATTCTTTCCTTCCGACCTGACCGGTCAGACCCGCTGCGCGGGGTGCCAGCAGTCGGAACCCCTAGGCTTCGACTTCGACTTTGCCTATCAGCCCATCGTGGATCTGGGCAGAGGCGCGGTCTTCGCCCGGGAAGCGCTGGTGCGCGGACCAGGCGGCGAAGGCGCACTGTCGGTGCTCAATCAGTTGACCGACAGCAACCGCTATAGATTCGACCAGCTCTGCCGCACCAAGGCCATCGCCACCGCGGCGGCCCTGGGCATGCAGGAGAGTCTCTCGATCAACTTCCTGCCCAACGCCGTCTATCGTCCGGAATTGTGCATCCGCAGCACCCTGGCCGCCGCGCGCGAGCATGGCTTTCCCCTGGAGCGCCTGATCTTCGAGACGGTGGAAACCGAACACGTGGCCAGCAACCACCTGACGCACATCCTGCGCGAATATCAGCAATTCGGCTTCAAGACCGCCATCGACGACTTTGGCGCCGGTCATTCCGGCCTGACCCTGCTGGCCGAATTCCAGCCGGACCTGGTCAAGCTCGACATGGCGCTCATCCGCGGCATCGACCAGGATCAGGTGCGACGGACCATCGTGCGCAACCTCATCGTCATGTGCCGCGAACTGGGTACCCAGGTGATCGCCGAAGGCGTGGAGACCGTCGCCGAACGCGATTGCCTGCGGGACCTCGGGATCGAGCTGATGCAGGGCTATCTGTTCGCCAAACCAGCCTTCAAGCAGCTCGTTGATCCGCAACATTTAGGCGGAGGCCACTGATTTCAAGGAGCAGCGATGAGCAATTCCGCCGAACCGGTCATTATCGGCCTGAGTGAGTGGGTGGCCCTGCCCGATTTGGGCGTGGTCGGGCTGAGAGCCAAGATCGACACCGGCGCCAGTACCTCGGCGCTGCATGCGACGGAAGTCCAGCCGTTCATGCGCGGCAAGGAGCGCTGGGTGAGATTCACCGTGCACCTGGGCACCCTGGTCCAGTCCCGGCACCGCCATTGCGAAGCGCCGCTGGTGGCGAAAAAGACCATCCGCAGCTCCAATGGCATCGCCCAGACCCGTTACGTCATCCGTACCCTGCTGGCCCTGGGCGAGTGCCAGTGGCCGGTGGAATTCACCCTGGCCTGCCGCAAGAGCATGCGCTATCGCATGCTGCTCGGCTCAAAGGCGTTGATCGATGGTGGCCTGCTGGTGAATCCGGCCGTCTCCTATGCGCAAGACAAACCCCAGTTGTCCCTTACTCCGGCCTCCGGTGCCCCATGAAAATCGCCGTTCTCTCGCGTAACCCCAACCTGTATTCCACCCGGCGCCTGGTCGAGGCCGGCGTCAGCCGCGGCCATGAGGTGGTCGTGGTCGACACCCTGCGCGCGTACATGAACATCGCCAGCCACAAGCCGCAGATCCATTACCGTGGCAAGCCGCTGGAAGGCTTCGATGCGGTCATCCCGCGCATCGGCGCCTCGGTGACCTTCTATGGCTGCGCGGTGCTGCGCCAATTCGAGATGCAGGGCGTCTTTCCGCTCAACGAGAGCGTGGCCATCAGCCGTTCGCGCGACAAGCTGCGCTCCCTGCAACTGCTCTCGCGCAAGGGCATCGGCCTGCCGGTGACCGGCTTCGCCCACTCGCCGGACGACGTACCGGACCTGATCCAGATGGTCAACGGCGCCCCCCTGGTGATCAAGGTGCTGGAAGGCACCCAGGGCATCGGCGTGGTGCTGTGCGAAACCGAGAAGGCGGCCGAGTCGGTGATCGAGGCCTTCATGGGGCTCAAGCAGAACATCATGGTGCAGGAATACATCCGCGAGGCGGGCGGTGCGGACATCCGCTGCTTCGTGGTCGGCGACAAGGTGATCGCGGCGATGAAGCGCCAGGCGGCACCCGGGGAATTCCGCTCGAATCTGCATCGTGGCGGCACCGCCAGCCTGATCAAGATCACCCCCGAGGAGCGCATGACCGCCCTGCGCGCGGCCCGGGCCATGGGCCTGAGCGTGGCCGGGGTGGACATCCTCAGATCCAACCACGGCCCGCTGGTGATGGAGGTCAACTCCTCGCCCGGCCTGGAAGGCATCGAGCAGACCACCGGCAAGGACGTGGCCGGGATCATCATCGAATACCTGGAAAAGAACGCCGAGCCGGGGCTGACACGGACCAAGGGCAAGGGCTGAGGCCGTGGTTTGGGAGGTTGGGCTGCGCTGGCGTCTGGCCCAACCTCCCTATCTCCTGATAGATCGCGCGCGAGCCCGATGTCGAGGCCATTTCGCTATGTCACAGCATCGCGGCCATGGCGGTCCGCCGATGCGGCCGCTCCTACAAAGTGCAGAAGCAGCGTTCGGCGTCAGCTGGCGCTGCGGGGCAGCAGCAGGCCCAGGGGCAGCAGTACCCGGGCTTCCACCCCGCCACCTTCGCGATTGCGCAGCTCGGCACTGCCTCCGTGCTGCGCGGCAATGCGCTTGACGATGGCCAGGCCCAGCCCGGAACCGCTGACGGTGCGGGCGCGATTGCCGCGGGTGAAGGGATTGAAGATGTCCTGCAGATCCTTGGGATCGATGCCGGGACCGCGATCCATCACGCTCAGGGCGACATAGGGCGCCGTGGCGGAGCCCGCGACCTGTCCGACCACCTCGATACTGCCACCGCCGCCATGGCGCAGGGCGTTTTCCACCAGGTTGGTCAGTAGCCGCTTGAAGGAGATGCGCCGCACCGGCAGCGGCGGCAGCACGTCCAGCATCAGCCGTACCCGCTCCGCCTCCTGGTTGTAGGGCGCCACCACCTGGCGGGCCAGTTCGTTGAGGTTGGTGAGCTCCTGGGGTTCGTCCCGCCCATCGCGGACGAAGGCGAGGAACTGGTCGAGGATGGCGTTCATGTCCTCGATGTCGCGGATCATGTCCTCGGCTTCTTCGCGCTCCGCCGGCGGCATAAGCTCCACCGCCAGGCGCAGGCGGGTCAGGGGCGTGCGCAGGTCGTGGGAGACCCCGGCCAGCATCAGCTCGCGTTCGCGGCCGGCCTGCTCGACGTCTTCGGCCATCTGGTTGAAGGCGTGGTAGACATCCTGGATCTCGCTCGGGGCATCGGTCTCCGGCAGCCGCACACTGCGGCCCTTGCCCAGCTCGCGCGCGGCGTTCACCAGGCGCCGCAAGGGCTGGTTGAGCTGCCGCACGAAGACCCAGGCGGCGCCCACGGACAGCAGGCCGATGGCGAAAAACCAGCCGAGCACGCTCCAGATGTGCTGGCCACGCAGCGGATGGGCCATCAGCGGAATCTTGATCCAGTCCGGTCCCAGGCTCGGCGCCAGCACCCAGAGCGCCGGACCGTGCTGGACCCGCACCCGCACCTCGGTCTCCTCGCCCAGTTCCTGTTTCATCTGGCGCTCGAAGATCTCGCTATAGGGCCAGTGGTATTCCCCGGCCGGCACGGTTTCCGGTGATTCGTAGCGCAGACCGGCGGCCTGGGCGATGCGCGGTCGCTCGGACTCCGGGGTGGCCCAGTAGGCCTTGAGCGTCAGGGCCGCGCCATGGCTGTACTGGCGATCGACCAAGACGTCCTCATTGAGCAGCAGATAGACCAGGGTCAGCGCCTTGGAAAACAGCACCGCGAGCAGGACCATCCACAGCGAGCGGGCGAAGAAACTCTGGGGAAACCAGCTGGGCGCCTTCATTGGCCAGGATTTCCGCGCAAAACGGCGCGAAAGCCATCACAACCTCTGGGATTGCAGGGTCCAGATAGGCCACCGGACGCGGACACATTCGGATACATTTGCTCGTCCATTTCTTCCCTTCAACCTGGAGTTCTCTCGTGTCCGACATCTGCCAGACCGGCCTGGACATCGGCTTCGCCTCGCTCAGCTACGCGCAGATCGCCTTTCTCGGCGTGGTGCAGGGTATCACCGAGCTGCTTCCCATTTCGTCCACGGCACACATGCGGGTGGTACCCGCCCTGCTCGGCTGGCGCGACCCCGGCTCGGCCTTTTCCGCTGCCATGCAGATGGCGGCGCTGGCCGCGGTGATCAGCTATTTCTGGCGCGATGTGAGTGGCGTGACCCGCGGCAGCCTGGCCGCGGTGCGCCAGCGCGACTTCGACAGCCCGGACTTCCTGCTGGCGGTGATGATCGTGCTGGCGACCATTCCCATCTGCATCGCCGGTCTGCTGCTGGCGCCCCTGCTCAACGCCTGCGACTCGCCGCTGCGCGGCCTCAGCGTCATCGGCTACGCCTGCCTGGCCATGGCCGCGCTGCTGGCGCTGGCGGAGCGGATCTGCCGGCACAACAGGGACATCTCGCAAATGCGGCTGCGCGATGCGCTGATCGTGGGGATCGCCCAGGTCGGAGCGCTGATTCCAGGCGTGTCCCGCTCGGGCTCGACCCTGACCGCCGCCATGTTCCTCAATCTGCGTCGCGAAGAAGCCGCACGCTTCTCCTTCCTGCTGGGTCTGCCGGCCATCGCCCTGGCCGGACTCAAGGAGCTGGTGGTGCTCTGGCACGCGCACATCCCGGCCGAAGCCTGGTCGCTGCTGCTGGTGGGATTGCTGGTGGCGAGCCTGTCGGCCTTTGCCGCGATCTGGGGCCTGATGCGCTTTCTGGAGCGCTTCTCGACCTGGCCCTTCATCATCTATCGCGCGCTGCTGGGGATTTTCCTGCTGATCGGCGTGCATCAGGGGCTGTTCGCCTGAGCCTATTCAAAGTCAGCTGCGCGTCGGCCAAACAGCGTTGAAAAGACCTTCGGAATGCTCATTTACGCCTTGTAAACTCCGCTTCCTCAGGTCTTTTCGCCTCGTTTGACTCTAGCTCGCAAGACTTTGAACACGCTCTGTATCGTCGACACCTAAGTGTGGCGGTGAGAGCTTATTTGCCGGCGCCGTCCGGTACGAAGACGTAGCCCACGCCCCAGACGGTCTGGATATAGCGCGGCTTGGACGGATCGGGTTCGATCATCCGGCGCAGGCGCGAGATCTGCACGTCGATGGAGCGCTCCAGGGCGTCCCATTCGCGACCGCGGGCCAGGTTCATCAGCTTGTCGCGGGTCAGCGGCTCGCGGGCGTGGTCGACCAGTGCCTTGAGCACGGCGAATTCGCCGGTGGTGAGCATGTGGGTCTCTTCGCCGCGCTTGAGTTCGCGGGTGGCCAGGTGCAGGGCGTAGTCGCCAAAGGTCACCACCTCGTCGGTCCCGGCGGGGGCGCCGGGCACCACCGGCGCCTGACGGCGCAGCACGGCCTTGATGCGAGCCACCAGCTCCAGCGGATTGAAGGGCTTGGCCAGATAGTCGTCGGCGCCCTGGTCGAGGCCCTGGATGCGGCTGCCTTCGTCGCCCTTGGCGGTCAGCATGATGATGGGGATGCGGTTGCCGCTCTCGCGCAACCGGCCGCAGGCGGACAGGCCGTCTTCGCCGGGCATCATCAAGTCCAGCACGACCAGGTTGAAGACCTCGCGCGCCAGCAGGCGGTCCATCTGTTCGGCGCTCTCGACGGTGCGCACGCGATAACCCTGCTCGGCCAGAAAACGCTCCAAGAGGCGACGCAACCGGGCGTCGTCGTCGACGACCAGGATCTTTTCACCTTCCGGGGCAACGGGGGTGCTCATAATATCTCCTTGTGATCTAGCACTGGATTATGCCGTAGGCCATCCGACCGCGGCATTGGGCCATTGTTAGCAGATTTTGCCCACTCCGGGGTGGCGGTGCCGGCATGGGAGGCAGGGCTCCGGCGGGCTCGGGTATACTGCCGCCCGCTTTTTCTCGTGCAAGCCAGGTAGCCCGATGGATATCAATAGCCGCATCGCCGAAGAGCTCGGCGCCCGCCCGCAACAGGTCGCCGCCGCCGTGGCCCTGCTCGACGAAGGGTCGACCGTGCCCTTCATCGCCCGTTACCGCAAGGAAGTCACCGGCAGCCTGGACGACACCCAGCTGCGTCATCTCGAAGAGCGGCTGCGCTATCTGCGCGAGCTGGAAGAGCGCCGCGGCGCGGTGCTGGCCTCCATCGAGGAGCAGGGCAAGCTGACCCCCGAACTGGCCCGCGAGATCAACCTGGCCGACACCAAGACTCGCCTGGAAGACCTCTATCTGCCCTACAAGCAGAAGCGCCGCACCAAGGGCCAGATCGCCCTGGAAGCCGGTCTCGGCCCGCTGGCGGAGGCGCTGCTGCAGGATCCGACCCTGACCCCGGAGTCCGAAGCCGCCGGCTATGTCGACGCGGACAAGGGCGTGGCGGACGTCAAGGCCGCCCTGGAAGGCGCCAAGTACATCCTCATGGAGCGCTTCGCCGAAGACGCCGACCTGCTGGCGCGGCTGCGCGGCGTCCTGCAGCAGGACGCCATCCTCAGCGCACGACTGGTGCCTGGCAAGGAGACCGAAGGCGCCAAGTTCAGCGACTACTTCGAGCATGACGAGCCCTTCAAGGCGGTGCCCTCGCACCGCGCCCTGGCGATCTTCCGCGGCCGCAACGAGGGCATCCTCAGCGCCGCGCTCAAGCTCGGCGAAGAAGGCCCGGGCATCGCCCATCCCTGCGAAGGCCTGATCGCCGCGCATTTCGAGCTGAAGAACCAGGGCCGCGCCGCGGACAAGTGGCTTTCCGAGGTGGTGCGCTGGACCTGGAAGGTCAAGCTCTATACTTCCCTGGAAACCGACCTGCTCGGCGAGTTGCGCGAAAAGGCCGAGGAAGAGGCCATCGCGGTCTTTGCCCGCAACCTGCACGACCTGCTGCTGGCCGCACCGGCCGGCCCGCGCACCACCCTGGCGCTGGACCCGGGTCTGCGTACCGGCTGCAAGGTCGCCGTGGTGGACGCCACCGGCAAGCTGCTGGCCACCGACACCGTCTATCCCCATGCGCCGCGCAATCAGTGGGACCAGACCCTGGCCACCCTCGGCGTGCTCTGCACCAAGCATGGCGTGGACCTGATCGCCATCGGCAACGGTACCGCCAGCCGCGAGACCGACAAGCTGGCCGGCGAGCTGATCAGCAAGTACCCGGGACTCGGCCTGACCAAGGTGATGGTCAGCGAAGCCGGCGCCTCGGTGTATTCCGCCTCGGAACTGGCTGCCCGGGAATTCCCCGAGCTGGACGTCTCCCTGCGCGGCGCCGTGTCCATCGCCCGCCGCCTGCAGGATCCACTGGCCGAGCTGGTGAAGATCGAGCCCAAGTCCATCGGTGTCGGCCAGTACCAGCACGACGTCTCCCAGCTCAAGCTGGCGCGCAGCCTGGACGCCGTGGTGGAAGACTGCGTGAACGCCGTGGGCGTGGACGTGAATACCGCCTCCGCCGCCCTGCTGGCGCGGATCTCCGGGCTCAACGCCACCCTGGCGCAGAACATCGTGCAATTCCGCGATGCCAACGGCGCCTTCGCCACACGTGAGGCCCTGAAGAAGGTGCCGCGCCTGGGCGACAAGACCTTCGAGCAGGCCGCCGGCTTCCTGCGCGTGATGAGCGGCGCCAATCCGCTGGACGCCTCGGCGGTGCACCCGGAGACCTATCCCCTGGTGCAGCGCATCGCCGCCGACACCGGTCGCGACATCCGCTCGCTGATCGGCGATTCGGCCTTTCTCAAGCGTCTGGATCCGAAGAAGTTCACCGATGAGAGCTTTGGCCTGCCGACGGTGACCGACATCCTCCAGGAACTCGACAAGCCGGGTCGCGATCCGCGTCCGGAGTTCAAGACCGCGGTGTTCCAGGACGGCGTGGAAAAGCTTTCCGACCTCAAGCCCGGCATGGTGCTGGAGGGCGTCATCACCAACGTCACCAACTTCGGGGCCTTCGTCGACATCGGCGTGCACCAGGACGGCCTGGTGCACATCAGCGCGCTGTCGGAGAAGTTCGTCAAGGATCCCTACGAGGTGGTCAAGGCGGGCGACATCGTCAAGGTAAAGGTGATGGAGGTGGACGTGCCGCGCAATCGCGTGGGACTGTCCATGCGCATGGGCGACACCCCCGGCGAGAAGGTCGACGGCAAGCCCGGCGGCCAGGCCCGCGGCAACGGTGGCAAGCCGCGCACCGACAAGGGCGCCCCGCGCCAGACCCAGGCCGCGCCGGCCAACAATGCCATGGCGTCCCTGTTCGCCAACGCCAAGCAACTGAGGAAATAGGCATGAGCGGTTCTCTTGCAGGCAAAGACAGCGCCTTCAGCACCCTGCTGGGCATGACCATCCACAAGGCCGAGGGTGGCGAGTCCGAGGTGCGCATGAGCGTGCAGGACACGCTCATCAACCTGCACGGCAAGCTGCACGGCGGTGCCATCTTCTCGCTGATCGACACCGCCCTGGGCCAGGCCAGCCACAGCCTGTTCGATGGCCAGGCCGGCAGCGTGACCCTGGAATGCAAGGTCAACTACGTGCGTGGCGTGAGCGACGGCGAACTGGTCTGCCGCGCCCGGGTGATCCACCCGGGCCGCAAGACCCATGTGCTGGAAGCCCAGGTGCATCAGGGTGACAAGCTGATCGCCCTCGCCCAGGCGACCTTCGCCTGTCTGTGACCGGCCAGAGCGGGCGGCAGCGAAGCGGCGCATATCGCCCTTTGCCGTCGCCTGAGCTACGCTGGGAGACAACTGAGCGGGTTGCGGTCTGAGGCTTGAACCCGGACCGCAGCAGTGACTGCTGCCCCCGCGTCGGCCCTGGCCGGCAACCCTCATTTCAGTCGGTTTCTTCTACCCTGCCCGGGGCGAGTACCGCCATAGGAAGTCAACTTGAGCGATATCCTGTCCCGCCGCCTGGCCCTGCTCGGCGCTGATCCCACCCTTCTCGCCGAATGCCTGCACGGCATCGAGCGCGAGACCCTGCGGGTGGACGCCCGTGGCCAGCTGTCCCGCCGCCCCCATCCCCGGGCGCTGGGCTCGGCCCTGACCCATCCGCAGATCACCACGGACTACTCCGAGGCCCTGCTCGAATTCATCACCCCCACCGGTACCCGCACGCCCGAGGTGCTGGACGCGCTGGATCGGGTGCATCGCGCCGCGGTCGCCGAACTCGACGGCGAGCGCCTCTGGAGCGGCTCCATGCCCTGCGCGCTGCCGGCGGAGGACGAGATCCCCATCGCCGACTACGGCAGCTCCAACATCGGCCGGCTCAAGCACGTCTACCGCCGCGGCCTGGCCCTGCGCTACAGCCGCACCATGCAGTGCATCGCCGGCATCCACTACAATTTCTCGCTGCCGGAAGCGGCCTGGGAGCTCCTGCGCCAGCAGGAAGGTGACGCCCGCGATGCCCGCGACTACCAGTCGGCGCGCTATATCGCCCTGATCCGCAACTTCCGCCGCTACAGCTGGCTGCTGATGTACCTGTTCGGCGCCTCGCCGGCGCTGGACCTAGGCTTCCTGCGGGGTCGGCCACATCGGTTGCAGACCCTCGACGAGCGGACCCTGTACCTGCCCCATGCCACCAGCCTGCGCATGAGCGACCTGGGCTATCAGAGCAACGCCCAGGCCAGCCTGACGCCGGACTACAACGATCTGACCACCTATACCGAGAGCCTGAGACGCGCGGTGGGTACGCCCTACCCGCCCTATGCGGAGATCGGCACGCACCAGAACGGCGAGTGGGTGCAGCTCAACACCAACATCCTGCAGATCGAGAACGAGTACTACGCCACCATCCGCCCGAAGCGCGTCACCCGCAGCGGCGAGCGGCCGGTGCAGGCGCTGATGGCGCGCGGCGTGCAGTACATCGAGGTGCGCTGCCTGGACATCGATCCCTTCCTGCCGCTGGGCATCGATACCACCGCCGCGCTGTTCCTCGACGCCTTCCTGCTCTATTGCGCCCTGGAAGGCAGCCCGCCGCTCAACGGCGAGTGCAGCGAATGCACCGACAACTTCGCCAGCGTGGTGCGCGAAGGCCGCAAGCCGGGCCTGCGCCTGCAGCGTCATGGCGCCTCGGTGACCATGATCGACTGGGCGGCGGAGATGCTCGATCAGATCGAGCGCTGCGCCGAGACCCTGGACGCCAGCCTGGGCGGCGACGCCCATCGCCGGGCGGTGGCGGTGCAGCGGCAGAAGGTCGCCGATGTCCGCCTCACCCCCTCGGCGCGGGTGCTGCAGGAGCTGCGCGAAAGAGGCGAGAGCTTCGCCGACTTCGGTCTGCGCCAGAGCGAGGCTCATGCGGCCTATTTCGCCAGCCACCCGCTGAGCGCCGGCGAGCAGGCCTGCTATGCCCAGATGGCACGCCAGTCGCTGGAAGAGCAGGCGGAGATCGAGGCGGCGCCCCAGGGGGATTTCGATACCTTCGTGGCGGCGTATCAGGCGAGCATTCTGGCGACGATCGGGGTGTAGATACGTAGGTTAGGTTGAGCGAGAGCGAAGCCCAACATTGCGGTGCCAAGTGCCGAAGAGCTTGTTGGTGCCTTAGCTGATTGTCGTGCTTTGCTGATGGATCTTGTTTCGCCCCCTCGGGCGACTCACTTTTTTCAGTCGCGGCTGCGCGCCCCGGAAAAAAGTAAGCAAAAACGCTTGCCCCGACCATCCGGCCCTCCGCTGCCCTCCGGGTGACTCGCGTTGCTCGCCCTTCGGGCCAGCCTTCGGCTGTTACTTCGCTACGCTACGTTTCGCTCACGCCAGTGCCGTTCCGGGGTCGGTCCAGATGGGCCGTCCATGGCCCACTGGACCTCTCGCCGCATCCATGCGGCTCGACCCACTCCACGACACTGGCGCTCGCCCTGCTGAACGGGGCGATTCGCCAGCCTGGAGGTTCTGGATGAAGAACCCTGAACAGCCCGCAGCCCGCAGCCCGTAGCCCGTAGCCCGTAGCCCGTAGCCCGTAGCAGGGACAGCGGCGAAGCCTTGTCCGCTGAGCAACGGAGCCCATTAGTGGAAAACGCTGCGCGGTTTTCCACGCTACGTCTCCAGACGCCAGCGGGCGACTCGATGGTTGACGAGTGCGCCTTCCGGTATCGATGCAGGAAGGGCCAGCTCCGCCTTGCAGCGGTTTCCGTTGGGACTGGTGCTATCGCGGCCATGGGCCGCTCCTACAGGCGTGCCTTGAATCTGTAGGAGCGGCCCATGGCCGCGATGACGGTGGGACTTGGCAGTATTGGCTTCGACGATGCAGCCGTCTCAGCCCAACCTACGAGCGCGCCCTTACAAGCCTTTCTCGAAGATCTTCGAATTGCGCTGGAAGTTGTACAGCGATGCCCGCGCCGCAGGGAGGCGCTCCACGCTGCTGGGTTCGAAGCCGCGTTCGCGGAACCAGTGGGCGGTCTTGGTGGTGAGCACGAACAGGGTGCTCAGGCCGCGCTCGCGGGCGCGTTGTTCGATGCGGGCCAGCAGGGCGTCGCCGCGACCGCCGTGGCGGTAGTCGGGATTGACCGCGAGGCACGCCAGCTCGCCCGCCGCCGAGTCGGCGATGGGATAGAGCGCCGCGCAGGCGATGATCAGGCCTTCGCGTTCGACGATGCTGAATTGCTCGATCTCGCGCTCCAGCACCTCGCGGGAACGGCGCACCAGGATGCCCTGTTCTTCCAGCGGGCGGATCAGCTCCATCAGGCCGCCGACGTCGGCGATGGTCGCCTCGCGCAGGGTCTCGAAGGGTTCCTGGGCCACCAGGGTGCCGCTGCCGGCGCGGGTGAAGAGTTCGGTGAGCAGGGCGCCGTCCTCGGCGTAGCCGACGATGTGGCAGCGACGTACGCCGCCGCGGGTGGCCTGGGCGGCGGCGTCGAGCAGTTCGGCCTGGTAGGAGCTGCCCAGGCGCGCCAGATGGGTGGGGATCTGTTGCGGGCCGATCTCGCGGATCAGGGCGCCGTGTTCGTCCAGCAGGCCCGGCTCGGCGCCGTAGAGCACCAGCTTGTCGGCGCCCAGGTCGATGGCGGCGCGCATGGCGACGTCTTCGCAGGCCAGGTTGAAGGTCTCGCCGGTGGGCGAGTAGCCCAGCGGCGAGAGCAGCACGATGGTGCGCTCGTCGAGCAGGCGGCCGATGCCGCGGCGGTCGATGCGGCGGACTTCGCCGGTGTGGTGGAAGTCGACGCCATCCTGTACGCCCACCGGGCGCGCGGTGACCAGATTGCCGCTGGCGACGCGCAGCCGCGAGCCCTGCATGGGCGAGGCGGCCATATCCATGGACAGGCGCGCCTCGATGGCACTGCGCAGGCTGCCGACGGCATCGATCACCGCTTCCAGGGTCGGGCCGTCGGTGATGCGCAGGTCGTTGTAGAAGCGCGGCTCGATGCCGCGCGCGGCCAGGCGCGATTCGATCTGCGGACGGGAGCCGTGCACCAGCACCAGGCGCACACCCAGGCTGTGCAGCAGCACCAGGTCATGGACGATGTTGCCGAAGTTGGGGTGGGCGACGCCGTCACCGGGCAGCATGACGACGAAGGTGGCGTCGCGGTGGGCGTTGATATAGGGCGAGGCGTGGCGAAGCCAGTTGACGTATTCGTGCATCGAGACGAAGACCCTTGGAGGATAGGCGGGAGGGTGAACGAGGGCAGGCAGGGCGTTCAGCGTCGTCGCAGCACGGGGGTTCCTCGACAGGGAGCGGATGGGCAGACAGCCTCAGTAGACCGTCTGGAGTTTACAAAAAGTCACGCCGAACGCGCGGGTCTGTTCATCGGACCGCGGCGGCTGCGCCCAGGCAGTAGTGGCCGATCAGCTGCTGCAGCAGCTCGACGGTAGGCGCGATCCGCGCCAGCGCCAGGTGCTCCTCGGGCTGGTGCGCGCAGCTGATGTCGCCGGGGCCGAGCACCAGTACCTCCTGGGTGATCGCCTGCAGATAGGGCGCCTCGGTGGCGAAGGCCACGGCCTCGGCGCGGTGGCCGGTGAGACGCTCGGCCAGGCGCACCAGTTCGGCCTCGGCGGGCTGCTCGAAGGGCGGCACGGCGGGAAACAGCGGCTGGTAGTCGATCCGCACCCCGAAGCGTTCGGCGACCGGCAGCAGCCGCCCGCGGATGGCCTGGCGCAGGGCTTCGGGCTGCATGCCCGGCAGGGGGCGCAGGTCGAATTCCAGAGCGCACTGGCCGCAGATGCGGTTGGGATTGTCGCCGCCATGGATGCAGCCCAGATTCAGCGTCGGCTGGGGCACCAGGAACAGCGGATTGCGGTATTCACGCTGCCACTGGGCGCGCAGGTCGAGCAGCTCGCCCATCACCGCCTGCATGGCGTCCAGGGCGCTGTGGCCCAGGCTCGGATCGGAGGAGTGGCCGCTCTGGCCGAGGATGTCGATGCGCTCCATGAGGATGCCCTTGTGCAGGCGGATCGGCCGCAATCCGGTCGGCTCGCCGATCACTGCGGCGCGGCCCAGGGGGCGGCCGGCTTCGGCCAGTACCCGGGCGCCGTCCATGGAGGATTCCTCGTCGCAGGTGGCCAGCACGATCAGCGGCTGGCGCAGCTGGCGCGGATCCAGGTCGCGTACCGCCTCGAGGATCAACGCGAAGAAGCCCTTCATGTCGCAACTGCCCAGGCCGTACCAGCGATCGTCGGCGTCGCGCAGACGCAGGGGATCGGCCTGCCAGAGCGCGGCGTCATAGGGTACGGTATCGGTATGGCCGGCCAGCACCAGACCGCCCGGCCCGCTGCCCAGGGTGGCGATCAGGTTGAACTTGCCGGGTGCTACCTCCTGGGTCTCGCAGGCGAAGCCCAGGGCGCCGAACCAGTCGCTCAGGCGGGCGATGACGCCAGCGTTGGACTGGTCCAGGGCGGGCTGGGTGCAGCTCACCGAGCTTTCGGCGATCAGGGTTGAGAACAGAGCTTTCAGCGCGGGCAGGGTCATGCGGGGTCTCCTGGTCACGCCTCCATCATGGCGCCATCCGCCGCGCGATGAAACCTTCATGCGCCAGGGGGGCGGGACGGGCTAAACTAGCGCCCACGTTCTCGCCGTCCGTCGTCATGACGCGCTCGGCACGGAGCCGGACCGTTCTCTTCCGGCGCCAGGATCCTCCAATGGCCAAAGAAACCGAAATCAAGCTGCGCGCCAGTGCGGCGACCCTCGACGCCCTGCGCGCTCATCCGCTGCTGAAGAAGCGTTGCAAGGACGGCTGGCAGCGCCACGAGCTGTCCAACTGCTATTACGACACCGACACCCGCGACCTGGCCCATGCCAAGGTCGCCCTGCGTGTGCGCCGTGATGGCGAGCGTTTCATCCAGACGCTCAAGAGTCGCGGCCAGAGCCTGGCCGGGCTGTCCGAGCGCAACGAGTGGGAATGGCCGCTGGCCGATGCCACCCTGGACACCGCGCTGTTCGACGACAGCTGCTGGCCGGCGGAACTGGCCGACCTGGACCTGCGCCGCCTGCAGCCGGTGTTCGACACCGATTTCGTCCGCGACGCCGCGGAGATCGCCTGGGGCCGGGGCAAGGCCCGGACCATCATCGAAGTCGCCCTCGACCAGGGCGAGGTGCGTGCCGGCGACCAGCGCGAGGCCATCGCCGAGGTCGAGCTGGAATTGCGCCAGGGCGAACCGGCCGCGCTGCTGGAACTGGCCGAGCAACTAGCCGCCGAATTCCCGCTGATGCCCTGCGACATCAGCAAGGCCGAGCGCGGTTATCGCCTGCACGATGCGGCGAGCTACACCCTCTATCTCTCTGCGCCGGAACTCGACGCCGAGACGCCGCTGGACGAGGCCGTCGCCCGCCTCGGCGGACACCTGCTGGCCGGCAGCCAGCGCCTGGCCGAACAGTATCGCTGGAACGGCCACTGGCGCCTGCTGGTGGACTGGGTGCACCAGCTGATCGACCTGCGCGCCCTGCTCGGCAGCCTTGGTCAGGCCGCGCCGCGGGCCACCAGCCGCGACCTGCGCCAGACCCTCGACGAGCTGCTCGCCGACTGGCGCCCGCTGGCGGCCATCGGCCAGGACGACGAGGAAGCCCGCCGCCAGGCACCGCAGCGCTTCGCCGCCGAACTGGAGCAGCCGCGCTGGGGCCTGTTCTCCCTGCGCGCCGCGCGCTGGCTGCACGAGCGCGCCTGGACCCAGGGCCGCACCGGCCGTGGCGAACGCCAGGGCGCGACGCCCCTGGGCCAGTGGCTGCCGCGCTTCCTCGCCCTGGAAGCGGCCGAGCTGCCGCTGCTACGCGCCATCACCGAACCCGAGTTGATCGAGCAGCAGCTGCCGCGCCTGGAGCGCATGCAGGTCTGGCTGCACCTGGCGCGGGGCGCGCTGGACCTGCCCGAAGCCGATCGGCTGTATGGCGAACTGGGCAAGCTGGCGCCGCTGAGCGCCCATGGCGATCTCGCCGGGGTGGCCGAGCAGGCGCGCCTGGTCCATGGCCTGGCGCCCTGGAAAGCCCTGGCCTGAGCCGCCGAATGGCGGGAACGGCTGGCGCATCCGGCCGTCCATCCTGATGGCACAAGGCCGCGAGCGATTCCTTAATACAAAATCGCTATGCTGGAGGAGGCGACCAACCTGGCGGGTAGCGCAGGCGGGTCGTCCCCGGTCAGGCACCGGGCGCCACCCCGAGTGCGACCACCTTTTCAAGGAGTCCAGATGTCCGCCATAGCTTCCCCTTCCGCTGATCGTTGGCTCGACCTGGGCGACATCCTGCGCGAGCTGGTCAGCCAGCAGCGGATCGACCAGCAGACCGCCGAACAGTGCCTGCTCCTGCGCCGCGGTTCGGCCAATCCGCAGCAGCACCCGCTGGAGTTCCTGGCGGCGCAGAGCGTGGACGACCTCAGTCGCCCGGGGCGCAAGCTGGATCTGGACAGCCTCACCCGCTGGCTCGCCGAGTATTCGGGCCAGCCTTTCTACCGCATCGATCCGCTCAAGGTGGACGTGGCCTCGGTCACCCCGCTGATGTCCTACGCCTTCGCCCAGCGCAACAAGATCCTCGCCGTGGCGGTGAGCCCGGACGAGGTGACGGTGGCCAGCGCCCAGCCCTTCGTGCACAGCTGGGAAAGCAACCTCACCCATGTGCTGCAGCGGCCGATCAAGCGCGTGGTGGCCAGCCCGGCGGACATCACCCGCTACACCCAGGAATTCTTTCGCCTGGCGCGCTCGGTCACCGGCGCCTCGGCGGTGGAGCAGAAGACCAGCGGCGTCGGCAACTTCGAGCAGCTGGTCAATCTCGGCGCCGCCGATGGCGAGCCGGATGCCAACGACGCCCACATCGTCAACATCGTCGACTGGCTGTTCCAGTACGCCTTCCAGCAGCGCGCCAGCGATATCCACGTCGAGCCGCGTCGCGAGCAGGGCGCGGTGCGCTTTCGCATCGACGGGGTGCTGCACACCGTCTACCAGTTCCCGGCCCAGGTCACCCTGGCGGTGGTCAGCCGGATCAAGAACCTCGGCCGCATGAACGTCGCCGAGAAGCGCAAGCCCCAGGACGGCCGGATCAAGACGCGCATGGCCGGCGAGAAGGAAGTCGAACTGCGCCTGTCGACCATGCCCACCGCCTTCGGCGAAAAGCTGGTGATGCGGATCTTCGACCCGGACGTGCTGCTCAAGAGCTTCGACCAGCTCGGCTTTTCCGCCGACGACCTGCGCCGCTGGGCCGGCATGACCGGGCAACCCAACGGCATCATCCTGGTCACCGGTCCCACCGGTTCGGGCAAGACCACCACGCTGTACACCACCCTCAAGCAGCTGGCCACGCCCGAGGTCAACGTCTGCACCATCGAAGATCCCATCGAGATGGTGGAGGACGCCTTCAACCAGATGCAGGTGCAGCCCAACATCGAGGTGACCTTCGCCAGTGGCGTCAGGGCGCTGATGCGGCAGGACCCGGACATCATCATGATCGGCGAGATCCGCGACCTGGAAACCGCCGAGATGGCCATCCAGGCGGCCCTGACCGGGCACCTGGTGCTCTCCACCCTGCACACCAACGATGCCCCCAGCTCGGTGAGTCGCCTGATCGAACTGGGCGTGCCCTACTACCTGATCCGCGCCACGGTGCTCGGCGTCATGGCCCAGCGGCTGGTGCGGACCCTCTGCCCGGCCTGCAAGACGCCCACCGAATTGGACCCGGCCGCCTGGCAGGAACTGACCAAGCCGTGGAACGCCCCGCTGCCCACCGGCGCCATGCAGCCGGTGGGTTGCCCGGAATGTCGTGACACCGGCTATCGCGGTCGTGCCGGGGTATACGAAATCCTCACCCTCTCCGATAGTCTGCGCGAACTGGTGACGGCGGATACCGACATCACCGCGCTGCGGCGGCAGGCGTTCAAGGAAGGCATGCGCAGCCTGCGGCTGTCCGGTGCGCAAAAGATCGCCGCCGGCTTCACCACCGTGGAAGAAGTCTTGCGCGTCACGCCCCAGAGCGAACGTTAGGTCCAGCAGCCCGCGAGCGGAACAAGGATAGCCAGCCGTGCAGACAACCGTCGTGAACCCTGCCGTGGGTGCCGAGGACGCCGAGCAGCGCCGTCGCCGCCAGGCGCTCCTGGCCACCTGCGGCCTGCTCGACGGCCAGCCGGAGCCGGCCCTCGACGACCTGGTGGAACTGGCGGCCACCCTCTGCGAGACGCCCATCGCCGCGGTCAACCTGCTTGGCGAGGAGCAGCAGCTGTTCATCGCCGAACGCGGCCTGGGCGTGGCGGAAATTCCCCTGGCGCTGTCCTTCTGCCAGCACCTGCACGATGCCCGGGAGGCGCGGCAGATCGAGGACCTGAGCCAGGATCCGCGCTTTACCGACAATCCGCTGGTGACCGATCCGGCCGGGCTGAGATTCTATGCCGGCGCCCCGCTGCGGACGGCCGAAGGCGTCTTTCTCGGCACCCTCTGCGTGCTCGACTGGCAACCGCGCGAGCTGAACGCCGCACGCCTGAGCGGCCTCGAACGCCTGGCGCGCCAGGTGCTGCGCCTGTTCGAGACGCGGCTGCAGGCGGCCTCGCCGGCGCGGCACAGCACCCTCGACGAAACCCACTACCGCGCGCTAATGGACGTCAATCCGCAGATCATCTGGTTCGCGCGGCCCGATGGCAGCTTCGAATACGCCAATCGCTACTGGTACGAATACAGCGGCCTGAGTCCGGCCAGCGTGGTCGCCGACCCCGATCTCTGGGCCGGCGCCATCCATCCCGAGCAGCGTCCGCAGCTGTTGCGGCGCTGGCGCGAGGTGCGCGAGCAACGCGTCGCCGGCAGCCTGGAATTGCAGCTGCGCGATGCCGAGGGTCACTATCGCTGGTTCGAAACCCGCACCATGCCCTTCACCAATGCCAGCGGCGAGATCGAGCACTGGGTGGGCGTGGCCCAGGACATCGACAGCCGCAAGCGGGCGGAAACGGCGCTGCGGGAGAGCGAGGCCTTCGCCCACCTGCTGCTCGAATCGACCCACGAGGGCTTCTGCGCCCTGGATCGCCAGGGCCGTGCCACCCTCTGCAACCGCGCCTTCCGGCAGATGCTCGGCTTGCCCGAGGACCGCGACATCCTCGGCGAGCGCCTGGACACCCGGCTCAGCTCCGCCCGCAGCGAGGATGGCGCCCGCGCCCTGCAGCGCGCCGCCAGCGAAGGCGCCACCCTGCACCTGTCCGCCGACGCCCTGCTGCGCGAGGACGGCAGTCTGCTGCCGGTGGAATGGCGCGCCCAGCCGCTCTGGCGCGACGGCGAGGTCCAGGGCGCCATCTGCACCTTCGTCGACCTCAGCGAACGCATCCGCAGCCATGACCGCCAGCGCTTTTTGCTCGAACTGGGCGACCTGCTGCATGGCGTGACCCACACCGGCGAAGTCGCCTCGGTACTGGGCGACAGCCTCGGCCACCTGCTCGCCGTGCAGCGCATCGGCTATGCCCGGGTCGGCCGCGACGGCAGCCTGACCATCGACAGCGACTGGCTCGAACAGGGCCGAACCCACCGTCTCAACCTGCCCAGCCTGGCGCACTGGCACACCTCGGCGGTGGAGGAGCTGCGCCGCGGCATCATCGTCAGCGTGGAAGACAGCACCCAGGACAGTCGCCTGGGCGAGATGCGCACCCAGTTGGTGGAGCATGGCGTGCGCGCCGGCCTGGTGGTGCCCCTGCTCGCCGAAGAACAGCTGGTGGGTCTGCTGTTCCTCTATGCCGACACGCCCCGCCACTGGACCATCGGCGACGTCGCCCTGGTACGCGAGGTGGCCGAGCGCATCCGCATCGTCATCGAGCGCACCGCCGCAGCCGACGCCCTGCGTCTGGCCGAGCAGCGCATCGCCCTGGCCATGGACGTGGCCGACTTGGGCGTCTGGGACTATGACATCGACCGCGACCTGATCAGCTGGGATTCGCGCCTCGCCCATCTGGTCGGGGCCACGGAGCGCCGCTGCACCCTGCGCGGCGCGGCGCTGCTGCGCGCCCTGCACCCCGCCGATGCGCCCCGGGTGCGAGCCTATGTCAGCGCGGCCATCCAGGGCGGCGGCAATGCCTATGACCTGCGGCTGACCTTTCGCGTGCGCAGTCCGCGCCAGGGCGAACCGGTGTGGCTGAGCATCCGCGGCCGCGAACGCCTGGAGCCCGGCGGTCAGCGGCGGCTGGTGGGCATCGCCCGCGACATCACCCGCGAACGCCATGACGCCGATCGCATCAGCGAGACCAATCGCCAGCTGCGCCGGCAGATCGAGGAGCGCCGCGCCGCCGAAGCCCGCCAGCACGCCCTCATCGAACTGGGCGACCGCCTGCGCGAAGGCGACCCGGAAAGCGCCGGGGTGGCCGCGGCCCTGGAACTGGTGGGTACCCGACTGGGCCTGCGCCGGGTCGGCTATGCCCGTCTGGACGAGAGTCGCGGCACCTTCGTCCCGCACCAGATGTGGACGCCCAATGGCCACTTCGACCAGGCCCTGGCCTATCCGCTGCTCGCCCCCGACAGCCTGGGCAGCCAGGAGGGCGAAGCGCCCCTGGTGATCGACGACGTCAGCCAGGACCCGCGCGCCCAGGCCAATGCGCAGCGCCTGCTCGATCTGGAGATCGCGGCGCTGGTGGACATCCCGCTCTATGAAGACGGTCGCCTGCGCGCGCTGTTCGTCGCCCATGATCAGCGCGCCCGGTTGTGGACGG
The DNA here is from genome assembly GCF_003057735.2 of Pseudomonas sp. RIT411. Taxonomy (NCBI): domain Bacteria; kingdom Pseudomonadati; phylum Pseudomonadota; class Gammaproteobacteria; order Pseudomonadales; family Pseudomonadaceae; genus Pseudomonas; species Pseudomonas sp. RIT411. The sequence goes on from NZ_QBIZ02000003.1 coordinate 212,633, forward strand.
AAGGCGAGGTGCAATTTCTGCGCGACGTCACCGACCGGCTCTGGTCGGCCATCTGCCGGCAGCGCTCCCAGGACGCCCAGCGCGAGAGCGAGGGCCGTTTCCGGCTCATGGCCGACAGCGCCCCGGTGCTGATCTGGGCCTGCGACGCCGACGGCCAGCTGCAATTCGTCAACCAGCGCTTCGCCAGCGAATTCGATCTGCACGACGCCGATCTGCACGACCAGGGCTGGAGCGCCCTGCTGCCGGACAGCGAATGCCCGGCCTTCGAGGGCGCCTTCAAGCAGGCCGTCGCCACCCACAGCGCGCTGCGTGCCGAGGTGCGGGTGCGCAACGCCCAGGGCGAATGGCGCTGGCTGCGCCTGGAGGGCACCCCGCGCCTGGAGCTCGACGGCGAATTCCATGGCCTGGTGGGCTGTGGCGTGGACGTCACCGAGGCACGGCAGACCACCGACCAGCTGGAGCAGCGCATCGCCGAACGCACCCAGGAACTGGGGCGCAGCCATGCGCGGCTGATCGCCGAGATCTACGAACGCGAGCGCACCGAGGAAGCCCTGCGCCAGTCGCAGAAGATGGAAGCCATCGGCCAGCTCACCGGCGGCATCGCCCACGACTTCAACAACATGCTCACCGGCATCGTCGGCGCCCTCGACCTGATCCGTCTGCGCATCGCCAACGGCCGCACCCAGGACCTGGATCGCTACATCAACGCCGCGGTCAATTCGGCCGACCGCGCCGCCGCCCTCACCCACCGGCTGCTGGCCTTCGCCCGCCGCCAGACCCTGGACCCGCAGCCGGTGGACGTCCACCAGCTGGTTGGCTCGCTGCAGGACCTGCTGGTGCGCACCGTGGGCGAAAACGTCGCCCTGCGCCTGGATCTGGCAGCGGTCGCCTGGCTGGCCCACAGCGATACCCACCAGCTGGAAAACGCCCTGCTCAACCTGGTCATCAATGGCCGCGACGCCATGCCCGCCGGCGGCGAGCTATGCATCGCCACCGCCAACCTCAGCCTCGACGCCGAGGCGGCTGCACGCGAATCCCTGACGCCGGGCGACTATGTGCGCCTGAGCGTGGCCGACACCGGCACCGGCATGCCACCGGAGGTCAAGGCCAAGGCCTTCGAACCCTTCTTCACCACCAAGCCGGCCGGCCAGGGCACGGGGCTCGGCCTGTCGATGATCTACGGCTTCGTCAAGCAGTCCGGCGGCACCGCGCGCATCGACACCGAACAGGGCCAGGGCACCACCATCAGTCTCTATCTGCCGCGCCATCCGGAGGTGGCTGCCGCCGCCACCGATCAACCGACGCTCAAGGTCGCGCCCCGCGCCGAAGCCGGCCAGACCGTGCTGGTGGTGGAGGACGAATACGCGGTGCGCATGATCGTGCTGGAGGTGCTCGCGGAGCTGGGCTACACCGCGCTGGAGGCGAGCGATGCCGATGGCGCCCTGCCGATCATCGAGAGCGATCAGCGGCTGGACCTGCTCATCAGCGACGTCGGCCTGCCCGGCATGAACGGCCGCCAGCTCGCCGAGATCGCCCGTGGTCGGCGCCCCGAGCTCAAGGTGCTGTTCATCACCGGCTATGCCAAGAACGCCAAGGTGCGCGGCGAATTCCTCGGCGAGAACATGGACATGCTGATCAAGCCCTTCGACATCGATGCCCTGGCGGAGCGCATCCACAGCATGATCCAGCACTAGGCGCCGGCGAAGAAGCCGGCACAGGGCGCTGGAACTCAAAGGACGTCTGAGCTCTCTATAGGAAACCTCATGAAGGAGATCTCATCCATGCGCCTGAAGAAGCTTGCTCTGGTTTCCCTGATCGGCCTGCCGCTGCTGGCCGCGACCACCGCCGCCAATGCGGATGCCCGGTTCTGGCGGCATGCCGCGACCCTCGGGGCGACCTCGGGCTCGTTCTATACCACCAGCCGTGACGACCACAAGATCGTCGCCGCCACCCAGGACGACGCCAGCTCCTACCTGGCCAGCAACGGCCAGATCCGTGGCCCCTACCTGGAGGCCGCGCTGCGCGACATGCGCGCCGCCGAGCCGGGCCTCAAGGCCAGCGACAGCGATCTCGCCATGCGTATCCTGACCCAGTAAGGGTCAGGCAAAAAAGAACCCCGCCGGCCACGCCGCGCGGGGTTCTTTTTTGCTCGGGGTCCGGGCGGCGGATGGCGCCTCAGCTCTCGCTGGCGGCGCGATAGCCGTCGGCGTCGAGCAGCTTGTCCAGCTCGGCCGCATCCTGCGGCTTGAGCTTGAAGAACCAGGCGCCATAGGGCTCGCCATTGACCTGCTCGGGGGCGTCGGCCAGGGCCTCGTTGACGGCGATCACCTCGCCGCCCACCGGGGCATAGATGTCCGAGGCCGCCTTCACCGATTCCACCACCCCGGCCTGGTCACCGGCGGCGAGAGTCTTGCCGACTTCCGGCAGTTCGATGAAGACCACATCGCCCAGGGCTTCCTGGGCATGGTCGGAAATGCCGACGGTCACGCTACCGTCGGCTTCCAGACGGGCCCATTCGTGGCTGGCGGCATAACGCAGGTCGGCGGGAATCTGGCTCATGAGAGGTCCTCGGGGCTGGCACGGTTAAAAGGCAAGGGTAGCCTGCCGACCCCGGGGACCGCCATCGCTGGCCGGGCTTATTTGGGACCGATGCTCGCGCAGCTGCTGCTGTCGACGTACTTCTTCAGGGTCGCCCACTGGGGTCGATCCACGCCGTTGATGGGTTCCACCGCCAGGTTGTAGTTGCCCCAGCCGGGACCGGCGGCCCAGTAGCTGGCCGGAATGCAGTGCTGCTTGAGATAGGCCAGCATGTTGTCCATGGCCACCAGCCAGCGCGGATCGTCGTCCGGCACGCCGAATTCGCCGATGTAGCCCTGCTTGCCGTTCTTCTTCAGCCAGTCGACGAAGGGCTTGACGCGATTCACCCCGACCATGGGGTCGAAGCCGCTCATGTCCTTGCTGGCGTACTGGCCGCCACCGTCATTGTCGAAATAGACGTGGGCGGAAAAGATCAGCTTGTTGGCCGGGTCCTTGAGCGCCAGCAGCGGATCGTTCCACTGCGGCCAGCGCGCGGCGCTGGACCAGCCGTTGCCCTCGACGATGATGGGGTGGACGCTGTCCACGGTACGGATGCCGTTGATGCCGTGCTGGGCGGCGGTCGGCCAGAAGGCCACGGCGTCGTGGGGCTCGTTCATGATGTCGTAACCGAAGAGCGCCGGGTGCTTGCCGAAGCGGAAGGCCAGGCGATAGGTCACGTCCCAGTAGTTGAAGTAGGTGACCTTGCCCGCGCCGATCACCTCGCCGCGATAGCGCGCATAGTTGTGCAGGTCGAGGATCACCTTGACGCCATACTTCTGGGCGTAATTCAGCGTCTGGGTGACCAGGGCGCCATAGTCCGGATCCAGCATCGAATTCAGGTTGGGCTGGATGCGCTCCCAGATGATCGGAAAGCGCACCAGCTTGATGCCCTTGGCGCTCCAGTCCTTGAAGTGCTGTTCGCTGGGAAAGATGTAGTTGCGGTTGTTGAGGCCGGGTAGCACCTGGCTGGCGAAGCCGGCACCGGAGAAGTTGAGACCGACCAGGTCGACCGCCTGGGCCGAACCCAGGAGTGCGCTGCTCAGGGCCAGGGTACCGGCCAGCCGCAGGGAAAACTGGCGCAAGCGCCGGGTAAGGGATTGCATGACTGCACCTGTGAAAAGAAAGACTCCCCGCCCCCGCAAGCTAGCGGGTCCTGGCGTAGGCGAGTTCAGGCGGCCGCGTCCGCTTGCGGCGCCACTGGGTGCGACTTCGTCGTCATTGTTGGGGCAGCTATCGGCGTCAGCTGCGCCAGCTTTAGTGAATTTTTTCGTTCAAAAACAGATGGTTACGCTTTGATTTACGTCAGATAGCCGGCGCTTTTCCGCAGACCTCGGCGCAGTCCCGCTAACACCTTGAATCGGCAAGACTTTCCGTATCCGTGAAAAAACGAGCGCAGCGCCCGAGCACTCAAAAAGACCGACTGGGGAAAAAGAGTCATTTTCAAAACCGGACTGCACAGATGCCCAGGATGGCCACGGAACCAGCCCCGGAACGTTCGCCGGCAGCCGGGCTCTATCCTGCGAGCCCCTCGCGAGAGCCCTGCCATGCCCCTGAGCACGCCCCATCCCTTGCGTACCCTGGCCCTGACCCTGGCCGCCGTGACCCTGCTCGGCTGCGGCGAGACCGCGCGCCTGCAGCGCGAAGCCGGCTATGGGCCGACGCCGACCCTGCCGGAACCCCACAAGACACTGCTGCCGACCATCAACGTGGCCCCGGCGGTCGGCTGGCCCGAAGGCGGCAAGCCCACTGCCGCGCCCGGCACCCAGGTCCAGGCCTTCGCCCGTGGCCTGGACCATCCGCGCTGGCTCTATGTGCTGCCCAATGGCGATGTGCTGGTGGCGGAAAGCAATGCGCCCAAGCGCGAGGGCTTTCCCGGGATCAAGAACTGGATCGCGGGTCTGTTCATGAAGAAGGCCGGCGCCGGGGTGCCCAGCGCCGACCGCATCACCCTGTTGCGCGATGCCGACGGCGATGGCGTCGCCGAGACCCGCACCGTCTTCGCCGAACAGCTGCATTCGCCGTTCGGCATGGTGCTGGTGGGCGAGGACTTCTATGTCGCCAATGCCGATGCCCTGGTGCGCTTCTCCTATCGCCCCGGTGCGACTCGCCTGGAAGGCCAGCCGGTGACGGTCACCGAGCTACCGGCGGGCATCAATCACCACTGGACCAAGAACGTCATCGCCAGTCGCGACGGCAAGAAGCTCTATCTCACCGTGGGCTCCAACAGCAACGTCGGCGAAAACGGCCTGGATATCGAGGAAGGCCGCGCCGCCATCTGGGAGCTGGATCGCGCCAGCGGCCAGAAACGCCTGTTCGCCACCGGTCTGCGCAACCCCAATGGGCTGGACTGGGAGCCCAGCACCGGCAAACTGTGGACGGTGGTCAACGAACGCGACGAGATCGGCAGCGACCTGGTGCCGGACTATGCCACCTCGGTGCAGGACGGCGGCTTCTATGGCTGGCCCTACAGCTACTGGGGCAAGACCGTGGACAGCCGGGTACAGCCGCCCCGCCCGGATCTGGTGGCCAAGGCGCTGACCCCGGACTACGCCCTGGGTACCCACACCGCCTCCCTGGGCCTGGCCTTCGCGAGCGCCGACAGCGGGTTGCCGACGGCGTTTCGCCACGGCATGTTCGTCGGCCAGCACGGCTCCTGGAATCGCGATCCCAAGAGCGGCTACAAGGTCGTCTTCGTGCCCTTCCAGAACGGCAAGCCCAGCGGCCCGCCGCGCGACCTGCTGACCGGTTTCCTCAATGGCAAGGAAGAGGCCCAGGGACGTCCGGTCGGGGTGGTCAACGATGGCCACGGCGGCCTGCTGGTGGCCGACGATGTCGGCAATACGATCTGGCGGGTCAGCGCCCAGCGTCCCTGAGCCGTGTTAATCCGGCCTTAAGCGCCCTGGCCTAGGCTGGAGGCTGACCATCCTGGAGATGGTCACCGCTCTTGCCGAGGCCGGCCCGGAGCGGTAAAACCGCTCAACCGCCTGGGAAAATCCGATGAGAATACTGCTGGCCGAAGACGACATGCTGCTGGGCGACGGCATCCGCGCCGGCCTGGCCCTGGAAGGCGATACCGTCGACTGGGTGACCGATGGCCAGGCCGCCCAGGCTGCGCTGGAAACCGATCCCTTCGATCTGGTGGTGCTCGACATCGGCCTGCCCCGCCGCTCGGGACTCGAGGTCCTGGCCGCGCTGCGCAAGCGCGGCGACGCCACCCCGGTGCTGATCCTCACCGCCCGCGACAAGGTCACCGACCGGGTCACCGGCCTGGACACCGGCGCCGACGACTACCTGACCAAACCCTTCGACCTGGACGAACTGCTCGCCCGGGTCCGCGCCCTCACCCGCCGCAGCGCCGGCCGGGCCCTGCCGCAACTGGAGCACAACGAGCTGCGGGTCGATCCGGCCACCCACCGGGTGACCCTGGCCGGCCAGCCGGTGGAGCTGGCACCGCGGGAATACGCCCTGCTGCGCCTGCTGCTGGAAAACATGGGCAAGGTGCTCTCGCGCAATCGCCTGGAGCAGGCGCTCTATGGCTGGGACGGTGACGTCGAGAGCAACGCCATCGAGGTGCATATCCATCACCTCAGACGCAAGCTCGGCACCAGCCTGATCCGCACCGTGCGCGGCATCGGCTACGGCATCGACCAGCCCGAGCGGCCGGCTCCATGACCGACGGCCCGGCCGTCTCGCTGCGCCGGCGGCTGCTGACGCTGCTGCTGTGCGGCATCTTCGCCTGCTGGCTGATCGCCGCCCTGGTGACCTACCAGCTGGTCCTGCGCCAGGTGAATCGCCTGGCGGACGAGGACATGCTCGACTTCGGCTCGGCCGCCCTGCACCTGGCCACCCTGGGCGAGGGCGGTGACCGCAGTCTGCCGCCCGCGGCCCGGGCCCTGGAGCGCAGCCGCACGGCCATCGCCGACCTGCCGCTGTTCAAGCGGCGCAACGCCCTGGGCTATCTGCTGCAGGCCGGTGATCAGCGCCTCGGCACCCCGGCGCCGCCGGTCGGTCTGGCCGACCAGCCGCCCGGCTTCAGCAGCCTGCTGGCCGAGGGGCAGCACTGGCGCGTGCTGCGGCTGAGCAGCGGCGAGGGGCGCATCTGGATCTACGAAAACCTGGCCGATCGCCGCGGCGCCACCAACCTGCTGCTGCTCGGCTCGCTGTTTCCCCTGGCCCTGGCCCTGCCGGTGCTGGCCGCCCTCATCTGGTTCGGCGTCACCCGCGGTCTGGAACCCCTGCGCCAGCTGGCCGCGCAGATCAAGCAGCGCTCCGCCCAGCGCCTGGAGCCGTTGCCGCTGAGCCGGGTGCCGCTGGAAGCCGCGGTCCTGGTGGAGGAGATCAACGCCCTGCTGGAACGCCTGGACGGGGCCCTGGAGGCGGAGCGCCGGCTGACCAGCGACGCCGCCCACGAGATCCGCACCCCCCTCGCCAGTCTGCTGACCCACACCCAGGTCGCCCTGAGGTCCAGCGACCCCCAGGCCCATGCCCGCGGCCTGGTGCAGGTGCGTCGCAGCGCCGAACGCATCAGCCAGCTGATGGAGCAGATCCTGCTCCTGGCGCGGCTGGACAGCGGCGCCCTGCAGGAGCAGTTCGTCCCCGTCCATCTTGGCCGGCTGGCGGCGGATACCCTGTCGGAACTCGCGCCCCTGGCCATCGAGAAGAACATCGACCTGGTGCTGGAGGATCAGGAGGTCAGGCTGTCGGGTATTCCCACCTGGCTGGGCGTGCTGCTCACCAACCTGGTGGGCAATGCCATCCGCTATACCCCCAGCGGCGGCCAGGTGCTGGTCCGGGTCGTCGAGGAGGTGCCCGGCCAGGTACGTATCGACGTCTGCGACAGCGGCCCCGGGGTCAGTCCGGAAGAACGGGCGGTGATCTTCACTCGTTTCTACCGCAGCGAGAGCGCTGGCCAGAACGTCGGCAGCGGCCTGGGGCTGCCCATCGTCAAGCGCATCGTCGAAATCCATGGCGGCAGCCTGCACCTGGGCGAAGGCCTGCAGGGACGCGGGCTGGGGGTATACGTCGAGCTACCCGGCCTGGCCTGATCCGGCCACCTACGACCAAGGCCATCTTTTACCCGGGACGGCCTAGGGCTTACAGTGCAGGGATTCGCCACAAGCGAATGCAGTCCTGCCTTCTGGAGAGCCCGGCCCATGTCCATGATCCTGTACCACACTCCCGCCTCGCCCTTCGGTCGCAAAGTCGTGGTGATGCTCCACGAGACGGACCTGATCGAGCAGGTGGAGGTGGAAATCGTCCAGCAGACGCCGCTCAACCCCAATCGCGACGTCCTCGATACCAACCCCGCCGGCAAGATTCCTGCCCTGCGCCTGGCCGATGGCACCTGCCTGCACGACAGCCGCGTCATCCTCGACTACCTGGATACCCTGCACGCGCGCACCCCGCTGATCCCGCGGCAGGGCCCGGAGCGCTGGCGGCGCCTGACCCTGGCCTCGCTGTGCGACGCCATGATGGAAGCCGCGGTGCAGATCCGCTACGAGAGCTTCATGCGCCCACCGGGCATGCAGTGGAAGCTCTGGCTGGACAACCAGCAGGAAAAGATCGCCCGGGCGCTGGACTACTTCGAGCGCGAGGCCATCGCCGAACTGGAGGGCGAATTCGACGTGGCCAGCCTGGGCATGGCCTGCCTGCTCGGCTATCTGGACTTCCGCATCCCCACCTGGGCCTGGCGCAGCGACTGTCCGCGCATCGCCGCCTGGTACGCCCGTACCGGCGAGCGGCCCTCGCTGCAGGCGACCCGCCCCTGAGCCGGCGCTAGGCCTGCTGCCAGAGCCGCTCCAGATTGCGAAAGCCCCACTCCTGCGGATCTTCCCGCCGCACGATGCGTTCGTCGGCGGGCGGCCGGGCGAGATCCAGCAACCGCTGCGGCAGCGGCGTGCGCGAACGCGCGGAAAAGAATACCCGCACCCGCGGGGTCAGCAGGCTGTCCGGGTGCTGCTCGACCACCACCGCCAGCTGCTCGTTGCTCAGCCGCACCAGGGAGCCGATCGGATAGATGCCCAGCGTCTTGACGAAGGCCTGGAACACCCGGGGATCGAAGTGCCCCTTCCACTCCGCCATGCGCCGGATCGCCTCGGCCGGACTCCAGGCGGTCTTGTAGGGCCGGGTCGAGGAGACGGCGTCATAGACGTCGCAGACCGCGGCGATGCGCGACAGCAGACTGATCTGGTTGCCGGCCAACCCATGGGGATAGCCGCTGCCATCGAATTTCTCGTGATGGTGCAGGCAGACGTCGATGACCTCCGCGGATGCGCCCCACTGCTGCAGCAGGGCGACGCCTTCCTCGGGATGCCGCCGCATCACGGCGAATTCGGCCTCGGTCAGCCTGCCCGGCTTGTTGAGCACCTCGACGGGGGTGCGCATCTTGCCCACGTCGTGCAGCAGACCGGCCTGACCGGCCAGCAGCACCTGCTCAGCCGGCAGGTCCATTTGCCGCGCCACCGCCGTCATCAGGGCGCAGACCGACACCGAATGGATGTAGGTATACTCGTCGACCGTGCGCAGCCGCGTCAGGCTGATCAGTGCCGTGGGGTGCCGCAACACCGACGCCGAGATCTGCTCGACCACGGTCGCCACTTCGCTCAGCTCGATGGCCTGGCCCAGGCGCACGTCCTGGAACAGCCGCGCCACCTCCTGCTTGGCGTGGGCGCTGACCGCCGACGCCTGCGCCATTTCCTGCGGACAACTGATGGCGGCGACCGGTGCGGTGTCCGTCTCCGGGGTCGGAGCGGCAGCGGGGAGCGCCGCGGGGGCAGCGACCGGCGCGGCAACGGGCTCAGGGACCGCCACCGGTTCCAGGGCGGATGAGCACTCGCTCGGGGACCGGCAATCCAGGCCCTTGGCAATATCGATCCACACCGCGGTCACCGCGCTGTCCTGGATCTTCTGCAGGTCGCGTGGCTCCTGCAGCAGGAAGCGCGCCTTCCAGAACGGATGGTCGATCCAGCTGCCTTCGAATTTGTGGATGTACATGCCGAGGCAGACCTCGGCACTGGTAACCTTTTTGAGCATGGCGTTCACTTCGCAGCGGATCGGCGGCAGCCATCCAGAGGCGGATGATCGCAAAATGCTATGTCACGCCAAAGACTATCGCCCCAAGTTCTAGACGAGAGAATCCATGCACCTCCTGACCGGTATCACCGTCTCTGCGCTGCTCCTGTTGAACACCCTGGTCATGATCGGTCCGCTACTGGTATTCGCCCTGATCAAGCTGCTGCCCCTTGTCGCGCTGCGCGACCTCTGCTCCCGGGTGGTCACCGCCATCGCCGAGACCTGGGCCGAGATCAACAAGGCCATCTTCGCCCGCCTCACCCCCACCGACTGGGACATCCGCGGCACCGAGGCGCTCAGCCGTGACCGCTCCTACCTGGTCATCTGCAATCACCAGTCCTGGGTCGATATCCCCGCGCTCATCGAGACCTTCAACGGCAAGGTGCCCTATTTCAAGTTCTTCCTGAAGAAGGAGCTCATCTGGGTACCCTTCCTGGGGCTCGCCTGGTGGGCGCTGGACTACCCCTTCATGAAGAGATACACCCGCGCCCAGCTGGCCCGCCGCCCGGAACTCAAGGGCGCGGACCTGGCCATCACCCGCCGCGCCTGCGAGAAATTCCGCCGCCAGCCGGTGACCATCGTCAACTACCTGGAAGGCACCCGCTTCACCGCCGCCAAGCATGCGGAGCAGCAGTCGCCCTATCGCCACCTGCTCAAGCCCAAGGCCGGCGGCATGGCCTTCGTCCTCGCCGCCATGGGCGAGCAGCTGGACACCCTGCTGGACGTCACCCTGGTCTATCCCGACGGTCGCGTGCCCGGCTTCTGGGACCTGCTCTGCGGACGAGTCAAACGCGTTATCATCGATATTCGCGCGCGACCTCTGGATCCGGCGCGCTGGGCGGGTGACTACAGCGAAGATGCGGAATTCCGCGCAGGCTTCCAGCAGTGGGTCAGCACGCTCTGGGCAGAGAAGGACCAGCGGATCGAGGCGCTGCTAGATTCCCGCTCGCGCTGAAGGAGCGGGGCACCCTGCCGCCGCCAGACAGTCAGAGAGCGGGTAGTCGGCTGTCTCGACAAGGACCTCCCATGCCCTCCCCGACCCTGGATACCACCACGGCCCGCTGGCTTCCCTGGCTGATCGCCGTGGCCTTCTTCATGCAGTCGCTGGACGCGACCATCGTCAACACCGCCCTGCCGCGCATGGCCGCCGACCTCGGCGAGAATCCGCTGCGCATGCAGGGGGTGGTGATCGCCTACCTGCTCACTGTCGCGCTGCTGATTCCCGCCTCGGGCTGGATTTCCGATCGCTTCGGCAGTCGCCGCGTCTTCTTCACCGCCATCGCCCTCTTCACCTTTGGCTCGCTGCTCTGCGCCCTGGCGCCCAGCCTCAACCTGCTGATCGCCGCCCGGGTAATCCAGGGCCTCGGCGGTTCGCTGATGCTGCCGGTGGGGCGCCTGGTGATCCTGCGCGTCTATCCGCGCAGCGAGCTGGTCCGCATCCTCAGCTTCATCACCATTCCCGGCCTGATCGGCCCTCTGGCCGGCCCGGCCCTGGGTGGCTGGCTGGTGGAAGCCGTGTCCTGGCACTGGATCTTCCTGATCAACCTGCCAGTGGGCATCCTCGGCTGCCTGGCCACCCGCCGCCTGCTGCCGGATCTGCGCAGCCCCCTGCCGCAACGCTTCGACGGCCTGGGCTTCCTGCTCTTCGGCACTTCCATGATCCTCATCAGCATCGCCCTGGAAGGCCTCGGCGAATTGCACCTGCCCCATGTGCGGGTGGTGCTGTTGCTGATGGCCGGCATGGCCTGCATGGTGGCCTACTGGCTGCGCGCCCTGCACCACGACCAGCCACTGTTCTCCGCCGAGCTGTTTCGCATCCGCAGCTTCGCGGTGGGAATCTTCGGCAATCTCTTCGCCCGCCTCGGCAGCGGCGCCCTGCCCTTTCTCATCCCGCTGCTGTTCCAGGTGGGCCTCGGCTACTCGCCGACCCAGGCCGGCCTGCTGATGATGCCCCTGGCGCTGTCGGCGATGCTGGCCAAGCCCATCGCCGGTCCGCTGATCGGGCGCCTCGGCTATCGCCGCCTGCTGGTGGGCAACACCCTGCTACTGGGTTGCCTGATCGCCAGCCTCGCCCTGATCGGTCCCTCGACGCCCTTCGTCTGGCTGCTCATCCACCTCGGCATCCTCGGCGCGGTGAATTCCATGCAGTTCACCGCCATGAACACCATTACCCTCATCGACCTGCACGACCAGCAGGCGGCCAGCGGCAACAGCCTGCTGTCGGTGGTGATGCAACTGGCCATGAGCTTTGGCGTGGCCTGTGCGGCCGCCCTGCTGGGCGGTTTCCAGGACGACTATGGCGACACCGAGGTGCTGTCCGCCTTTCGCGCGACCTTTCTCTGCGTCGGCGCGCTCTCGATGCTGGCGGCGGCGATCTTCCTGCAGGCCTCGCGGGAGACCGGGCGCCGGGTCAAGCCGCTGGCGGCCGAACCGGAAAAGAGCGCGCAGAACGTCGAGTGAAGCGGGCTATAGCACCGCTCGACACGCCATAAACGAAAAACCCCGGCCTGGCCGGGGTTTTTCGTGAGCTTCGGGCGACGTCAGGTGTCAGATGACCTGTACGTGCTCTGCCTGCATGCCCTTCTGGCCTTGCACGACTTCGAAGCTGACCTTCTGGCCTTCAGCCAGGGTCTTGAAACCTTTGCCTTCGATTGCGCGGAAGTGAACGAACACGTCCGGACCGCTCTCGGGAGTAATGAAGCCGTAGCCTTTGGTTTCGTTGAACCATTTGACGGTGCCGTTCTGACGATTCGACATGACGGGTGTTGCTCCTTGGAATAACGGGTTTGTTATGACAGGTGCTGGCGCGGCAGCGCGTTGCATAGACCAGGCACCCGGTACTGAGTTGCAAGGAGTAACAAGAATCGAGCAGCAAGGGGTGGACGGAAAGCCTACCGCCTCAGGTCACGATCGACGGCGACCCAAGCAAACACAGTTCTCGAACTCTACGCCATATTTTTCTGGAAAGCGATTACCCTCCGGAGACCGAAATCGTTTTTGACAAGAGGTAATTTGTCGCGCCATGCAAGGTACTGTGGAGCCGGTTTTCGACCACTCGGACAGCGGCGCAAACCCTCGCCAGTCCTGCTTCCGCGCTTCTTTCCCGCCGTTTCGAATGGCCCGGGCCCACGGCCCGACCATGAAATCCCCCTGCAAGGAATACCGATGAACGTCACCCCTGTGGAACTGCTGATCAGCGATTGCGATGGCGTGCTGGTCGACAGCGAAATCCTCGCCGAACGCGTCGTCCTCGACGGCCTGGCCGCCCATGCACCGCGCGCCGAACTCGAAGCCCTGCTGCACGGGACCTTTGGCCTGACCACCCGGGACATCTTCGCCCTGGTCGAGCAGCGCTTCGGCATCACCCTGCCGCCCGCGCTGTTCAGCGACCTGCGCACCCAGGCGGAAACGCTGATCTCCACCAGCGTGGAAGCCATTCCCGGGGTGAAGCGTGCCCTGGAGAGCATCGACCTGCCACTGGCGGTCGCCTCCAACAGCCTCAGGCACAGCGTCGAATCCTCGGTCCGCCGGGCCGATCTGGTCGAGCGGGTGGCGGGCCATATCTTCAGCGCCGACATGGTGGCCCAGCCCAAGCCGGCACCCGATGTCTATCTCCTGGCCGCCAGGACGATGGGTGTCGCGCCGGAGCGCTGCCTGGTGATCGAGGACAGCGCCACCGGCGTGCGCGCGGCGCTGGCGGCCGGCATGCGCGTCATCGGCTTTACCGGCGCCAGCCACATTCCGCCCAGCCATGGCGAGACCCTGAGCGCGCTGGGCGTGACCGCCCTGATCGCGCACATGGACGAACTCCCCGCCACCGTCGCCCGCCTCCGCGCCGCCGCCAGCGGCGGGTAATGAAAAAGGGGCCCTCAGGGCCCCTTCGCGTTCCGCCTCGGCGAAATCAGGACAGGACCGCACCCACCGCCTTGGGCAGCGCGACCGGTGCGAGATCGGCGCTGGCGTTCCAGGCCGACTCGCTCAGCTGGGTTTCCAGCAGCTGGCGATGGATCGCCTCGCGATGCTGTTGCAGGACGATGTCCAGGGCGCGGCTGGGGGTCAGTTCGACGTCGTCGAAGGTGACGATCTGACCCGGCTCCAGGGCGCGCTTGAGCACGCTGTGCTTGAGCAGGCCGATCGGCAGGTGATCCGGGCACTCAGCGATCTTGACCGCCTCGCCGCGCACGCTGTAGCCACCGATGCCGCGCTCGATGACGTCGCCGGCCGCCATGGGCTTCTTCATGATGGCGGCCACGCTCAGGGTCGGCGTGGTGGAGTTGTTGAGCAGGATCTTGCCGCCGGCGATGACGCGTCTCAGGGTCTTGCCGACCTCCAGGGAGCACAGGTGGAAGGGGCGCACCAGCACGTAGTACGGGCCCTTGCCCAGCTTGAAGTACTCGATGGCACCGGCCTGGTCTTCGTCATGGCGACCGACCACGAAGACGCCACCGGCGGAGTAGCCGCTGGGGATCACGTAGTCGACGATGGGCTGGCCCAGTTGCTCGGCCATCTGCGCGAGGATGTTGGCGCTGTCCTGCAGGTTGGTCGAATTCAGGCCTTCCAGCCCCTGGCGGGTGATGGTCGCGCCATAGTTGTTACCGACCACCACCTGCTCGATCTGCACCTTGGTGCCGTCGGTGAAGGAGGTGGTCTGGTCGACGCTGGTGCCCTGGCGCGCGGACCAGTAGGCCATGTCTTCCGGCGTCGGGTTGTGGTTCAGATAGCCCTTCATGTTGCCGTAGACCAGCGGCTTGAAGCCCATCTGCACGGCCTCTTCGTGCAGCGCCGCCAGCGAGCCCGGCTGGTCGCCCTCGGCCTCGGTCAGGAAGCCCTTGCCGGCCAGGTAGGAACCGGTCGTCACCTGCAGTTCGGCATTGATGGTGACCACCTTGATGCCGGCCTCGAAGGCGCGCTCGATGATCTCGGTGCCGTGGTAGGGGTCGCCGCTGCACTCCACCAGCAGGTCGCAATGATCGATGAGATCCGCCACCGACTGGGTGAGCGCCTCGGTCAGCGGATAGTCGGTGACCGTGGCGATGGGCCGGCGGGTCAGGACGCGGGTCACGGTCATGTCGTCATAGTGACGGCTGATGAGCCGGGCCAGGCAGCGCGAGATCATGCCGGTACCGACGATGCCGATACGGGTGACAGGGGATTGGGAGGACATAGGATCGATTCCTTTCAAAGAGAATGTCGGTAGCGAGCAAAGCCACCATGCGAAGTGCCGACCCCAACTACATGTCCGATCTCTTGCAAATGGAAAAAAGCTTCCATCAGAAATTCTTTGACTGGGATCAATCTTTCCGTGCGACTCGAAGCCAAATCAAAAATTCATGACTTCGTAACAGATAGCGACCAATGGCTGCAGATCGCCACCTTTTTCCTTGCCGTCCAGCGACGGCCGTTCAACTCGTCGGTTCAGCGCGCCCCGTGCCCGAGTCACCGCGCGCCCAATAGCCGCGGCGGAACAGGTCACGTTCGCCCAGGACCAGCAACAGCACCAGGAAGCCCAGCATGGCCACGCTGACGCTGACGATCAGCTCCAGCAGGCCGACCGGCTTGGGCAACAGGAAACTCAGCAGGGCCACTGCGCTGCCCGCGCTGAACCAGCGCAGCAGCAGCGACAGGTGCAGGCCGGCCAGGGAGTGGCGATAGAGCGCCAGCGCCATGAATACCGCCTGCAGGAAGGCTCCGGTGGTAAAGGAGTAGGCCAGTCCCTGGGCACCGAATGGCCGATAGACAACAGCGTCCAGGGCCACGGTGATGAAGGAGCTGGCCAGGGTGGCGTAGAGGAAGGTCCGGGCGCGTTGCTGCGACAGCAGGGCACGCCCCCACAGCAGGGCCAGCCCCATCCAGGGCAGACCCAGGGCATAGGCCACCACCAGGGTGGCGGTCGCCGCGCTCTGCTCGGCGCCAAAGGCCCCGCGCTCCAGCAGCACCTTGACCACCGGCTCGGAGTAGCTGAACAGCACCACGGCCGCCGGCACCAGGAACAGCAGGGTCCCGAGCAGCGCCTTGCGCATCAGCGCGCTGTACTTGTCGGCATTGCCCTCGTTCCAGCTGCGGGTCAGCTCGGGAAAGATCATCGCCAGGATGGACAGCGCATAGAGCGTCAGCGGAATGGTCACGATGCGGTAGGAGAAGGACAGCATGGTGATGTTGCCCTCCGCCAGCAGCGAGGCGAAGAAACGCTCCGCCAGCATGCAACCCTGCTGGGCGCCGGCGGCGAGCAGCACGGGAGCGAAGGTCACGGCGAAGGGACTGCCTTCGGGCTTCTCGAAGGCCACCGAGCGCTCGCCGAGATAGCCCAGGCGGCGGTGCTGGATGACGATCAGCAGCACCTGGGGCAGCAGCATGCCGGTGAACAGCGCGATACCGCTCGGCTGCAGGATGACGATGGCCAGGATGGCGCCCAGATTGAGCATCAGGGTGCGGGTCATCGGCAGAATGAAGATGCGATCGAGGTTGAGCAGCGCGCCCTGGCAATAGAGGACGGCCTGCACGCAGATCAGCAGGGTACCGACGGCGAAGACCAGCTTGCCGGTCTCGACCTGCTCGTCGCTCCAGCCCGGCGCCAGGGCATGCATCAGCCAGGGACTGGCGAGGACGCCGATCACCGACAACAGCAGGCCGAACAGGCCGATGCGCCAGTACAGCCAGCGACCGACCTGCTCGTACTGGGCGTTGCAGCGGTCGCGGATGCGTTGCAGATAGGGAATCATGGCATCGCGCAGGGCGAGGCCGAAGAAGCTCTCGAAGAACACCGGCAGGATGAGCGCGACAAAGATCAGGTCGGCTTCCCAGCTCACGCCGAATTGGCGGGCGATCAACAGGTCGCGCAGGAACCCCAGCAGAAAGCTGGCGACCGTGATGGCCAGGATGATGAGGGTCGAACTCACGCCCGCACCTCGATCGACCCAGACGGGCCAAGCGCGGCAATAAGCGGACGGATAAAAATGGCAGGCATTGGCGGTCTCGTTCCGTGAGCCGGAGGTGATCCGGATAAAGGCGGGCAGTGATGCCCGTTTGGTCCAGACTCAGAGACCAGCTTCCGCGCTTAAGTTTCCCGAGGCAAATCTGGAGACACGCAGAAATGTCGAACGATTGGCAAATTGCCATGAGTGACCGAAGGCTGACCGCCGAGCGGTAGTCCTTGCAATCCCGCGACAAGCCAAATACTGTATATATAGCCAGATACAGAATACGAGGTGACGCATGGCCGTCGAAGTGTTGTATCGCAGCAGCCGAGATCCGGAGCGCCTGTTCATGGATAAAGCCGAAGCCGATCGTCACGACAAGATGTTGGAGCTGGCCGAGTCGCTCGCCAGCGTATTGGACAAGGCCGTACCCGGTCTTGCCGAGAAGCAGTACGAAGACCTGGGGCTGTTCATGGCCCGCAATCGCGAGGTCTTCGCCCGGGCGTTTCGCAACCAGCCGGATGCGCTGGGCGAGTTGGACCTGCCCAGCTAGCAAGGGGCGCTGCCCCTCGGGTAGCCTGGGAAGAGATCTGAGCCGGAGAAAGCCTCTTGTCCCTTCCCATCATCTTCGATACCGATCCTGGCGTGGACGACGCCCAGGCCATCGCCCTGCTGTTTGCCGATCCCGCCTTCGAGGTGATCGGGCTGACCACCACCTTCGGCAATGTGCCGGTCACCACGGCGACCCGCAACGCCCTGCTGCTCACCGAGCTGGCCGGCCGGGACACGCCCGTCGCGGCAGGGGTGGCCGAGCCCCTGGTCAAGCCGGCCGGCAACCACGCCCTGCACGTGCATGGCCAGGATGGCCTGGGCAACCAGCAGCTGCCCACACCAAGCCAGACACCCCACGCCCTGGATGCGGCGCGCTTCATCGTCGAGCAGACCCGCCTGCGACCGGGCGAGATCACCCTGGTGGCGGTCGGGCCGCTGGGCAACCTGGCCCTCGCCCTGGCGCTGGATCCCACGGTCGCCGAGCGCGTCCGCGAAGTTGTGGTGATGGGCGGCGCCATCGTCGAGCCGGGCAACGTCACGCCGGTGGCCGAAGCCAACATCTTTTCCGACCCCCATGCCGCGGCGCGGGTCTTCGCCGCTCCCTGGCCACTGACCCTGGTCGGCCTCGATGCCACCCACCGCGCCGTGCTCGATCCGCCCCGCCTGCAGCGCATCGCGGCGCGCCAGGGCGCCCTCGGCGAGGTGCTCGCCCGCAGCTATGACTTCTATGCGGACTTCTACCGCAGCGTGAAGGACATCGACGGCTGCCATCCCCACGACAGCTGCGCCCTCGCCTATCTGCGCCGCCCCGAGCTGTTCCACACCGCTCGCGGTCATCTCAGCGTCGGCACCGAAGGCCTGGCGGAAGGCCAGACCTTTTTCGCCCCCGAGGGGCGCGCCTACCTGGACGGGCGCTGGTCCGGCAATCCGCTGGTCACGGTCTGCCTGGGCATGGATGGCGCCGCCATGGTGGCCTGGATGGAAGAGGTCCTGACCGCAGCGGAGCGGTAATCGGTCACGAATCCGCCAGAAGGGCGTGCCAGAGCGGCCCGGGGCCGCGCAACTGAGAGCCATGCACGCAACGCGATTGCAGCAGTGAGGTAGAAAGCCGCTCTGGATTTCTACCTACCGCCCCGGCGGACGACTGCGCAAAGGATTGCCCATGGCTCGCTACGATCTCCTGCTCAGCGGCAGCTGCCGCGACGATGTTTCCCCCGACACCCTGAGGATCAGCCTGCTCTATCAGCTCAAGCTGGCACCGGAGCAGGTGGAGCGCCTGCTGCCCCCGGCCAGGGGTGTCCTCAAGCGGGATCTGGCCAGCGCGCAAGCCCACGAATGGGTCGAGCGGCTGCGAGATACGGGACTGGATGTCCATCTGGTCGAACGCCAGGAATCCACCCCCGTCGCCCAGGACCTCGATCTGCAGGCGCGTCTGGCCGCGTTGCAGGCAGCGGGCCTGCCGCGCCCGGCCTTCTCCCTGGGTGAGCGCCTGCAACTGCTGGCGGCCGTGCTCCTCGGCCTGACGCTCAGCCTGCTCTATCTGCTGCCGGGCCTGGCCGGATTGCTGCTGGCGATCTGTGCCCTGGCGGCCTTCATCACTCTGCTGCACCAGGATATCGTCGTCGCCTGTGGCCTGGCCCTGCCGCTGGCCGGCCTGGGCGCCTGGCTGGCCCTGGGCTTTCTGGCGCCGCGCCCGGGCCGAGGAACAGAAGCCGCCGCCGAACGGCCGCTGACGCCAGCCCAGGAGCCGGCGCTGCATTCGCTGATCGCAGCGCTCTGCCAGGCCATGGGGGTCTGCCCGCCTCGGCGCCTGCTGCTGACGGCGGAGGTCGACATCCGCTTCGCGGTCAGGACCCGGACGCTGCGCCTGGGTCTGCCGCTGATGACGGCCCTCACCCGCGATCAGTACCTGGCCAGCCTCGCCCATGTGCTGGGGCACCAGGTGAGCGGTCTGGATCGTCTGGGGGGCGCCCTGCTCAATGCCTGCCTCGCGCAACTGGAACGCCTCGGCCAGGCGGCGTCCCGAGGGCTCCTCGCCCGCGTCGCCCGTGGCTGGGCCCGACTGCTCTTTGCCAGCGGCCAGCGCCTCACCCGCACCGCCAGCCAGCGCCGGGAAGCCCGCGCCGATCATTACCAGGTCCTGCTGGGCGGCAGCGCGGCCTTTCGCGCGACGGCGCGCCAGACGCGCCTGGCCCAGCAGGCCTGGCGTGAAGCCAGACGGCGCAGCCTGACGGCACCCGCGGCCCAGGGCCTGGTCGGCAATCTGCTGGAGTTGCACGCGGCCCTGCTGGCTCGCCAGACGCTCTCCCCCACGCCGACCTCCGCCAGCAGCCGCTACTGGGGTCGTCATCCGGCGGATCGGCAGCGGATCGCCTGGGCCGAGCGGCATCCGCTCCCCGGACTGCTGGACGACCGGCGCCCTGCCAGTGCCCTGCTGGAGCAGCCCGATGCGCATGGCCGCGCCCTGACCCTGCTGGTCCATCGCCTGGCCGGCCGCCAGCCCGAGGCGGAGCCAGCGGCCACGGTGGCCACGCTGGTTCCGGAACCGGTCCAGGACAGTGACACGGACCTGCAGCGCTGGAGTGGCCATGCCTGGCCCGATTGCCCCTGGCTACCCCTGCACCTGCCGCTGGAGCGGACCACCCGCGCCCTTGAGGCAGACACTGTCCGCGAACGCATCCTGCTGCTGGCCGCCGGCACTGCGGACGCCTGGCAGGAAGCGGAAAAGCAAAGCCAGCGGCGCTGCCTGCTGGCCTTCTACGAAGAGCTGCACAGTCATGGACTGGCCCACGTCGTTCACGGCGAAGGGGCGTTCAACCAGGAGCACTTGCAGGAGTATCGGGCCATCGATACCTGGCAGACCGCCGCGCGCCAGCAGTTGCTGGCCGTGGCGCCGCTCTATCGGCAGCGCATCGAACGGGCCCTGGCCCAGCGTCTGCCCGGCCAGGAGCAGGCTGCCGAGCTCTATCGGCTGCTGCTCACCCTGGCCGAGCGCTATCCGGACGTGGAGCGCCTGCGCGAGGCGCGCCTGCTGGTGAAGGAATACCGCACCCTGCAGCGGCGACCGCAGGGCCCCAGTCAGATCAATGCCCTGTGCGAATTCGCCAAGCAGGATTATCGACGCCGGGTCGCGGACTGGCTGGCCTGCGACCTGCCCCTGCCTCCCGCCATCGCCACGGTCAGCCTGGGCGACTACCTGCAGCGTCACTGCCCCCGGCTCGATCTCGCCGAGGATTCCCTCTCCGCGGTCTATCGCCACAGCGCCGAGCTGCTGCCTGCGCTCAACACCCTGCACCAGCGTCTCTGGCTGCTCCTCGCCCGCGCCTGCCTGGCCGCCGAAGCCGATCAGGCGTCGCTGCAACAAAGCGCCTGAGCCTGGCTGCGGGCCATAAAAAAAGGCCCCATACGGGGCCTTTTCCTGCAGCGCGGGATCAGTTGACCTTGGGATCCAGCTCGCCGCGGGCATAGCGCTCGAACATGGCGTCCAGGGAGATCGGCTTGATCTTGGAGGCCTGGCCGGCGGTGCCGAAGGCTTCGTAACGGGCGATGCAGACGTCGCGCATGGCGGTGACGGTCTTGGCCAGGTACTTGCGCGGGTCGAACTCGCTACGATTCTTGGCCATGAACTCGCGGATGGCACCGGTGGAGGCCAGACGCAGGTCGGTGTCGATGTTGACCTTGCGGACCCCGTACTTGATGCCTTCGACGATCTCCTCGACCGGCACGCCGTAGGTTTCCTTGATGTCGCCACCGTACTCGTTGATGATCTTCAGCCACTCCTGGGGCACCGAGCTGGAGCCGTGCATGACCAGGTGGGTGTCCGGGATGCGCGCATGGATTTCCTTGATGCGCTGGATCGACAGGGTGTCCCCGGTCGGCGGCTTGGTGAACTTGTAGGCGCCGTGGCTGGTGCCGATGGCGATGGCCAGGGCGTCGACCTTGGTGGCCTTGACGAACTGGGCGGCTTCTTCCGGATCGGTCAGCAGCTGGCTGTGATCCAGAGTGCCTTCGGCGCCCACGCCGTCTTCTTCACCGGCCATGCCGGTTTCCAGGCTGCCCAGGCAGCCCAGCTCGCCTTCCACGGACACGCCGCAGGCATGGGCGAAGGCCACGGTCTGCTGGGTGACGCGCACGTTGTAGTCGTAGTCGGACGGCGTCTTGCCGTCGGCCATCAGCGAGCCGTCCATCATCACCGAGGAGAAGCCCAGCTGGATGGAACGCTGGCAGACGTCGGGGCTGGTGCCGTGGTCCTGGTGCATGACCACCGGGATGTGCGGGAATTCTTCCACCGCAGCCAGGATCAGGTGACGCAGGAAGGGAGCGCCGGCGTACTTGCGGGCACCGGCGGAGGCCTGAACGATGACCGGCGAATCGGTCTTGTCGGCGGCTTCCATGATGGCGCGCATCTGCTCGAGGTTGTTGACGTTGAAGGCCGGGACGCCGTAGCCGAATTCGGCGGCGTGATCCAGCAGCTGACGCATGCTGACGAGTGCCATTGGTGATTATCTCCCTACAAAGGCGGTGGTGGCGCCAGCCTGCATGAGCGGCTGGCAGGGTTCAAGCGGCCGACCCCTGGCCGCCCTGGATTAATCGGTTCAGCTGACATTCGCCGCTTCAAGGCGTCCGGCAGCCGCGGCCGATGAGGTCGTTGTTGGCGATCCAGTAGACGAGTCCCTGGTCGCCGCGGATATGCAAAGCCACCAGCCCGTCGGTATAGGACTGGCCATCAGTGGCCGGTTCGCGGTTGAGATGGCGGATCAGCCCATCGCCTTCCAGCTTGAGGTCGACGATGGACTGGCTGCGATCCACATAGCGCCAGTCGAAGGCCGCCTTGGAATCGCAGACCCAGTGGGTCCAGCCGCCCGTCTGATGCGCGCCGCGACCGGCACAGCCGGTCAGCACGGCGAGACCCAGCAGACCGAGGGCGAGCGTGCGCCCCTTCACTGGGCGCAACCGCTGGCAGGACGGCTGGCGTTGCCATTGAGCGTATCGACCCGCTCGCCATTCTGCGCCGTGGGCGTGGCGGCTGCCGCCGGTGGCGGCGCGAACACCGCGCAGGCCTTGTCGGCATTGCCACCGGCGCAACCGGCCAGCATCAGGACAGCGGAACAGACGAGCAGCGGCGTACGCATGGCGATTACTCCTGGGCGCGTTGCTGGAGGACTTCGACGGCCGGCAGGACCTTGCCCTCGACGAATTCGAGGAAGGCGCCGCCACCGGTGGAGATATAGGAGACCTTCTCGCCGATGCCGTACTTGTCGATGGCGGCCAGGGTGTCGCCACCACCGGCGATGGAGAAGGCGTCGCTGTCGGCGATGGCCTGAGCCAGGGTGCGGGTGCCTTCGCCGAACTGGTCGAATTCGAAGACGCCCACCGGACCGTTCCAGAGGATGGTCTTGGCCGACTTGAGCAGGTCGGCGAATTGCTGGGCGCTGACCGGGCCGATGTCGAGGATCATGTCGTCGTCGGCCACGTCGTTGATCGACTTGGTAGTGGCCTGGGCGGTCTCGGCGAATTCCTTGGCGACCACCACGTCCACCGGCAGCGGCACGCTGACCTTGGCGGCGATGGCCTTGGCGGTGTCCACCAGATCGGCTTCGTACAGCGACTTGCCGACCTTGTAGCCGGCCGCGGCGAGGAAGGTGTTGGCGATGCCGCCGCCGACGATCAGCTGGTCGCAGATCTGCGCCAGGGAGTTGAGCACGTCCAGCTTGGTGGAGACCTTGGAGCCGGCGACGATGGCGGCCATCGGGCGGGCGGGATTGCCCAGCGCCTTGCCCAGGGCGTCCAGCTCGGCGGCCAGCAGCGGACCGGCCGCGGCGACCTTGGCGAACTTGGCCACGCCATGGGTCGAACCCTCGGCGCGGTGGGCGGTGCCGAAGGCGTCCATGACGAAGATGTCGCACAGGGCGGCGTATTTCTTCGCTAGCTCATCGGCGTTCTTTTTCTCGCCCGCGTTGAAGCGCACGTTCTCCAGCAGCACCAGCTGACCCGGCTCCACCTGGACGCCGTCCAGGTAGTCCTTCACCAGGGGCACCTCGCGGCCCAGGGCCTTGCTCAGGTAGGCCGCGACCGGGGCCAGGCTGTTTTCCTCGCTGAACTCGCCTTCGGTGGGACGACCCAGGTGCGAGCAGACGATCACCGCGGCCCCCTTTTCCAGGGCCAGCTTGAGGGTCGGCAGGGCGGCGACCAGGCGGGCATCGCTCTTGATCTGGCCTTCCTTCACCGGAACGTTGAGGTCTTCGCGAATCAGGACGCGCTTACCCTTCAGATCGAGGTCGCTCATTTTCAACACGGACATACAGGCAATCCCTTAGTTGTGCTTGTTTCAGGTGGGCTTGGCGATGCGCAGCCAATGGCCGGCGACGTCGAGCATGCGGTTGGCGAAGCCCCATTCGTTGTCGAACCACACCAGCAGATTGACCAGCCGGGGGCCGGAAACGCGGGTCTGGCTGCCATCGACGATGGCGGAATGGGGATCGTGGTTGAAATCGCAGGAGGCGTGGGGCAACTCGGTGTAGTCGATCAGCCCGGCCAGGGGACCGCTCTGGGCGGCGTCACGCAACAGGGTGTTGAGCGCCGGCGCCGTGGTGTCGCGGCCGACGATGCAGGTGATGTCCAGGCAGGAGACGTTGACCGTGGGTACGCGCACGGCGCGGGCCTGGATGCGCCCGCCGAGCTCGGGCAGCAGGCGTTCGATGCCGCGCGCCAGGCCGGTCGCCACCGGGATGATCGACTGGAACGCCGACCGCGTCCGCCGCAGATCTTCGGCATGGTAGGCGTCGATCACGGGCTGGTCGTTCATGGCCGAGTGGATCGTGGTGATGGAGACGTACTCCAGACCCAGGGTCTCGTGCAAAAGTTTCAGCACCGGGACGCTGCAATTGGTGGTGCAGGACGCATTCGAGACCAGCGTCTCGTCACCGCGCAGGGCCTGCTGGTTGACGCCATAGACCACGGTGGCGTCGACGTCGGTCTCGCTGACCATGGGCTGGGAGAACAGCACCCGCGGCGCGCCGGCGGCGAGAAAGCGTCCGGCCTCGGCACGGGTGCTGAAGGCGCCGGAGCATTCCAGCACCAGATCGACGTCCAGTGCGCGCCAGTCCACCCGCTCGGGCTCCGCCTCGCGGCGGATCTCCAGGGCCTGGTCGCCGATGCGCAGGCGTTCGCCGTCCAGCGCCACCCGCCCGGGAAAGCGGCCATGGGTGGAGTCGAAGCGGGTCAGGTATTCGAGACTGGGCCGGTCGGCCAGATCGTTGAGGGCGACGATGGCGAGCTCGCTCGCCGCACCGCGCTCGTGCAGGGCACGCAACACGCAACGACCGATGCGACCGTAGCCGTTGAGAGCGAGGCGATAGCGAGCGGAACTCATGCGTGAACGGACTCGGGCGCAAGCGAAAGGCCGATTATGCGGCGGTTCGACGACGAATGGGAGTCGCGAGCGTAGTCAGGGCGACTTTCGCACTACAAAAAGGCGCTCTCCTTGGCAGACAGGAAAGAAATCCACCCTCTGGCCAGACGCCCCTGCCGCAGCCACGGCGTCTTGCGGTCTGCAGGGGGAAGTCCGCAGGTAGCCCTAGGGGCGGAGGGACTACCTGGTTCAGCGGCCATGGCCTGACAAAAATCGTCATCCAGGCGTGATAGAGCAGAGCCATGACCCAGATCAAAATCCCCACTTGTTGTGGTGTAGAAATTCAAAAACACCATATGTAGTATCTGGACCGAACTTGAGACCCAAGTCGAACTCAAAGGAAAGGACCCGCGCCGCCCCGGCAGAGCCCGGCTGGCGACAGGCTTTTTCCTTTGAGTTCGCCCCACTACGGACAGGAGTCAGCCATGACCATCACCATCTACAGCAAGCCCGCCTGCGTGCAGTGCAACGCCACCTATCGCGCCCTGGATCGCCAGGGCATCGCCTACCAGGTGGTGGACATCGAGCAGGACGCCAAGGCGCGCCAGACCGTGGAATCCCTGGGCTATCGCCAGGTACCGGTAGTGGTGGCCGGTGACGACCACTGGGCCGGCTTCCGCCCGGACAAGCTCGGCCAGCTGGTGGCCTGAGGCCAGGACCATGGGCGAGCTGCTGTATTTCTCCAGCACCTCGGAGAACACCCACAGATTCGTCGAGAAACTCGGACTGCCGGCGCGGCGTATCCCCCAGGATCCCGCCGCCGAACCGCTCAAGGCCCGCGAGCCCTACATCCTGGTCTTGCCGACCTATGGCGGCGGCGGCAGCAAGGGCGCGGTGCCCAAGCCGGTCATCCACTTTCTCAACGATCCGCACAATCGTGCCCTGATCCGCGGCGTCATCGCCGCCGGCAACACCAACTTCGGCGAGGGCTACTGCCTGGGCGGACGCATCGTCGCCCAGAAATGCGCGGTACCCCTGCTCTACCAATTCGAATTGCTCGGCACGACGGAAGACGTCGACCGGGTGCGCACGGGAGTGAACGACTTTTGGCAACGTCAGGCCTGACCCCGACCGGCAGCGAGGCGGACTACCACGCGCTCAACGCCATGCTCAATCTCTACGGCCCCAACGGCGAGTTGCAGCTGGACAAGGACCGCCAGGCGGCGCGCCAGTACTTCCTGCAGCACGTCAACCAGAACACCGTGTTCTTCCATAACCTGGACGAAAAACTCGACTACCTGGTGGACAAGGGCTACTACGAGGCGGCGGTGCTGGAGCAATACGCCCCGGCCTTCGTCAAGGCGCTGTTCGAGCGTGCCTACGCCTACAAATTCCGCTTCCAGAGCTTCCTGGGCGCCTTCAAGTACTACACCAGCTATACCCTCAAGACCTTCGATGGCCAGCGCTACCTGGAGCGCTACGAGGATCGGGTGTGCATGGTCGCCCTGAGTCTGGCCCGTGGTGACGAGCGCCTGGCCGAGTCCCTGGTGGACGAGATGATCAGCGGGCGCTTCCAGCCGGCCACCCCGACCTTCCTCAACGCCGGCAAGCGCCAGCGCGGCGAGTTGGTGTCCTGCTTCCTGCTCCGCATCGAAGACAACATGGAGTCCATCGGCCGCGCGGTGAATTCGGCGCTGCAGCTGTCCAAGCGTGGCGGCGGCGTGGCCTTCCTGCTGAGCAACGTGCGCGAGGTCGGGGCGCCGATCAAGCGCATCGAGAACCAGTCCTCCGGCATCATCCCGATCATGAAACTGCTGGAAGACGCCTTCTCCTACGCCAACCAGCTGGGTTCGCGCCAGGGCGCCGGGGCCGTCTACCTCAATGCCCACCACCCGGACATCCTGAGATTCCTCGACACCAAGCGCGAGAACGCCGACGAGAAGATCCGCATCAAGACCCTGTCCCTCGGCGTGGTCATCCCGGACATCACCTTCGAGCTGGCCAAGCGCAACGCCGACATGTACCTGTTCTCGCCCTACGACGTGGAACGGGTCTATGGCGTACCCTTCGCCGACATCAGCGTCAGCGACAAGTACGCCGAGATGGTGGCCGATGCGCGCATCCGCAAGCGCAAGATCAACGCTCGGGAATTCTTCCAGACCCTGGCAGAGATCCAGTTCGAATCCGGCTACCCGTACCTGATGTTCGAAGACACGGTGAGTCGCGCCAATCCCATCGCCGGGCGCATCAACATGAGCAACCTCTGCTCGGAGATCCTCCAGGTCAACACCCCCAGCCGCTTCGACGAAGACCTGGGCTACGAGCATGTCGGCCAGGACATCTCCTGCAACCTGGGCTCGCTGAACATCGCCCGCACCATGGATTCGCCGGATCTGGGCCGCACCGTGGAAACCGCCATCCGCGGCCTAACCGCGGTCTCGGAAATGAGCGACATTCGCTGCGTACCCTCGGTGGCCGCCGGCAACGCCGCCTCCCACGCCATCGGCCTGGGGCAGATGAACCTGCACGGTTACCTGGCCCGCGAGCACATCCATTACGGCTCGGCCGAAGGCCTGGATTTCACCAATCTGTACTTCTACACCGTCACCTACCATGCGGTGCGCGCCTCCAATCGCCTGGCCATCGAACGCGGCCAGAGCTTCCAGGGCTTCGCCGATTCCAAGTACGCCAGCGGCGAGTATTTCGACCAGTACACCGAGGGCGACTTCACCCCGCGCACCCCGCGGGTGGCCGAGTTGTTCGAGGTGGCCGGCATCCGCCTGCCGACCCGCGCGGACTGGCAGGAACTCAAGGCCTCGGTGATGGCGCACGGGCTGTTCAACCGCAACCTCCAGGCCATCCCGCCGACCGGGTCGATTTCCTACATCAACCACTCCACTTCGAGCATCCACCCCATCGTCGCCAAGGTGGAGATCCGCAAGGAAGGCAAGCTGGGCCGCGTCTACTACCCGGCGCCCTACCTGGCCGACGACAACCAGGAGTTCTACCAGGACGCCTACGAGATCGGCCCGGAAAAGATCATCGACACCTATGCCGAGGCCACCCGCCATGTCGACCAGGGACTGTCGCTGACGCTGTTCTTCCGCGACACCGCTACCACCCGCGACATCAATCGGGCGCAGATCTACGCCTGGAAGAAGGGCATCAAGACGCTCTATTACATCCGCCTGCGCCAGGCCGCCCTGGAAGGCACCGAGGTGCAGGGCTGCGTGTCCTGCAGCCTGTGAGGAAAAGGTCATGAATGTAGCTATGAACGCCCCGCGCCTGAATCGCATCAACGCCATCAACTGGAACCGCATCCAGGACGAAAAAGACTTGGAAGTGTGGAATCGCCTGACCGGCAACTTCTGGCTGCCGGAAAAGATCCCGCTGTCCAACGACATCCCCTCCTGGGCGACCCTGACGCCCAAGGAGCAGCAGCTGACCATCCGCGTCTTCACCGGCCTGACCCTGCTGGACACCATCCAGAACGCAGTGGGCGCCCCGACCCTGCTGGCCGATGCCGTCACCCCCCACGAGGAAGCGGTGATCGCCAACATCGGCTTCATGGAAGCCGTGCATGCGCGCTCCTACAGCTCGATCTTCTCCACTCTCTGCTCGACGCCGGACGTGGACGAGGCCTATCGCTGGAGCGAGGAGAATCCCTATCTGCAGACCAAGGCCGACCTGATCCTGGCGCGCTACCACGCCGAGGACCCGCTGCTGCGCAAGGTGGCCAGCGTCTTCCTGGAATCCTTCCTGTTCTATTCGGGCTTCTACCTGCCGATGTACTGGTCCAGCCGCGCCAAGCTGACCAACACCGCCGATCTGATCCGCCTGATCATTCGCGACGAGGCGGTGCACGGCTACTACATCGGCTACAAATTCCAGCAGGCCCTGGCCAAGGAAAGCCCGGAGCGCCGCCAGCAGGTCAAGGACTTCGCCTACGAGCTGCTGCAAGATCTCTACGACAACGAGGTGGCCTACACCGAGGACCTCTACGACAGCGTCGGCTGGAGCGAGGACGTGAAGAAATTCCTTCACTACAACGCCAACAAGGCGCTGATGAATCTGGGCTTCGAGGCCCTGTTTCCCAGCAGCATGACCGACGTCAGCCCGGCGATCCTCGCCGCCCTGTCGCCCAGCGCCGACGAGAACCACGACTTCTTTTCCGGCTCGGGTTCGTCTTACGTCATCGGCAAGGCGGTGAGTACCGAAGACGAGGATTGGGATTTCTGAGCCTACCTCCTGCTCCGACCAGCCCCCTCTCCCCGTGGGAGAGGGTTGGGGTGAGGGCCCGCCTCGCCACAAGGCCCCCAGCAGAAAAGGCTGCGCCGTTTTCCACGCCACGACGCTAGTAATACGGCTTATCGCGGCCATGGGCCGCTCCTACAGGGCAGTGCTACTTTTGTAGGAGCGGCCCATGGCCGCGATTAAGATGCCTCGCCCACCTCAGCGGTCCCGTCCGAAAACGGCCAGTCACCTCTCCCCGGCGGTGCTAACCTGCCGCCATGAACGCCTTCCCCGATATTCCCGCCTTCGAACGCGCCCGCCTGGCGCGGGATCCGCGCTTCGACGGCCTGTTCTACACCGCGGTGCTCACCACCGGCATCTACTGCCGGCCAGTGTGCCCGGCGCAACCGCCACGCCCGGAAAACGTCAGCTACTACCCCAGCGCCGCAGCCGCCGAGGCCGCGGGCTATCGCCCCTGCCTGAGATGCCGCCCAGAGCTCTCCCCCGCCGGCGGCCACTGGCAACGCGGCGACGCCACCCTGGCCCGCGCCCTGCGACTGATGGACGAAGGCCTGGACGACGGCGGCCTGCCCGCCCTCGCCGCCCGCCTCGACCTCAGCGAACGCCAGTTGCGCCGGCTGTTCGTCGAGCGCCTGGGCGCCGCGCCCCTGGCGGTGCTCACCACCCGCCGACTGCTGTTCGCCAAGCAATTGCTCAGCGAGACCCGGCTGCCCATCATCAAGGTGGCCCTGGCCGCCGGCTTCGGCAGTCTCAGGCGCTTCAACACCGCCTTTCGCGAGGCCTACGACCTGGCCCCCAGTCAGGTGCGCAAGGGTCAGGCCGCGGCTTCGCCGGTGCTGGTCCTGCGCCTGGCCTATCGTCCGCCCTACGACTTCGCCGCCCAGCTGGATTTTCTCCGCGGCCACGCCCTGCCCGGTGTCGAGGTGCTGGACGACACCAGCTACGCCCGGGTGATCGGCACCCCCGAACAGCCCGGCTGGCTGCGCGTCTCGGCCTGGGACGCCGACACGCCGGCGCTGCGCCTGGAATTGCACGGCGCTGCACCTGGGGAGCTGCAAGCGGCGGTGGCGCGTATCCGCCGCATGTTCGATCTGGACGCCGATCCCGAAGCCATCGCCCAAGGTCTGGCGGTCGATCCGACCCTGGCCGAACTGGTGGCGCGCCGGCCGGGCCTGCGCCTGCCCAGTGGCTGGGACGGCTTCGAGATCGCCGTGCGCGCCGTCATCGGCCAGCAGGTCAGCGTGGTGGCGGCCACCACCATGACCGCCCGGGTGGTGCAGCGCTTCGGCCGCCCCTGGGGCGAGCCTGGTCACGAGGCCAGTCGACCGCCAGCCGGTCTGCATCACTTCTTTCCCACGGTGGACGCCCTGGCCGATGCCGCCCAGGAAGACCTCACCGGCCTCGGCCTGATCCGCGCCCGCGCCGGCACCCTCGGCACCGTGGCCCGGGCCTTGCGCGCCGGCGAGGTGGACTTCGACACCGGGCGCACCCTGGACGATTTCGCCCGGCGCTGGATCGCGCTCAAGGGCATAGGGCCCTGGACCGCCCAGTACATCGCCCTGCGCGCCCTGGCCCATCCCGATGCCTGCCCAGTGGAAG
Source organism: Pseudomonas sp. RIT411 (assembly GCF_003057735.2). Lineage (NCBI taxonomy): Bacteria > Pseudomonadati > Pseudomonadota > Gammaproteobacteria > Pseudomonadales > Pseudomonadaceae > Pseudomonas > Pseudomonas sp. RIT411. The sequence continues at coordinate 242,951 of NZ_QBIZ02000003.1, forward strand.
ACCTGGTGCTGCAGAAGCGGCTGGCGCCGCCCGGCGAGCGCCTGACCGCCAAGGCCCTGTACGCCCGCGCCGAAGCCTGGCGGCCCTGGCGTGCCTACGGGGTGATGCAGGTCTGGCGCGAAGCCACCTGGAAGGCGCCCGCCGACGCCCCCGCCGAACCCGTTGCCACCCGTCTCGCCAAGGAGTCGCCCCGATGATCGCCTACTGCCTGCTGGATAGCCCCATAGGTACGCTCACCCTGGCCGCCGACGACAGTGGCCTGCGCGTGGTGGAGTTTCCCGAGAATCGCTACCTGGCCAAGCGTGACGCCAGCTGGAGCGCCGCCGATCACCCCATCCTCGACCTGGCTTGCGTGCAGCTGGGCGAGTACTTCGCCGGGCAACGCCGGACCTTCGAGCTACCCCTGGCACCGCGCGGCACCCCCTTCCAGCTGGCGGTCTGGCAGGCCCTGGCGGAGATCCCCCACGGCCAGACCTGGAGCTATGGTCAACTCGCCAGCCATCTCGGCCGACCCCAGGCGATGCGCGCGGTGGGCGCCGCCAACGGGCGCAATCCGCTGCCCATCGTGCTGCCCTGCCACCGGGTGATAGGGGCGTCCGGCGCCCTGACCGGCTTTGGCGGCGGCCTGCCGACCAAGCAATTCCTGCTGGAACTGGAAGGCGCACTGCCGCCGCCGCGGGATCTCTTCGCCGCCTCCCAGCCAGGCACTGCGCCAGAATCTGCCTGTTAAAAGGCTCTAGAATGCACCTTTCGGCGCTTGAGCCGGTGCAACCCTGTAGCGCACACTGGAGCTTTCGATTCGCAAGGACGCGATGCGATGTTCAGCTCAGCCAATACCCCGACCTTCACCCTGACGCTGGACGGCGTCGCCCAGGATCTCCAGGTGCTCGCCTTCGACGGCCGCGAGGCCATCGGCCAGCCCTATCGCTTCCAGCTCGAGCTGGTCAGCGAGCGCCCGGACTGGCCGCTGGAAGCGCTGTTGCAGCGGCCCGCCTTTCTCGCGCTGGGTCCGGGTGACCAGGGCATCCACGGCCAGCTCGCCGCCGTGGCCCAGGGCGATACGGGCCGGCGCCTGACCCGCTATCGCGCCGAACTGGTGCCGCGCCTGGCTGCCCTGGCCCACCGCGTCAATTCCCGCATCTTCCAGGGACGCAGCGTGCCCGAGATCCTGGCGCAGCTGCTCGAGGAGCACGGCATCCTCGACGGCGACTATCGCTTCGCCCTGGGGCCAACGCGCTATCCGCCGCGCGACTACTGCGTGCAGTACGGCGAAAGCGATCTGGCCTTTCTCACCCGCCTCTGCGAAGAAGAGGGCCTGTACTTTCACCACCAGCATCGCCGCGACGGTCATGTGCTGGTGTTTGGCGATGACGCCACCGGCTTTGCGCGGCTGGGCGCCACCCGTTATCGACCCGGCAGTGGTCTGGTGACGGACGAACCCGTGATCAGTCGCCTGGCGGTCGGCCTGCAGATCCGCAGCAGCGCCGCGACCCTGCGCGATCACGACCCATTGCAACCTCGGCTGCGCCTGCACAGCAATGCGGAAACCGCGGCCCAGCCCGCGCTGGAAGACTATGGCTTTCCCGGCCGCTTCACCGATCGCGCTACCGGCCAGCGCCTGAGCAGCCGGCGCCTGGAGCGCCTGCGAGGGGACGCCGTTCAGGCCGAGGGTGCGAGCGACCAGCCCAGCCTGGTGAGCGGGCATTTCCTGCCGTTGGAACAGCACCCGCGCGCCGACTGGAATCAGCTCTGGTTGCTGACCGAGATCCAGCACCAGGGTCGCCAGCCCCAGGTCCTGGAGGAAAACGCCACCGACGCCATCCCGGCCGACGGCTGGCGCCAGGGCTATCGCAACAGCTTTGTCGCCCGGCCCTGGACGCAGCCCTTCCGCTTGCCCCTGCGCCATCCCAAGCCCAGGCTGCTGGGCGCCCAGAGCGCCGTGGTCACCGGACCGGCCGGCGAGGACATCCATTGCGATGCCCTGGGCCGGATCAAGGTGCAATTCCACTGGGATCGACAGGGCCGGGCCGATGAGCGCACCAGCTGCTGGCTGCGGGTCGCCAGCGGCTGGGCGGGTGACGGCCACGGCGCCCTGGCGGTGCCGCGGATCGGCATGGAGGTGCTGGTGGGCTTTCTCGAGGGGGATCCCGACCAACCCCTGGTGATCGGCTGCCTGTACCACGCCGAGCATCGCCCACCGCTGGAGCTGCCCCAGGACAAGACCCGCAGCACCTTCAAGAGCCTGAGCAGCCCCGGCAGCGGTGGATACAACGAACTGCGCAGCGAGGATCAAGAGGGCCAGGAAGAGATCCATGTCCATGCCCAGCGCGACTGGGACGAACGCATCGGCCACGATCACCGCAGCGAGATCGGCCACGAGCGCCATGAGCGCATCCGCGGCAACAGCTACAGCGAATTCCACGCCGAGGAACACCGCATCACCCGGGGCGAGCGCCGCAGCGAGGTACGCGCCGACGACCACCTGGACATCGGCGAGAGTCAGCACCTGCGGCTGCAGGCCAGCCTGCTGGTCGAGGCCGGCAGCGAGATCCGGCTCCAGTCCGGCCAGAAGATTGTCCTGGAAGCCGGCGCCCGCCTGACCCTCAAGGCCGGCGGCAGCTTCATGCAGCTGGAGGCTGGCGGGGTCACCCTGGCAGGGCCGAACATCCGGGTGAATCCCTGAGCAGGCGCTGAATCCCGGGCATAAAAAAGCCACGCCTCAGCGTGGCTTTTTCTATTAGCGCGGCAGGACTCAGTCTTCCAGCAACTCGCCAGCCACCGCCAGGACGTTGTCCAGGGTGAAGCCGAAGTGCTCGAACAGCGCGGCCGCCGGGGCGGATTCGCCGTAGGTGTGCATGCCGATGATGCGACCGTCGAGACCGACGTACTTGTACCAGAAGTCGGCGATGCCGGCTTCGATGGCGATGCGGGCACCGACTTCCACCGGCAGGACCTGCTGGCGGTACTCGGGGCTCTGGCGGTCGAAGACGCTGGTGCTGGGCATGGAGACCACGCGCACCTGGCGACCTTCGGCGCTCAGGCGCTCGTAGGCCTGCACCGCCAGGCCGACTTCGGAGCCGGTGGCGATGAGGATCAGCTCGGGCTCGCCGACGCAGTCCTTGAGCACGTAGCCGCCGCGGGCGGCGTTGCCCAGGGTGGCTTCGTCACGCACGCTGTGGGCCAGGTTCTGGCGCGAGAAGATCAGCGCGCTGGGACCGTCGCGACGCTCCAGGGCCGCGGTCCAGGCGATGGCAGATTCCACCGCATCGGCCGGACGCCAGGTGTCCAGGTTGGGGGTGTAGCGCAGGGAGGCCAGTTGCTCCACCGGCTGATGGGTCGGACCGTCTTCGCCGAGACCGATGGAGTCGTGGGTGAAGACATAGAGCACCCGCTGCTTCATCAGCGCCGACATGCGCACCGCGTTGCGGGCGTATTCCATGAACATCAGGAAGGTGGCGCCGTAGGGCACCAGGCCGCCGTGCAGGGCGACGCCGTTCATGATGGCGCTCATGCCGAATTCACGTACGCCGTAGTGGACATAGTTGCCGCTGGCGTCCTCGGCGGTGACGCCCTTGGCGCCCTTCCACAGGGTCAGGTTGGAGCCGGCCAGGTCGGCGGAACCGCCGAGCAGCTCGGGCAGCAGCGGACCAAAGAACTGCAGGGCGTTCTGGCTGGCCTTGCGGCTGGCGATGGTCTCGCCCTTGGTGGCGACGTCCTGGATGAAGGCGGCGGCGCGCTCGGCGAAATCGGCGGGCAGGTCACCGGCCATGCGGCGCTTGAATTCGGCGGCCAGCTGCGGATGGGCCTGGGCGTAGGCGGCGAAGCGCTCGTTCCATTCGGCCTCGGCGGCGGCGCCGCGCTCCTTGGCACTCCAGTCGGCATAGATGTCGGCGGGGATCTCGAAGGGCGCATGGGACCAGCCGAGCAGTTCACGGGCGGCCTGGATCTCGTCGTTGCCCAGGGGTGCGCCGTGGCACTCTTCCTTGCCCTGCTTGTGCGGCGCGCCATAGCCGATCACGGTCTTGCAGCAGATCAGGGTGGGCTTGTCGCTCTTGCGCGCGGTGTCCAGGGCGGTCCTGATCTCGTCGGCGTCGTGGCCGTCGACGTTGCGGATCACCTGCCAGCCGTAGCTCTCGAAGCGCTTGGGGGTGTCGTCGGTGAACCAGCCTTCGACCTCGCCATCGATGGAGATGCCGTTGTCGTCATAGAAGGCGATCAGCTTGGACAGGCCCAGGGTGCCGGCCAGGGAGCAGACCTCATGGGAGATGCCTTCCATCATGCAGCCATCGCCGAGGAAGGCGTAGGTGTGGTGGTCGACGATCTGGTGGCCATCGCGGTTGAACTGGGCGGCCATGACCTTTTCCGCCAGGGCGAAGCCCACGGCGTTGGCGATGCCCTGGCCCAGGGGACCGGTAGTGGTCTCGATGCCCGGGGCGTAGCCGTATTCGGGGTGGCCCGGGGTCTTGCTGTGCAGCTGACGGAAATTCTTCAGGTCGTCGATGGACAGGTCGTAGCCGGACAGGTGCAGCAGCGAATAGATGAGCATGGAGCCGTGGCCGTTGGACAGCACGAAGCGGTCACGGTCGGCCCACTGGGGATTGCCAGGGTTGTGCTTGAGCTGATCGTGCCAGAGCACCTCGGCGATGTCGGCCATGCCCATGGGGGCGCCGGGGTGGCCGCTGTTGGCTTTTTGCACGGCATCCATGCTGAGGGCGCGGATGGCGTTGGCTCGATCACGACGGCTGGGCATTGCGGTGTCTCCTGGCAGAGGCAGAGCGAAAGGGCCATCATTCTGGCCCAGCCAGGGCACTTCCAGCAATCGGCGCGGTCGCCTCAGCCCGCCGGGCAGACCGTCGCGCCGTCGGCCACGAAGGCGCGCGCCACCGGTTCGATGCGCCGGGCCAGGGTCGCCAGGGCCTGGCGGTGCGCCGCCACGACCTCGGCATAGGAGGCGCCGGCGGGCTGGCTGATCCGGCTGCCGCAGGTGAGCACCCGCTCGCCACCCGGTTCGGCCAGGCGCAGGGTCCAGAGCGCGTCCTGCTGGACGCCGCGCCCGGGCCGCGAATCGAAGCGCTGCAGATCCACCTTGATGCGCAGCACCGGGGCGCCGCTGCCGCGCGGGGCATCGCCGAGGTCCAGGGTGCCGAGGTCCCGGGACAGGTCGGCGGACAGGGCGCTGCGCACCTCGTCGGCCAGGGGCGCGATCCAGCGTTCGTTTTCCAGCAGGGCGATGCCCTCGCCCTGGCGTACCACCAGTTGCGGCTGATCCACCTGGGGCGGCACCGAGACGCCCTGCAGGGCGAAGCGGAAGTCCGCCGCGCGCGCCTGGCTGGCGGGCTCCGCGGCGCTGGTCAGGGTGTGGTAGTTGAGCGGCGCCTTGGACGAACAGGCGGCCAGCAGCAGGGGCAGAGCCAGGCAGGTCAGGCGCTTCATTGCAGTTTTCCTTTGGCGGGATCGCGGGAGCCCGGTTCGAACTTGGGCGGCGGATCGGTCACCAGACCGCGGATCAGGGATTCCGGATGGCGACCGAGGTAGTCGCCGAACACGCGCAGGGAACGCGCCATGCGCTGCATCTCTTCCAGGGTCTGGGTCAGATTCTGCTGCACCGGGGAATCCGCGCCGAGGCTCTGGCTGGCGCTGCCGGTGAGTTGCTGCACACCCATCAGGGTGGTGGTCAGCTGCGGCAGGACCCCGGCGTTGAGCTGCTTGAGGGTGCCGCTGAGCTGCGCCAGGCTGGTGTCGAGATTCTTGCCGATGGAATCGAAGGGGATCTTGTCGATCTTGTTGACGATGCCGGCCATCTGCTCCTGCAGGCGATCGAAGCTGCCGGTGACGGTGGGGATCGACAGCGGCTTGGCCTGGGGATCGAAGGCCACCTTGGGTGCATTGGGCACGAAGTCGACGGAGATGTAGAGCTGGCCGGTCAGCAGGTTGCCGGTGCGGGCCTGGGCGCGCAGACCGCGGGCCACCCAGCCGGCGAACAGCTTGCCGTCGCGGTCCTTGGTTTCGATGCGCTTGCCGACGTCGCCCAGCCGCTGGGGATAGATGACCGCGCCGACGATCAGCGAGAAGCGATCCTGGGCATCCTCGTAGTCGGGGGTCAGGGAGACCACCCGGCCGACGTTCATGCCGAGAAATTCCACCGGCGCCCCGGTGGCGAGGCCACGCAGCGACTGCTGGAATCTCATCCGCACATAGAAGGGCTCGCCATCCGGCGGCGCCAGGGCGCTGGCCTGGTCGTCGAACAGGGTGAAACTCTGGTCTTCCTGGGCCTCCTGCGGATCCTTGGGCCATTCGGGGGTGACGAAGGCGATACCGCCTGCCACCACCGTGGCCAGCGACTGGGTATTGAGCTTGAGGCCGGAGGCGCTGAGCGAGACATCGACCCCGCTGGCGTTCCAGAAGCGGCTGTTGGCGGTGACGAAGCGGTCGTAGGGCGAATCCACGAAGATCTGCGCGCTGACGCCCTTGCCGTCCTGGTTGAGGTGGAAGGACACCACCCGGCCGACCTGGATGCGCCGGTAATAGACCGGCGAGCCGACGTCCAACGAGCCGATGTCGTCGGCGGTGACGATGAATCTCTTGCCCGAGGCGCCGTGGATCAGCGCCGGCGGCTGCTCCAGGCCGCGGAAGTCGCGATGGGACTCGGTGGAATCGCCGATGTCGGCGCCGATGAAGGCGCCCGACACCAGGGTGTCGACCCCCGAGACGCCATTGACGCCGAAGCGCGGCCGCACCACCCAGAAGCGCGCGTCCTTGGTGGCGAAGCCCTCGGCGGACTTTTCCAGCTCGATGGTGGTGATCACCCGGTTGCGATCCGGTGCCAGCTGGATGTCGCTGACGGTGCCTATCACCACGTTCTTGTACTTGACCTGGGTCTTGCCGGCTTCCAGGCCCTCGGCGGTGAGAAAGGTCACCGTGATGGTCGGCCCGCGCGAGGCCCAGCTGTGGATCACCATGGACAGCCCGATCAGGGCCGCCACGATGGGCACCAGCCAGATCAGCGATACGCTCCAGCGACTGCGGCGTACCTCGGGGGTAGGCGCCAGGGCGTCGGGTTCATGCCTGTCCGTCATCGTTCACCTCTGCATCCCAGATCAAGCGGGGATCGAAACTCATCGCGGCGAGCATCGTCAGCACCACCACGAAACCAAAGAACACGATACCCAGGCGCGGCGCCGCCGAACTCAGGGCACCGAAGTGCACCAGCGCCGAGACCAGAGCCACCACGATCACGTCGAGCATCGACCAATAGCCGATCAGCTCGACGAAGCGATAGAGCCGGGCACGCTGGGCGGTGGCCCAGTCGCTGCGGCGCTGGCAACTCACCAGCAGGGTGCCGAGCACCAGAAACTTGATGGAGGGCACCGCCACGCTGGCGATGAAGATCACTAGGGCGACGCCCCAGGAGCCGTTCTCCCAGAATTCGATCACCCCCTCGAGGATGGTGCTTTCCGTGCCGCGGCCCAGGGTACCGGTGAACATCACCGGCAGGGTATTGGCGGGGATATAGAGGATCAGCGCGGCGAGCAGATAGGCCCAGGTCTTGGCATAGACGTTGGGCTTGCGCCGGTGCAGCGCCGAGCCGCAGCGCGGGCAGCCGGCCTTGTGCCGGCGCGGCGCGGTACAGACCTTGCCGCAGACGTGGCACAGGCACAGGCCGAGTTCGTCGGCGCGCGGCGGCAGCTGCGGCGCGCTCAAGACTCGCGCTCCCCGACGGCGTCCCATAGCGGGTGCAGGTCGCGCTTGGCGATGATCAAGAGGACCACCATCAGCCCGACCATGCCGAACAGCCCCAGGCCCACCACCACGTGCAGCAGGCCGGCCAGCTTGATCACCGCCACCAGGGCGCCGAGCACGAAGACCTCGATCATGCTCCAGGGCCGCAGGTAGTGCAGGGTGACCATGGCCGTGGCGAAGCCGGGGGCTCGGCGGCCGAGCTGGGCGAAGCCGAGCACCCAGAGCAGCAGCAGGATCTGCAGCAGCGGCACCACGAACAGGGTCATGGCCACCACCAGCGCCATGGGGCCGGCGAAGCCGCGACTCATGGCGACCACCGACTCCAGCAGCGTCGCCTCGCTGTGCAGGCCGCGAAAGCTGAGTTGCAGGATGGGCCCGACATTGGCGATCACGAACAGCACCGCCGCGGCGATCGCCAGCGCCAGCAGACCCTGGATGTCCAGGCGACTAGCACGATAGAGCAAGGCGCCACAGCGCAGACAGTGCGCCCGCTCGCCAGCGGCGAGCGGCTCCAGGCGATGCACCGAATCGCAGTGCTCGCAGATCACCAGGCGCGTGCCGGCGGCAGGCGCGGAAGGGGACGGTGGCTGGACGGACATGGGTTACCCGGTGACGCTCCTGGAAGAGGGCTGCAGGTTGGACGCGCGAGTCTCGCGGTCGTTACCGCAACGTTGCGAAGACCGCTGAGCAAAAGGCCCCGGCATCTTACCTTCCTCGACGAAGGTATGCGCGGCCCACCGCCATGGACAAGTATCAAAACTTTTTGATGCTTTTCTTGCGAGGCCCGGGACGGGTCTCTAGACTAGCGCCCCATGAATCCGCTCCGCGTGCCGGCGCTCGGCCAAGAACCAGGAGATACCCTCGCCGCCCTGTGCAAGGCCGGCGGCGACCCCCTGCGCCTGAACGTCCTGCGCGCCCTGCACAGCGCCTCCTTCGGCGTGCTGGAACTGGCGCAGATCTTCGCCACCGGCCAGTCCGGCATCAGCCACCACCTCAAGGTGCTGGCTCAGGCGCAGCTGGTGGCCACCCGCCGCGAGGGCAACGCCATCTTCTATCGCCGCGCCCTGCCCCGCCCCGGCAGCCTGGGGGGCGCCCTGCACGCCGCCCTGCTCGAAGAGGTGGACGCCCTGGCCCTGCCCAGTGCGGTGCAGACGCGGATCGGCGAGGTGCATGCCCAGCGCGCGGCGGTGAGTCGCGACTTCTTCGCCCGGGTGGCGGAAAAATTCCAGGCCCAGCAGGACCTCATCGCCAGCCTGCCGCAGTATCGCGACGGCCTGCTCAGCCTGCTGGACGCCCTGGCCCTGGATCCGCGCGGCTGCGCCCTGGAAGTGGGTCCGGGCGACGGCGCCTTCCTGCCGGACCTGGCGCGGCGTTTCGCCCGGGTGGTGGCGGTGGACAACAGCCCGGCCATGCTCGAACTGGCGCGCCAGCGCTGCCAGCGCGACGGTCTCGCCCATGTCGAACTGCAACTGGCCGACGCCCTCGCCGAGCCGCTGCCAGCGGCCGACTGCGTGGTCCTCAACATGGTCCTGCACCACCTCGCCGCGCCGGCGGAGGCGCTGCAGCAGCTGGCGCGGCGCGTGGCACCGGGCGGCAGCCTGGTGATCACCGACCTCTGCCCCCACGACCAGACCTGGGCGCGCGCGGCCTGTGGCGACCTCTGGCTCGGTTTCGACCAGGACGAACTGGCGCGCTGGGCCCAGGCCGCCGGCCTGCAGGCGGGCGAAAGCCTCTACCTCGGCCTGCGCAACGGCTTTCAGATCCAGGTGCGCCAGTTCGCGCGCCCGGATCAGGGAAACACCCCGTCATGAGGCCAACCGGCCAGTGGCGGGCGGACCCGACGCTCAAGGGCGTCATGTCCAGCAAGGAAACTGCTGTCTCGACCGGCCTGCGGGCCCCTACCCCTTGGTAATTTAGGAACCATTCGATGAGCGAATATTCCCTGTTCACCTCCGAGTCCGTGTCCGAAGGCCATCCGGACAAGATCGCCGACCAGATCTCCGATGCCGTGCTCGACGCCATCATCACCCAGGACAAGCACGCCCGCGTGGCCTGCGAGACCCTGGTCAAGACCGGTGTGGCCATCGTCGCCGGCGAGGTGACCACCTCCGCCTGGGTCGACCTGGAGCAACTGGTGCGCGACGTCATCGTCGACATCGGCTACGACAGCTCGGACGTGGGCTTCGACGGCGCCACCTGCGGCATCGTCAACATCATCGGCAAGCAGTCGGTGGACATCGCCCAGGGCGTCGATCGCAGCAAGCCGGAAGACCAGGGCGCCGGTGACCAGGGCCTGATGTTCGGCTACGCCTGCAACGAGACCGATGTGCTGATGCCCGCGCCCATCACCTTCTCCCACCGCCTGGTGGAACGTCAGGCCGAGGCGCGCAAGTCGGGCCTGCTGCCCTGGCTGCGTCCGGACGCCAAGTCCCAGGTGACCTGCCGCTACGACGGCGGCAAGGTGGTCGGCATCGACGCCATCGTGCTGTCCACCCAGCACAATCCCGAGGTCAAGTACGCCGACCTGCGCGAAGCCGTGATGGAGCTGATCGTCAAGCACGTCATCCCCGCCGAGCTGCTGCACAAGGACACCCAGTTCCACATCAACCCGACCGGCCAGTTCATCATTGGCGGCCCGGTGGGTGACTGTGGTCTGACCGGCCGCAAGATCATCGTCGACAGCTACGGCGGCATGGCCCGTCACGGCGGTGGCGCCTTCTCCGGCAAGGACCCGTCCAAGGTCGACCGCAGCGCCGCCTACGCCGGTCGCTACGTGGCCAAGAACATCGTCGCCGCCGGCCTGGCCGATCGTTGCGAGATCCAGGTGTCCTACGCCATCGGCGTGGCCCAGCCCACCTCCATCTCGATCAACACCTTCGGCACCGCCAAGATCAGCGACGAGAAGATCGTGCAGCTGGTGCGCGAGCATTTCGACCTGCGCCCCTACGCCATCACCACCATGCTCGACCTGCTGCACCCGATGTACCGGGCCACCGCGGCCTACGGTCACTTCGGTCGCCATCCCCAGGAAATCACCGTGGGCGATGACACCTTCACCACCTTCACCTGGGAACGCACCGATCGCGCCGCCGCCCTGCGCGCCGCTGCCGGTCTGTAAGACGCCTCCCGGCAGACAGCCCCGCCACCTCCGGTGCCGGGGCTTTTTTCTGGGTCTGCAACCGGGGTCCCAGCGCTTTCTTGCGCCAGTCCACAGGCTGGCACGGGCGATGCAACCTCTGGGCGTGCGGTGGTCAGAATGCCTCGTCTTCTCCAGGAGTGTGCTTATCCATGTGGCTGTTCATCACCAACTTCGGCGATTCCTCGGTGATGCTTCCCTGCGCAGTGCTGATTGCGCTCTGGCTGCTGGCCGGTCTGTCGGCGCGGGCGGCACTGCTCTGGCTGCTGCTGTTTGGTGCGGCCAGTCTCAGCGTGGCCCTGTCGAAGATCGCCTTCTTTGGCTGGGGCCTGGGCATTCCGCGCCTGGACTTCACCGGCTTCAGCGGCCATTCCATGCTGGTAGGCAGCGTGCTTCCGGTCCTCGGCTGGCTGCTGGCCAGCCGGGCGCGGCCGTCGCTGCGGCTGACCGCGGCCGCCCTGGGCGCACTGTGCGCCCTGCTCATCGCCGTCTCGCGGGTGGTGCTGGGCTATCACTCGATCTCGGAAGTGGTGACCGGCCTGCCCATCGGCTACGCCGCCAGCGGCAGCCTGCTGTGGCTGCTGCGGGGCCAGGAGGTCAACCTCAAGCCGCGTCAGGCCGCGCTGGGCGCCAGCCTGCTGCTGTTGCCCCTGCTGTTGCTGCATGGCACCAATGCGCCCACGCAACGGGTGCTGGAGCGTCTGGCGGTGAAATTCGCCGACGAGCAGAATCCCTGGACCCGCGCCCATCAGCGCGCCGGGGTGGCGCCGCTGCAGAACTGAAGGTCAGAACTCAGCGCGTGCAATAGACGGCGCCCGCGGCTGGCGAATACGCGGATGACTCCTAGACTGGCAAGAGCCCCGACGTTCGCGGGGTGAACGTCAGGGCCTTGCGGCCCCTCCTAGTTAAGTCAGTCCTTGCCGCCGAGTCGTCCGCATGCGCTACTGCCTCCCCCTTGTCTGCAGCCTGGTGCTCACCGGGCTGCCCGCGTCACCCGTGGCGGCTGCCGAGCCCTTGCGGCTCTATACCTGGGAAGGCTATTTCAGCGACACCCTGTTGCAGCGCTGGGCCAAGGCTCATTCGCCCGTGCAGGAAATCCATTTCGACAGTAGCGACGTGCGCGATGCCACCCTGGCACGCGGCGATGCCGATCTCGACCTGGTGGTGATCAACGAGGTCAGCGCCACCCGCCTCGGCCAGGACGGCCTGCTGATGCGCATCGATCCCCAGCGCCTGCCTCATTTGAGCGAGCTCGATCCGCGCTGGCGCCAGAGTTGCGGCGACTATGCCGTGCCCTACGTCTGGGGCACCCTGGGCCTGCTCTACCGCAGCGATCGCCTGGCCCAGGCGCCCTCGTCCTGGCAGCCGCTGCTGCAGCCGGAGCCGGCCCTGCACGGCCATATCGCCATGCTCGAAGACCATGACGACCTGCTGGTGGCCCCGCTCATCACCCTGGGCGCCGCCATCAACAGCGACGATCCCGAGTTGCTCAGACGCAGCTTCGCCCTGCTCAAGGCCCAGGCCCCGGCGGTGCTGACCTATCAATACGTGGTCAGCGCCCTGCACAATCCGGCCTACAGCGATCGCATCGAGCTGGCCCTGGGCTACAGCGGCGACCAGCACCTGCTCAATGCCGCGACGCCCGGGCAGCCCTGGCGCTTCGTCACGCCGCGCGAGGGCAGCCTGCTGTGGGTGGACTGCGTGGCCCTGCTCAGCAGCTCCCGGCACCAGGCCGCCGCCTGGCGCTTCATCGATTTCCTCAACGAACCGCGCAATGCCGTGCTGGCGACCGAGGACCTGCACCTGGCGACCCCCAATGCCGGCGCCCTGCGGCTGCTGTCGGCAGACCTGCGTCAGGATCCCAGCCTGTTTCCCCCCGATGAGGTGCTCGCCCGCAGCCAGGTCTTTCGCGAAGGTCCGCCCGACACCTTCCAGACCCGGCAACGCATCGGCAGTGCTCTGGTAGGTCGCCATGACGCTCAATAGACGCGCCCTGCTGCTGATCCTGCCGGTCGCCCTGCTCTGCAGCCTGACCCTGGTGGGTCTGGGCTACACGGTCCAGCGCGAAGCGGTGATCGGCCTCGAACGCTCGCGGGTCAACCATGACCTGGCGGCGCTGGAAACCACCTATCGCGAGTACGACCACTTCAGCCGCAACCTGCTCTATGCCCTGTCCAACAGCGCCGCCCTGGGCAACTTCCTGCGGCAGACCGAGGTGCCCTATCGCAACGAAGCCCTGGGTACCCAGCTGCAACTGGCGGTGCGCCAGCTGGCCGGCGACGATGCGCCCAGCCATATCTCCCTGGCCATCGCCCGCCCCGACCTCAGCCTGGCCTACTACTACGAGCGCAGTGGCGACCCCTTCGCCCAACTGAGCGCTGCCCAGCGGCAACTGCTCGAACGCCTGACCCAGGAGCCGAGCGGTCCGCTGGAGCGGCGCGACTATCTGCTCGACGAACAGGGGCGATCACTGCTGGTGGCGACCACTTCACTGCTGCCGAGCACCGCCGGACCGCCCCTGCCGGGTCAGCGCGGGCTGGCGATGACGCTGCAACTGGCGGTCAGCCCGGACCGGATGGAGGCCATGCGCCGTACCCTCGAGCAGAGCTATGGTGCGCCCCTGGAATTCAGCCGGACGCTGCCCGTCCGCACCAGCGATTTCACCGCCGTCGAGCGCCTGTCGCCCGATCTCTATGTACGCCTGACCCCGGATCCGGGGCACCTGGACCGGGAATTGCGCCGTCTGGCGATCGCCTACTTCAGCGGCGGCCTGCTGGTGACCCTGGCCTGCATCCTGGTCCTGATCCTGCTGATCCGCCGCTATATCACCCGGCCCATCGCGCGGCTGGACAGTCAGCTCACCGAGGTGCTGGAAGGCCAGCGCCAGGCCCTCGAAACCGGCGACGAACCCGGCGAGATCGGCCATCTGGGCGCCAACATGAAGCGCCTGCACGACAACAACCTGGCCATCCTGGCGCAGTTGCGCACGGCCCTGCGCACCGACGTCCTCACCCAGATCGGCAATCGTCGCTACTTCCAGCTCATGGGTGAGTCCTGGCTGGCGGGCAAGCCGGACGGCCGCCATATCGCCCTGCTCTATTTCGGCCTCGATCACTTCAAGTCGGTGAACGACAGATTCGGCCACGAGGTGGGCGATGAGCTGCTGCAGGCCGTGGCCCGGCAGACCCAGCAGCAGCTGGAAGCCTATCAGGCGGGCAACGAGCTGGTGTTCACGCGCCTGGCGGGCGATGAATTCGCCATCCTGCTGCGCGGCCCGGCGGCGGCGACCGACGCCCTCGCCCTGGGCCAGCAGCTGCAGCAGAACCACGACAACGGCACCCTGGTTGGCGAGCGGCGCTATGCGGTGACCCTGAGTATCGGCCTGGCGACCCCCGAGGCCCCGCTGGACCTGGCCGACCTGCTGGCCCAAGCCGACCTGGCCCTGGAGCGGGCCAAGAACGAAGGCGGCAACCGCCTGGTGCACTTCACCCCGGAACTGGCCGCGCGCCAGCGCCGCCAGGATCTGCTGGACGAGCACCTGCGGCGCATGAACCCGGACGAGGAATTCCATCTCGTCTACATGCCGGCGGTCGACAGCAACGGCCAGGTGCGTTCCGCCGAAACCCTGCTGCGCTGGAATTCGCCGCGCCTCGGCCCGGTGTCACCGGCGGAATTCATCCCCATCGCCGAACGCCAGGGGCACTTTCGCTGGATCGATCGCTGGGTCGTGGATCAGGCCTGCCGCGAATACCCGGCGCTGCAGGAGGTGCTGGGCAGCGACCTGGTGCTGTCCATCAACCTGTCGTCGGCGCAACTGGATCAGGCCGACATCGTGCCCTATCTGCGCGAGCGGGTCCGCCACCACCGTGTCGATCCGGCCCGCCTGGAACTGGAATTCACCGAGACCTTCGCCGCCGAGCTGAACGAGCGGACCCTGGGGCTGCTGCATGAATTGCGCGCCGAGGGCTTTCGCGTGGCCATCGACGACTTCGGCGTCGGCTACACCTCGATCCAGCAGGTCACCGACTATCCCGCCGACACCATCAAGTTCGACCGGCTCATCGTCGAGCGCCTCAGCCAGCCCGGCAACCAGGCCAGCCTGGATGCGCTCATCGCCTTCTGCCATGCCCGCGACGCCCAGGTGATCGCCGAGGGCGTGGACACCGAACTCAAGCAGCTCTGCCTACAACAGGCCGGTTGCGATCTTCTGCAGGGCTTTCTGGTCTGCCCGCCGCGCCGTCTGGACGAGTTGCGCGACTGGCAGCGCCAGCGCCTGGGCGATCCCAGCCGGGTCTAGCCACGACGCCCGCTGACAGCCTGTCAGCGGGCCTTGCCCGCAGCGCGGCGGTCAGAAGTCCAGCGACAGGCCCAGGCCCACGCCCTGCTGATGGCTATCGCCCGCGCCGGCATAGCTGTAGCCACCGCGCAGGGTCAGTTCCGGGGTCAGCCGCTGGACCACGCCCAGGCTCAGTCGGGTGCGGTCGCTGTCGGGCTGGTAGCCGTCCAGGGTGTAGTCCAGACCCGGCACGCTGTTCAGGCGCATGGTCACGTCGCGGGTGCCATCGGCGAATTCCCGCTCGCGGCCCAGGTCGGCGAACAGCGCCGTGGCCGGGGCGAGTTGCCAGCGCCCCTGCAGACCCAGCCCCAGCCGCCGCGAGGTGCTCGACTGGTCGTCGAACTCCAGCGCCGTGGCGTCGTTGCCGCGCTCGCGATAGCCATCCACCTGGACGCGGGCATAGTCGGCGCTGAGATAGGGACTCAGGTGCCAGGGACTGCCGGCCGCCGCCAGGTCGTAGCCCAGCCGCGCCGAGAGGGCGCGCAGATCGCCGTCGGTGTCGCCCTGCTCGCTGCGGGTGGTCGGGCCGAGGGCGAAACGGCGGCTCAGGTCGTCATAGTCCAGCCGGCCACCGGTGGCGGTGAGATCGCCCCAGAGGCGCTCGCCCTGGTACTGGGCGAAGGCGCTGAGCAGATAGCTGTTGAGGCGATAGCTGGAATCGGCCGCGCCGGGCTCCAGGCGCTGGCGCGCGACACCGGCGGCCACGCCGAGGCGCCATTCCTCGCTGAGCCGATAGCTGCCACCCAGGTCCAGGCTGTAGCCGTTGCCATCGCCGCCGGCGGTGCTGCGCTGGTCGTCGACGTCAAGGCGCCGCGCGCTGGTATCCACATAGCCCTGCCAGCGCCCCACCGGCTGCCAGGCATGCCAGTCGCCCAGCCAGCGCTGGTGCAGGCCGTCCTGGTGCGCCCTGAGGGTGGACTGGGCCATCTCCGGCAGCAGCGTGACCTCCCAGGGCGCCGCCAGCAGCGAATAGGCGTAGTCGGCGATCAGCCGCTGGCCGGTGATGGTCGGGTGGACGCGATCGTTGAACAGCAGCTGGCTGGGATCGGCCGCCGCCGCGCCCAGGCCATAGGTGGGGTTGCGGGTGCAGCTGTCGCCACTGAAGCAGGTGCCGGTCAGATTCTGCCCGCTGGCCAGGCCATAGCGGCCCGGTTCGGCCACCACCTCGGCCAGCAGCTGGGGCACGTTGAGGCCGATGATCTCGGCGTCGATGCCGGCCAGGCGTGCCACCAGCGCCTGGTTGTAGACGCGACTCAGGGCCGAGCTGGCCGCCTGTTGCGGCGAACCGGCCAGGGCCGGGGTCTGACCGATGTCGGGCAGCAGCCAGACCACCATATAGCGGGCGCCGGCCTGCTGCAGCGCAGCCACGCCGTCACCCAGGCGATTGGCCGCGGCCGCTGCGGTGGCCGGCGAGGTGACCAGTCCCTGGAGGAAGTCGTTACCCCCGCCGCTGATATAGAACAGGGTGTTGGGATCCAGGCTCAGCCCCTGGCTGGCGAGGCCGGGTAGGTAGCCGTCACGACTGCGCAGGGTCAGGCCACCCACCGCCACCACCGAACCGTTGCGCGCGGTGATGGAATCGCGGATCTGCGCCGTGGTGTAGCCACCCGTGGCCCAGTTGTCGCCATCGCTCAGGCCGATCCGCTGATTGATCAGCGAGGTCGAGGCGTCCAGGGTACGGACATCGAAGCCCAGTTGCTGGCCGAGCAGGATCGAGGACACCGGTCCGGTCACCGCGCCGCTGGCCGGGCTGTAGCCGGGACCGACGCGGTTGGTGAATCTGAGGCTGGCGCCCGTGACCCCGGTATCGGGAAATTGCCCGGCATCGAGCAGGCTGTCGCCGAACACGGTGAAGCCACTGTAGGGATTGGGAGCCGCCTGGGCGGTTGCCGCGAGCGCCGTGGCCAGGGCGATGGCCAGCGGCAGGCGTTGCCTGAGGAAAGATGTCATGCCTGCATCCTTGATTGTTGTTATCGGGGCACGCGTCAGGGCGTGTCGCCTCACGCTAGACGGTTTTTGTGACGTTGTATCTGGGTGTAAACAAAAACGTGGAAGACATTTGTTCGGCTTGAACGGCAGGCCAGATGGCTGTCGGCAATTCGACCGGAGCGGTCTGCCATGACCGTCGAGTCTGCTGGTCAATCCGTGGGCGCTCATCGGAACGATGAGGCTGATCGCCCGCTCGGATAGCCCCCTCTCCCCCGGGGAGAGGTTGGGGTGAGGGTCCTGGTAGCGAGCCCAGCGGAAAAGGCTGCGCCGTTTTCCAGGCTACGATTTTCTCCGGAGCGATGACGCCGAGTGCCCGCTCGAATAGCACCCTCTCCCCCGGGGAGAGGGTTGGGGTGAGGGCCCCCTGGCAGCGAGCCCAGCGGAAAAGGCTGCGCCGTTTTCCAGGCTACGGTTTTATCCGGGGCGATGACGCCGAGCGCCCGTTCGAATAGCCCCCTCTCCCCAGGGGAGAGTGTTGGGGTGAGGGTCCTGGTAGCGAGCCCAGCGGAAAAGGCTGCGCCGTTTTCCAGGCTACGGTTTTATCCGGGGCGATGACGCCGAGCGCCCGCTCGAATAGCCCCCTCTGCCCCGGGGAGAGGGTTGGGGTGAGGGCCCCCTGGCAGCGAGCCCAGTGGAAAAGGCTGCACCGTTTTCCAGGCTACGATTTTCTCCGGAGCGATGACGCCAAGCGCCCGTTCCGGATAGCCCCCTCTCCCCCCGGGAGAGGGTTGGGGTGAGGGAACGGCGCGCCCCCTATCCCGCCAGCTACCTCACTGCCCCAGCTTGCCCGCCTCGCAACCGGTGCTGGCGCATTCGCGCAGGCGCTCCTTGAGCACCTCCAGACGGCTGTCGGTCAGGCTGACGGCGCAATCCAGGTTGACGAAGTAGCCATCGGCTTCCTCGCGGGCGCACTGGCTGTCGCGCTGCTTGATCCAGGCCAACTGGCTCTGTTTGAGCACGGCCTGCTGATCGGCCGGCAGCTGCTTACGCAACTCGCCATAGGTCTGGTTCAGCGACTTGTCGCTCTGGGCGAACAGGTTGCTGGCGCAGTAGACGGTATCGAAGGCATTGCGCGGCGTGCCGCAACCGGCGGCCTGGGCCGTGGCGAAAACGCTGAGACCGCTCAGGGTCAGGGCGGCGGCGAGGGTAGTCTTGAGCATGGCAGCATCCTGCAGAAGGGGCCGTCCCGAATGGCGCGGCCGTGGGATAAACGCTAGCAGAGCCGCCAGTCGTGCGCGTAGCAGGCTCTGAAAAACCGGCAACAAAAAAGCGCCCGAAGGCGCTTTCCTGCATCACCCGGACGGGATCAGACCTTGGAACGCTCGAAGCGCTTGCGGTCGTTTTCGTTCAGGAACTTCTTGCGCAGACGGATGGACTTGGGCGTCACTTCCACCAGCTCGTCGTCGGCGATGAATTCCAGCGCCTGTTCGAGGGTGAACTTGATCGGCGGCACCAGGGCGATGACTTCGTCCTTGCCCGAGGCGCGCATGTTGTCCAGCTTCTTGCCCTTGGTGGGGTTGAGCACCAGGTCGTTGTCACGGCTGTTGATGCCGCACAGCTGGCCTTCGTAGATCTCGTCGCCCGGAGCCAGGAACAGCTTGCCGCGGCTCTGCAGGGTTTCCAGCGAGTAGGTCAGGGCGGTACCGGTGGCCATGGACACCAGCACGCCGTTCTGACGGTTGCTCACTTCGCCGGCCTTGATCGGGCCGTAGTGGCTGAAGGTCGAGGTCAGGATGCCGCTGCCCGAGGTCAGGGTCAGGAAGTTGTTGCGGAAGCCGATCAGGCCACGCGCCGGGATGGTGTATTCCAGGCGGATACGGCCCTTGCCGTCGGGGATCATGTTGGTCAGATCGCCCTTGCGCAGACCCATCTGCTCCATCACCGAGCCCTGGTGCTGCTCTTCGATGTCGATGGTGACGTTCTCGTAGGGCTCCTGCTTCTCGCCGTCCTTCTCGATGATCACCACTTCCGGACGGCCCACGGCCATCTCGAAGCCTTCGCGGCGCATGTTCTCGATCAGTACCGACAGGTGCAGCTCGCCACGCCCGGAGACCTTGAACTTCTCGGCGGACTCGCCCGGCTCGACGCGCAGGGCCACGTTGTGCAGCAGTTCCTTGTCCAGACGGTCCTTGATGTTGCGGCTGGTGACGAACTTGCCTTCACGACCGGCGAACGGCGAGTCGTTGACCTGGAAGGTCATGCTCACGGTGGGCTGGTCGACGGTCAGCGGCGGGCGGGCTTCGACGTTCTGCGGATCGCACAGGGTGTCGGAGATGAACAGCTCGTCCATGCCCGAGACGCAGACGATGTCGCCGGCTTCGGCTTCGGCCACTTCCACGCGCTGCAGGCCGGAGTGGCCCATGATCTTGAGGATACGACCGTTGCGCTTGCTGCCGTCGTCGCTGATGGCCACGACCGGGGTGTTGGCCTTGATGCGGCCACGGGCGATACGGCCGATGCCGATCACGCCGAGGAAGCTGTTGTAGTCCAGCTGGGAGATCTGCATCTGGAAGGGACCGTCCAGATCGACCTGGGGAGCCGGTACGTGGTCGACGATGGCCTGGAACAGGGCATCCATGTTGTCGTCCATCTTCTCGTGGTCCAGGCCGGCGATGCCGTTCAGGGCGCTGGCGTAGACGATCGGGAAGTCCAGCTGCTCATCGGTGGCGCCGAGGTTGTCGAACAGGTCGAAGATCTGGTCGATGACCCAGTCCGGACGCGCGCCGGGACGGTCGATCTTGTTGACCACCACGATCGGACGCAGGCCGGCCTTGAAGGCCTTCTGGGTCACGAAGCGGGTCTGCGGCATGGGGCCGTCCTGGGCGTCGACCACCAGCAGCACGGAGTCAACCATGGACATCACGCGCTCCACCTCGCCACCGAAGTCGGCGTGGCCGGGGGTGTCGACGATGTTGATGTTGTAGTCCTTCCACTTCAGCGCGGTGTTCTTGGCCAGGATGGTGATGCCGCGTTCCTTTTCCTGGTCGTTGCTGTCCATCACCCGCTCGTTTTCCGCTTCTTTGCGGTCCAGGGTGCCGGACAGGCGCAGCAGCTTGTCGACGAGGGTGGTCTTGCCATGGTCGACGTGCGCGATGATGGCGATGTTGCGTAGATTCTCGATCACAGTGGTGTTCTCGGTATAGAAATGAAGGAGCTTCAGCCAGCAGGCTGACAGCCGGAGATTGCAAAGGCGCGAAACGCGGCCGACCGGTACGTGGCCGGAGGGCTAGAAGAGGTCGGGAGGGCGGTGGCGGATACTGCCACCCAGCAGGCCCGGCTGCTTAGGCCGGACGATAAACGCGCACATTGGCGTGCCCTTCGGTGAGCAGGTGATGGGCGTGCAGCCGGCTCATCACCCCGCGGTCGCAATAGAGTAGGTACTGGCGATTCTCGTCCAGTTCCTTGAAACGGCTGTTCAGCGCGAAGAACGGCATGGCCTGCACCTCGATGCCGGGCAGCTCCAGCGGCTGGTCTTCCTGGGCATCGGGATGGCGGATGTCCACCACGATCTGACCTGGCAAGGGCTGTGCCAGCTCTTCGACCTGCACGTCCTTGCCCAGCTCTTCGATCACCTTGTCGACGGTGATGAAGCGCGCACGTTCCAGGGCGGCGTCGAGCACCGCCAGGTCGAACTTGCCTTCCTCGTGCTCCACCCGCAGGGCCTTGGCCTTGGTGGTGGGATTCACCGAGATGATGCCGCAGTATTCGGGCATGTGCTTGGCGAAGTCGGCGGTGCCGATGCGCTGGGCGGTATCGATGATGTCCTGCTTGTGGCTGGCCAGCAGCGGGCGTAGCACCAGGGTATCGGTGGCCTTGTCGATCACCGCCAGGTTGGTCAGGGTCTGGCTGGAGACCTGGGAGACGGCTTCGCCGGTCACCAGCGCCTCGATCTGCAGCTGTTCGGCGATGCGACTGGCCGCGCGCAGCATCATGCGCTTGAGGATGACCCCCATGTGGCTGTCGTCGCACTGGGTGAGGATCTGCCCCACCACTTCCTCGAAGGGCACGCTGATGAACAGCACGCGCTGGGAACGCCCGTACTTTTCCCAGAGATAGTGGGCCACTTCCATCACGCCCAGCTCGTGGGCGCGTCCGCCGAGATTGAAGAAGCAGAAATGGCTGACCATGCCGCGTCTCATCATCTGGTAGGCGGCCACGGTGGAGTCGAATCCCCCGGACATCAGCACCAGCACCTGTTCCAGCGCGCCGAGCGGATAGCCGCCCAGCCCTTCGTGGTGCTCGTCGATGATGAACAGCTGCTGGTCGCGGATCTCCAGGCGAACGTTCACCTCGGGATTCTTCAGGGCGATGCCGGCGCCGCCGCAGCGTTCGCGCAGACCGCCACCGACATGGCGCTCCACGTCCATCGAGGAGAAGTCATGGCGGCCGGCGCGCTTGCAGCGCACCGAGAACACCTTGCCGCGCACGCGCTCGCCGAAGTGGCGTACGCACAACTCGAGAATCGAGTCGAAATCGCCCAGCGGATACTCGTGCACCTCGAGGAACTGGCCGATGCCCGGGGTGCAGGCCAGGCGCTGCTTCATTTCCGCCAGCAGCCGCGGCTCGTCGAGCGCGGTCTCCAGGGTGATGTTGTCCCACACCCCTTCCACGCGGACATCCGGATCCAGATCGCGCAGCACGACACGAATGTTCTTCACCAGCTGGCGAATGAAATTCTTGCGCACCGGGCGACTCTTGATGGTGATTTCCGGAAAGACCTTGATGATGAGCTTCATGAGCGGGAAACGGGGGCGGGCAACGCGAAAGAAAAGGGCGAATATGATACCTGAAAACCACCCGGCACTCGAATTCGCCCGACAAAATCACCCAGAGCGCCATTAAGGTGCATACGCAGAATTAAGCGCACCAAATTGGTGCCCGAATACGGCCTCCATTGACCTGAAAACGGCACGACAGCCGTCAGGACGGCCCTCCAGCCCATTTAGGGGCACTGGCATACAACTTGCTCTCTTGTGAGGCAGCCGCCCCTGGGCCAGCATAGGGCGCTTTTCGTGGAACGCCGGTCGCTGACCAGGCAGTACGGGAGCGCCCCTCAAGGGCACAGCTGATACCGGGAGTACCGCCAACCGCTCCCGGCCGAAATTCCTCTGGAGGAAACCATGTCGAAGGCTGTTCAACTGATCAAAGAAAACGACGTGAAGTGGGTAGACCTGCGCTTCACCGACACCAAAGGCAAGCAGCAACACGTCACCATGCCGGCGCGTGACGCGCTGGACGAAGACTTCTTCGCCCACGGCAAGATGTTCGACGGCTCCTCCATCGCCGGCTGGAAAGGCATCGAAGCCTCCGACATGATCCTGCTGCCCGACGACAGCACCGCCGTTCTGGATCCCTTCACCGAAGAGCCGACCCTGATCCTGGTCTGCGACATCATCGAACCCTCCACCATGCAGCCCTACGAGCGCGACCCCCGCGGTATCGCCCGTGCTGCCGAGGAATACCTGAAGTCCACCGGCATCGGCGACACCGTGTTCGTCGGCCCGGAGCCCGAGTTCTTCATCTTCGACGAAGTGAAGTTCAAGTCGGACATCTCCGGCTCCATGTTCAAGATCTTCTCCGAGCAGGCTTCCTGGAACACCGATGCCGACTTCGAGTCCGGCAACAAGGGCCACCGTCCGGGCGTCAAGGGCGGCTACTTCCCGGTACCGCCGGTCGATCACGACCACGAAATCCGTACCGCCATGTGCAACGCCCTGGAAGAGATGGGCCTGGTCGTGGAAGTCCACCACCACGAAGTGGCGACCGCTGGCCAGAACGAGATCGGTGTGCAGTTCAACACCCTGGTCAAGAAGGCCGACGAGACCCAGACCCTGAAGTACGTCGTGCACAACGTGGCCGACGCCTACGGCAAGACCGCCACCTTCATGCCCAAGCCCCTGTACGGCGACAACGGCTCCGGCATGCACGTGCACATGTCCATCTCCAAGGATGGCAAGAACACCTTCGCTGGCGAAGGCTATGCCGGTCTGTCCGATACCGCCCTGTACTTCATCGGCGGCATCATCAAGCACGGCAAGGCGCTGAACGGCTTCACCAACCCGTCCACCAACAGCTACAAGCGTCTGGTGCCCGGCTTCGAAGCCCCGGTCATGCTGGCCTACTCGGCCCGTAACCGCTCCGCCTCCATCCGTATCCCCTATGTGTCGAGCCCGAAAGCCCGCCGCATCGAGGCCCGCTTCCCGGATCCGGCTGCCAACCCCTACCTGTGCTTCGCCGCCCTGCTGATGGCCGGCCTGGACGGTATCCAGAACAAGATCCACCCCGGCGATGCCGCCGACAAGAACCTGTACGATCTGCCGCCGGAAGAAGGCAAGAAGATCCCGCAGGTCTGCGGCAGCCTGAAGGAAGCCCTGGAAGCCCTGGACGCCGGTCGCGCGTTCCTGACCAAGGGCGGCGTCTTCACGGACGAGTTCATCGATGCCTACATCGAGCTGAAGTCCGAGGAAGAGATCAAGGTGCGTACCTTCGTGCACCCGCTGGAATACGACCTGTACTACAGCGTCTGATCCCGCTGCATTAAGG
Organism: Pseudomonas sp. RIT411; assembly: GCF_003057735.2. Classification (NCBI taxonomy): domain Bacteria; kingdom Pseudomonadati; phylum Pseudomonadota; class Gammaproteobacteria; order Pseudomonadales; family Pseudomonadaceae; genus Pseudomonas; species Pseudomonas sp. RIT411. The sequence continues at coordinate 266,695 of NZ_QBIZ02000003.1, forward strand.
TAAAGAGGCCTCCTTCGGGAGGCCTTTTCTTTTGCCCTGGGAAAACCGCCGCGACCGACGCCTGGGCACAGCGGCCAGGTTGCCTACCTGCGCACCGGGCGCGCCTGCTACCCTTGATCTCCACTGCCCGGCCGAGATTCCGCCATGCCTCGCCTGCTTGCCTGCTGTCTGCTCTGCCTCGCCTGCTCCGCCCAGGCCGCGATCTACAAGTCGGTGGATGCCGAAGGCAACACGGTGTTCAGCGACCAGCCCTCGGCCAATGCCAAGCCGGTGCAGGTGGCACCCACCAATACCGTGGACAATCCACGACCGGCGCCGCCCATCCCCAGTGCGCCTGCGGCGGCGGCGACGCCCGCCGGCCCGGCCTTCAGCCGCCTGGAGGTCAATGTGCCCGACGATGAGGCCATCCGCGCCAACAACGGCACCTTCTCGGTGGGCGTATCCCTGGAACCGGCCCTGGGTGCGGGGCAGTCGCTGCAATTGCTGGTGGACGGCGCCCCCTATGGCAGCCCCGGCCAGAGCACCCGCTTCGGCGTGGCCAATCTGGATCGCGGCGAGCACCGTTTCGCGGCCCAGGTGCTGTCCGGCAACGGCGAGGTGGTCCAGACCAGTGCCGAGAAGACCGTGACCGTGCAGCGCATCAGCGTCAACAGCCCGGCCCGTTGATGCGCGCGCTCCTGACCCTGCTGCTGCTCTGCCTGCTGCTCCCCGCCCAGGCGGCGGTCTACAGCTATGTCGACAAGGAAGGCAATCGGGTCTACACCGACCAGCCGCCCAAGGGCGTCAAGGCCACCCAGGTGCCGATCACGGTGCCCAACAACCTCAATCAGCAGGGCCAGCCGACCCGCAAGCTGAGTCCGATCCCCGCCGCGCCGGTGGCCAGGACGCCCAAGGCGGCGCCCTTCCGCTACCAGATGCTGCGCATCCTGGTGCCCGAACCCGATGCCACGGTGATCGATCAGGAAGGGCAGCTCATCGTCAGCCTGGTCAGCGAGCCGGAATTGCAGCCGGGTCACAGCTACCGTCTGCTGCTGGACGACCGGGAAGCCGGCGCCGGACGCAGTCCGGTGTTTGCCCTGGGCGGCCTGGACCGCGGCACCCACAGCCTGGTGGCGGAGATCCTCGCCGCCGATGGCAACGTACTGGAGCGGACGCCGGCGCAGCCCTTCCATCTGCGGCGCCCCTCCCTGGAGCAGAAGCGCCGCGCCCATCCCTGCAGCGACAAGGACTGGGGCAAGCGGCCGGAATGTCCGCTGGACATGAAACCGCCCGAAGCCAGGAAATCCTGGCTACCCTTCCTATAGCGCACCCCTTTGGTGCGCTTTTTGACTGTGCACCATCTTGATACAAATCCTGTGCAGCTGCGTCCGGCGTGCGGCGGCTGTTAGTGCACGTTTCAGCCATCTGCCCTAACTCGGGGCGTCTTGGTTTGCTTCTTGCATTTTCCTATCGTCCCTATAGCGCTGTGGCCCCTCATGCCTACCGACGTCATCCACCGACTCCTGCTCGACAACCTCACCACCGCAGTCATCCTGCTCGATGCGGAGTTGCGTCTGGAGTACATGAATCCGGCGGCCGAGATGCTGCTGGCCATCAGCGGCCAGCGCAGCCATGGCCAGTTCATCAGCGAGCTGTTCACCGAATCGCCCGAGGCCCTGCAGGCGCTGCGCCAGGCGGTGGACCATGCCCACCCCTTCACCAAGCGCGAGGCGCTGCTTATCTCCACCTCGGGCAACAGCCTCACGGTGGACTATGCGGTGACCCCGATCCTGGATCGCCACAACACCCTGCTGCTGCTGGAAGTCCATCCCCGTGACCGGCTGCTGCGCATCACCAAGGAAGAGGCCCAGCTCTCCAAGCAGGAGACCACCAAGCTGCTGGTGCGCGGCCTGGCCCACGAGATCAAGAATCCCCTCGGCGGCATCCGTGGCGCGGCCCAGCTGCTGGCCCGCGAGCTGCCGGAAGAGGCGCTCAAGGACTACACCAACGTCATCATCGAGGAAGCCGACCGACTGCGGAATCTGGTCGATCGCATGCTCGGCTCCAACAAGCTGCCGAAGCTGGCCATCACCAACGTGCACGAGGTGCTCGAACGCGTCTGCAGCCTGGTGGAAGCGGAAAGCCAGGGGCTGATCAACCTGGTGCGCGACTACGACCCGAGCATTCCCGATCTGATGATCGACCGCGAGCAGATGATCCAGGCGGTGCTCAACATCGTGCGCAACGCCATGCAGGCCATCTCCCAGCAGAACGAATTGCGCCTGGGCCGGGTCACCCTGAGAACCCGCACCCTGCGCCAGTTCACCATCGGCCACCACCGCCATCGCCTGGTGTGCAAGGTGGAGATCACCGACAACGGTCCGGGCATCCCCCAGGAGCTGCAGGAAACCATCTTCTATCCCATGGTCAGCGGTCGCCCCGACGGCACCGGCCTCGGGCTCGCCATCACCCAGAACATCATCACCCAGCACCAGGGGCTGATCGAGTGTGAAAGCCATCCTGGCCACACCGCCTTCAGCATCTTCCTGCCGCTGGAATAACGAGGAGTACGCATGAGCCGTCAGGAGACCGTCTGGATCGTCGACGACGACCGTTCCATCCGCTGGGTCCTGGAAAAAGCCCTGCAACAGGAGGGCATGACCACCGTCGCCTTCGACAGCGCCGACAGCGTCATGACCCGCCTCGGCCGTCAGCAGCCGGACGTGGTGATCTCGGACATCCGCATGCCGGGGACCAGTGGCCTGGACCTGCTGTCACGCATCCGCGAGATGCACCCGCGCCTGCCGGTCATCATCATGACCGCCCACTCCGACCTGGACAGCGCCGTGGCCTCCTACCAGGGCGGCGCCTTCGAATACCTGCCCAAGCCCTTCGACGTCGACGAAGCCGTGGCCCTGGTCAAGCGCGCCGGGCAGCACGCCCAGGAGCAGCAGGGCTTCGCCGAACCGGCGCACCTGACCCGCACCCCCGAGATCATCGGCGAGGCGCCGGCGATGCAGGAGGTGTTCCGCGCCATCGGCCGCCTTTCGCACTCCAACATCACCGTGCTGATCAACGGCGAATCCGGTACCGGCAAGGAACTGGTCGCCCACGCCCTGCACCGCCACAGTCCGCGCGCCGCGGCGCCCTTCATCGCACTGAACATGGCCGCCATCCCCAAGGACCTGATGGAGTCCGAGCTGTTCGGCCACGAGAAAGGCGCCTTCACCGGCGCCGCCGCCCAGCGCCGCGGCCGCTTCGAGCAGGCCGACGGTGGCACCCTGTTCCTCGACGAGATCGGCGACATGCCGGCCGATACCCAGACCCGCCTGCTGCGGGTACTGGCCGATGGCGAGTTCTATCGCGTCGGCGGCCACACCCCGGTCAAGGTGGACGTGCGCATCATCGCCGCCACCCACCAGAACCTGGAGGGCCTGGTGCGCGAGGGCAAGTTCCGCGAAGACCTCTTCCATCGCCTCAACGTCATCCGCATCCACATCCCGCGCCTGGCCGATCGCCGCGAGGACATCCCCGCCCTCGCCCGCCACTTCCTGGCGCGCGCTGCCCAGGAACTGGCCGTGGAGCCCAAGACCCTGCGCGGCGAGACCGAGGAATACATGAAGGGCCTGCCCTGGCAGGGCAACGTGCGCCAGCTGGAGAACACCTGCCGCTGGATCACGGTGATGGCCTCCAGCCGCGAGGTGCTGATCGACGACCTGCCGCCGGAGCTGCTCAACCAGCCCCAGGACGCCGCTCCCGCCGCCAACTGGGAACAGGCCCTGCGCCAGTGGGCCGACCAGGCCCTCACCCGCGGCCAGTCCAGCCTGCTGGACAATGCCGTACCGGCCTTCGAACGCATCATGATCGAGACCGCCCTCAAGCACACCGCCGGCCGCCGCCGCGACGCCGCCGTCCTGCTCGGCTGGGGCCGCAACACCCTGACCCGCAAGATCAAGGAGCTGGGCATGAAGGTGGACGGGCCGGATGAAGAGGGGGAGGACTAGCTGTTGTAGGTTGGGCTGAGCGATAGCGAAGCCCAACGTTTCGAGTTTGGACTTATAGCTGCCTAAGCTGATTATCGCGGTTTGCTGATAGGTTTTGTTTCCCCCACCCGGGCGAGTCACTTTTTTCAAACGCGAAAAAAGTAACCAAAAACACTGTCCCCACGTTTCGGCCCTCCGCTGCGCTCCGGGTGATTCGCTTCGCTCACCCTTCGGGCCAGCCTACGGCTGTTACTCCGCTTCGCTACGTTTCCCTCGCTCCGGCGCCGTGGCAGGGGCACGGCACGAAGGGGCTTCCTGCCCCTCGCGCCTTGCTCGGCGTCCTGCCTCGCAACCCCCGCCACGACACCGGAACTCGGCCTCACTGACAGGGACGGGGCGCTAGCCTGAGACTTCGGTGTTCATAGGATTTGCAGCGTGGAAAACCGCGCAGCGTTTTCCACTGGTGCGCGTTGCTAGCTTCGCGGACAAGGCTTCGCCGTTGTCCACGCTACGGGCTCTTCAACCAACACTTTCAGGCTGGCGAATCGCCCCGTTCAGCAGGGCGAACGCCAGTGTCGTGGAGTGGGTCGAGCCGCATGGATGCGGCGAGAGGTCCAATGGGCCATGGACGGCCCATCTGGACCGACCCCGGAACGGCGCTGGCGTGAGCGCACCCGCAGCGCAGCGGAGGGCCGGATGACCGGGGCAAGCGTTTTTGGTTACTTTTGTCCGGGGCGCGCAGCCGCGACTGGCAAAAGTGACTCGCCCGAGGGGGCGAAACAAGAAACATCAGCAGAATTCGATGAGCGACTATGGCACCAAGAAAGCCGAGCCTGCAGGACCGAAACGTTGGGCCTCGCTAGCGCTCAACCCAACCTACAAATCCCCCCAAATCACCCAACCCAAAAACTTGGCACACCTCCTGCTATATCCTAGGTAACTACCCTTTTGGGGACCTCGGTACAGGCAGGCTGGGGAATCCCCTCTTTTCTTCCCGAGGCCATCACCCAGTGTGATGGCCTCTTTTTTTCGTCTGCGAAAAGTGGAAAGCCGCAGGCTAGAGCGCTTTTCCTCCTTAGCAAGGACGTAGGGGTCGACAAAGGAGGACTAAGCTTCAAAACAATCCGGCTCCGCACCCCGTTCCGCTCTGGTGCAAAGCAGCGGCCTTTTGCCTGATAACGGGGCATTTCAGGGTGTCAGCGGGACCTCGACGTGGAGCACCCAATCCTCGCCGGCTTCGACGATGCGGTCGCTGGCCTGCAAGGCACCACCCACACCGACCAGCAGCACCTTCAGGTCCTGGCCATCCTGGCGCACGGTCCAGGAAAAGCTGCCGCCCGGCCGCGCCACCCGCCCCTGGCGTTCGCCGCCGTCCCAGCGGGCGCGGGGCAGGCGCAGGCTGAGGGCGCCATCGGGGCGATAGCGTTCGTAGAACAGCGAGCGGTCGGCGGTGATCAGCAATTCGAAGCGCCCCGCCTCCTGATGAGCCTCCACCCCCAGGATGACCGGGCGGCGGGCCTCGGCCGACCAGGGATCGGGATGGGTGCGCTGGTACACCAGCTGGCCGAGGATCATGCCGAATAGCCCGGCGCCCAGGGCTGCCGAGGCCAGCCAGAGGGTCAGGCGCTGGCGCTGGCCGCGCCATTCGGCCCTGAGCAGATCGGGATCTTCCACCCGCGCCAGTTCGTCCCGGCGGGCGCGCTGTTCGCGCAGCAGCCAGTCGACCAGCCGGCGCCAGAGGTTCATCGCCCCACCCCGCTCGCGACGGCGCGACGGCGGCGCAGTACCATAGGCGCTTTGCCAGGCGCCCTGCCCTTCATGTTCGACATCATCCTCTACCAACCGGAAATTCCGCCCAATACCGGCAACGTCATTCGCCTGTGCGCCATTACCGGCTGCCGCCTGCATCTGATCGAGCCGCTGGGCTTTGCGCTGGACGACAAGAAACTGCGTCGCGCCGGCTTGGACTACCACGAGTGGTCCAGCGTGCGGACCCATGCCAGCCTCGCGGCCTGTATAGCAGATTTGCAGCCGCCCCGACTGCTGGCCTTTACCACCAAGGCCAGCCATCCCTTCACCGAGATCGCCTATGCGCCGGGCGATGCCCTGCTGTTCGGTCCAGAAAGTCGCGGGCTGCCGGCCGAGGTGCTGGAGTCGCTGCCGCCCGAACAGCGGCTGCGCCTGCCGATGCTGCCCAATCGCCGCAGCCTCAATCTGTCCAATACCGTGGCCGTGGCGGTCTACGAAGGCTGGCGCCAGCTGGGCTTCGCCGCACCGCCTGGCTGACCGCCAGAACCTTCCCGCCAGACGCGTCGTCCCATGACCTACAGGCACATCGCCAGACAGTCACGTGAGGCGCACCATGAGCAAGATCGGCAAACCCAAGGTTGAACGCTATGACGCGCCCTCCGGTGGCTGGGGCTCGGCGCGTTCGGTGACCGAGATCGTCCTGCGTGAACGGGTGCCGCTCAAGTCCGGTGCGCTGCTGGCCCGGCAGAACAAGCACGGCGGCTTCGCCTGCGTGAGTTGCGCCTGGGCCAAGCCGGGCAAGCCCCATCCGCTGGAATTCTGCGAGAACGGCGCCAAGGCCACTGCCTGGGAGGTCACCAGCAAGAGATGCGGACCGGAATTCTTCGCCCAGCATTCGCTCAGCGAACTGCGTGGCTGGCGCGACTATGACCTGGAAGAGGTTGGCCGGCTGACCCATCCGCTGCGCTACGACGCCGCCACCGACCGCTATCGTCCGGTGAGCTGGGCCGAGGCCTTCGCCGACATCGGCGCCGAACTCAAGGCACTGGCGCCGGACTCGGTGATCTTCTACGCCTCGGGTCGTGCGGCGCTGGAGACCTCCTACCTTTATCAGCTCTATGCCCGCCTGTACGGCACCAACAACCTGCCGGACAGTTCCAACATGTGCCACGAGAGCACCTCGGTCGCCCTGCCCAAGAGCATCGGCGTGACCGTGGGCACCGTGACCCTGAACGACTTCGATCAGGCCGACTGCCTGCTGTTCTTTGGCCAGAATCCGGGCAGCAACAGTCCGCGGATGCTGCATGACCTGCAGGAGGCGCGCAAACGCGGCGCGCCCATCATCACCTTCAATCCCCTGCGCGAGCGCGGCCTGGAAACCTTCGTCAATCCGCAGTCGCCAGTGGAGATGCTGACCGACCAGCCCACCCAGATCAGCACCCAGTACCACCAGCTCAAGCCCGGTGGCGACACCGCGGCCCTCGCCGGCCTGTGCAAGGCCTTGCTGGCGGCCGATGATCTCGCGCGTGAACAGGGCCAGCCGGCCGTGCTCGACCATGCCTTCATCGCCGAGCATTGCCACGGCTTCGCCGACTTCTGCGAGTGGTTGCAGGGCCAGGAATGGCCGCAGCTGGAGCGCCAGTCGGGGCTGACCCGCAGCGCTCTGGAAGCCGCCGCTGCCGTCTATGGTCGTTGTGAGAAGGTCATCGGCATCTATGGCATGGGGCTGACCCAGCATCGCCATGGCGTGGAAACCATCCAGATGCTGACCAACCTGCTGCTCATGCGCGGCAACATCGGCAAGCCAGGCGCCGGCATCTGCCCGGTGCGCGGGCATTCCAACGTCCAGGGCCAGCGCACCGTGGGCATCACCGAGAAGCCGGAGCTGGCGCCGCTCGAACAGCTGGGCGAGCGCTTCGGCTTCGCCCCGCCACAGGACAAGGGTCGCAATACCGTGGAAGCCTGCGAGGGCATCCTCGACGGCTCGGTGAAGGCCTTCATCAGCCTGGGCGGCAACTTCCTGCGCGCCATTCCCGAGACCAGCCTGATGGAGCCGGCCTGGCGCACCCTGCGCCTGTCGGTGCAGATCGCCACCAAGCTCAATCGCAATCATCTGGTGCCGGCGGACAAGACCTATCTGCTGCCCTGCCTGGGGCGTACCGAAATCGATCGCCAGAATGGGGTGGAACAGGCCCACAGCACCGAGGACAGTACCGGCTGCATCCACGGCTGGCGTGGCGTGGCCGAGCCGCCCGAAGGCGACCTGTTGTCCGAGCCGGCCATCGTCGCCGGCCTGGCCAAGGCCACCCTGCCCGACAACCCGCAGGTCACCTGGGACGCCTGGGTCGCCGACTATGCGCTGATCCGCGACGAGATCGCGCGCTCCTTCCCGGAGATCTTCCACGACTTCAATGCGCGGATGTGGGAGGTGGGCGGTTTCCATCGCCCGCTGCCGGCGGCCAAGCGTGAATGGAAGACCGACACCGGCAAGGCCAATCTAATCGTGCCGCGCAGCTTGGAAGAGGATCCGGACATGCCCGCCCACGGGCGTGACGTCCTGACCCTGATGACGCTGCGCAGCAACGACCAGTTCAACACCACCATCTACGGCTATCACGATCGCTTTCGCGGCGTGAAGGGCACCCGTGCGGTGCTGCTGATGAATCGCAACGACATCGAACGCCTGGGCCTGGCGGAAGGCGACAAGGTGCAGGTGTCGACGGTGGCCGACGATGGCGTGCGCCGTGAGGTGGGTCCGCTGCGAGTCACGCCCTACAACATTCCGGAAGGGGCCTGTGGCGGCTACTACCCCGAATGCAACGCCCTGATCCCGCTCTGGCACCACGCCGAAGGCAGCAAGGTGCCAGCTGCCAAGGCCATCCCGGTACGCCTGAACAAACTGATCGCCACCAACGATGGCAGCTTTCCGGTGGAACCGGAGGGGTATGGGGCGCTGTATTAGGTTCTGCTATCGGAGCCAGACAGCAAGTCTGCCTGCTGGGCTTCGCTGCGCTCAACCCAACCTACGGACGTGCATTCGTAGGTTGGGTCAAGACGGCTCCACCGTCGAAGCCCAACAGCCCGGGCCTATCCCACGCACCTCGCCCTCACCCCAACCCTCTCCCGGAGGGAGAGGGGGAACCGCGACGCGCGTCCGTAGGTTGGGTTGAGACGGCTCCACCGTCGAAGCCAATCAGCCAATCAGCCAATCGTCATCAGACTCGCATTACCCCCCGCCGCCGCGGTATTCACGCTCAGCGCGCGCTCGATGAGCAGGCGCTCCAGCGGAATGGCGGTCTCGCCGCGGGCCAGGCCCTGGACGCCGACGATGGGACCATTGCGCTTGGCCACCTGCTGGCAGACCTGGCGCAGCTGATCGGAATCGCCGTGGTGCAGGACCGCCTCGAAGGCGACCTCGTCCTTGCGCCAGTCGGCCGCCACCTGAACCCGCGCGCGCACGGCGTGCGGCAGGCGCGTCAGCGTCGTCTTGTGGGCGTCCTCGACCAGGGCCGTGCTGCCCACCGCCATGACCGCCGCCAGTTGCAGCAGCAGATCGCTTTCGTCGGCCGCCAGGCACAGCACCCGGCTACGCGGCAGCAGGCTGTAGCTGTTGCGCTCGCCGGTCGGACCCGGTAGCAGGCGGGTCAGGCCGCTCAGGGATTCCTCGGCGAATCTCAGGCAGGCCTGCTCCAGCTCGCCCAGGCCCTGTTGCTTGGCCCAGTCGTGCAGGGCGCCCAGCGGATTGCCGGCCTGCTGGCGCAGGGCATCGCGGACCTGCCATTCGGTCTCGCCGGTGCTGCCCTTGGCCAGGGCCACCGCGGGATCGCCATCGGGACGGGTGCTGAGCAGGCGATAGAGGTACAGCGGGCCACCGGCCTTGGGGCCGGTGCCCGAGAGGCCTTCGCCGCCGAAGGGCTGCACCCCGACCACCGCGCCGACCATGTTGCGGTTGACGTAGAGGTTGCCGGCATGGGCGCGCTCCACCACCTTGGCGATGGTCTCGTCGATGCGGGTGTGCACGCCGAAGGTCAGGCCATAGCCGGTGGCGTTGATCTGGTCGATGACCTTGTCCAGGTCCTTGCGGCCATAGCGCACCACGTGCAGCACCGGGCCGAAGACCTCGCGCCCCAGTTCGGCCAGGCTCTCCAGCTCGATCAGGGTGGGCATGACGAAGGTGCCGCGGTGGATGGCATCGCCTTCCACGCGCCCGCCCTGGTGTACCCGGCGACCCTTACCGCGCAAAGTCTGGATGTGCTTGTCGATGGTGGCCTTGGCCTCGCCGTCGATCACCGGGCCAATGTCGATGGCCAGATTCTCCGGATTGCCCAGGCGGCATTCGGCCATGGCGCCCTTGAGCATTTCCAGCACGCGATCGGCCACGTCGTCCTGCACGCAGAGCACGCGCAGGGCCGAGCAGCGCTGACCGGCGCTGTCGAAGGCGGAGGCGACCACGTCGGCGACCACCTGCTCGGCCAGGGCCGAGGAGTCGACGATCATGGCGTTCTGGCCGCCGGTCTCGGCGATCAGCGGGATCGGCCGGCCTTGGGCGTCCAGGCGTCCGGCGATGTTGCGCGCCAGGATCTGGGCCACCTCGGTGGAGCCGGTGAACATCACGCCCTTGACCCGCACATCGTTGACCAGGGCGGCGCCGATGGTGGAGCCCTCGCCCGGCAGCAGTTGCAGCACGCCTTCGGGGATGCCGGCTTCCAGCAGGATACGCACGGCCTGGGCGGCGATCAGCGGGGTCTGCTCGGCCGGCTTGGCCAGCACGGTGTTGCCAGCGGCCAGGGCCGCGGCGATCTGACCGCTGAAGATGGCCAGGGGGAAGTTCCAGGGGCTGATGCAGACCACCGGACCCAGGGGGCGGTGGCTGTCGTTGGCGAAGTCACGGCGCACCAGGGCGGCGTAGTAGCGCAGGAAGTCCACCGCCTCGCGCACCTCGGCGATGGCATTGGCGTAGGTCTTGCCGGCCTCGCGCACCAGCAGGCCCATCAGCGGCTGGATCTGCGCCTCCATCAATTCGGCGGCGCGATCCAGGGCGGCGGCGCGCTGCTCGGGCGGCGTGGATTGCCAGATGGGTGCGGCGGTCAGGGCTTCTTCCAGGGCGATGTCGACATCGGCGCGGGTGGCGTTGCTGACCTGACCGACGCGATCGCGGCGATCGGCCGGATTGAGCACCGGTTGCGCAATCGACGGCTCGCTGGCGCGACCCAGCAGCGGGCGGGCTTCCCAGGCGGTGTTGCCACTGGCCAGCAGGGCCGCGGACAACGAACCCAGACGGTGTTCGCTGGACAGGTCCAGACCGCTGGAATTGCAGCGCTCGGCGCCGTACAGGGCGCTGGGATGGGGAATGCGCGGATGCGGCAGGCCGATGGCGCCTTCGTTGGTGGACTGCTGCTCGATCTGCACCACCGGATCGGCCACCAGCTCGTCGAGGGAGATGGAATGGTCGGCGATGCGGTTGACGAAGGAGGTGTTGGCGCCGTTTTCCAGGAGGCGGCGGACCAGGTAGGCCAGTAGCGTCTCGTGGGTGCCCACCGGGGCATAGATGCGGCACGGCCGCGCCAGCTTGCCGTCCTTGACGCTGCCCACCACCTGCTCGTACAGCGGCTCGCCCATGCCGTGCAGGCACTGGAATTCGTACTGGCCGGGGTAGTAGTTCTGCCCGCCGAGCTGGTAGATGGCGGCCAGGGTGTGGGCGTTGTGGGTGGCGAATTGCGGATAGATGGATTCCGGTGCCGCCAGGAGCTTGCGGGCGCAGGCCAGGTAGGCCACGTCGGTGTAGACCTTGCGGGTATAGACCGGATAGCCCTCCAGGCCTTCCACCTGGGCGCGCTTGATCTCGCTGTCCCAGTAGGCGCCCTTGACCAGGCGGATCATCAGACGCCGACGGCTGCGCTTGGCCAGGTCGATCAGGTAGTCGATCACCAGCGGGCAGCGCTTCTGGTAGGCCTGGATGACGAAGCCGATGCCGTTCCAACCGGCCAGCTGCGGCTCGAAGGACAGGCGCTCCAAGAGATCCAGGGAGATCTCCAGGCGATCGGCTTCCTCGGCGTCGATGTTCAGGCCGATGTCGTAGCGCTTGGCCAGCAGGGTCAGTTCCAGCAGGCGCGGATAGAGCTCGCTCATTACCCGGTCGTACTGGGCGCGGCTGTAGCGCGGATGCAGTGCCGAGAGCTTGATGGAGATGCCAGGGCCTTCGTAGATGCCACGGCCATGGGAGGCCTTGCCGATGGAGTGAATGGCCTGCTCGTAGGAGGCCAGGTAGCGGCGGGCATCGGCCTCGGTCAGGGCGGCTTCGCCGAGCATGTCGTAGCTGTAGCGGAAGCCTTTCGCCTCGAACTTGCTGGCGTTGGCCAGGGCCTCGGCGATGGTCTCGCCGGTGACGAACTGCTCGCCCATCAGGCGCATGGCCATGTCCACGCCCTTGCGGATCACCGGCTCGCCGCTCTTGCCGATGAGGCGATTGAGCGAACTGGTGAGGCCGGCCTCGTTGTGGGTCGAGACCAGGCGGCCGGTCAGCAGCAGGCCCCAGGTGGCGGCGTTGACGAACAGCGAGGGGCTGTTGCCCAGGTGCGGCTGCCAGTTGCCGGTGCTGATCTTGTCGCGGATCAGCGCATCGCGGGTGCCCTTGTCGGGGATGCGCAGCAGGGCTTCGGCCAGGCACATCAGGGCAACGCCTTCCTGGGACGACAGCGAGAATTCACGGAGCAGACTCTGCACCATTCCAGAGCGTCCGGTTGCACCCTTGGCATTACGCAGCTTCTCGGCGATGCGGTGAGCCAGTTCATGGGTGGCCTTGGCCTGGGCTGCCGGCAGGCGCGCCTGCTCCAGCAGCAGCGGCAGCAGCTCTTCTTCCGGCCGGCGATAGGCCGCGGTGATGGCCGAGCGCAGTACCGATTGCGGCAGGATGCTTTCGGCGAATTCCAGGAAGGGCTGGTAGACCGGATCGGCCAGCGCCTCGACGGCTTCGTTGTCGCCCTCGGCCAGACGCTGGGCGATGCCCTGCAGATCGGCCAGGGTCGCGCCGCTTTCCAGGGTTTCCAGATAGGTATAGATGGCCTGCTTGATCAGCCAGTGGGGCGTCCGATCGATACGGCGCGCCGCTTCCTTGAGGCGATCGCGGGTGGCTTCGTCGAGCTTTACGCCCAGGGTGGTGGTAGTGGCCATGCGCAGGTCCTCAAGCAAGAAGGCGTCGAAATTCGGCGCAGCTTAGCGCCGCTCGAAAGAAAAGTGCAACCAAGTGCAACCCGCAAGGTTCTACCGTCGATCCGGTTGCACCAAAAGCTAGGTAACAGAACGGAAGGTTATGCAGAGATCAGGCCAAGGGGTGCGACCCGGTTGAACCCCTACCACAGGGGAATCGCCTGCCCAGGTGACGACGGCCGGGAATCGTTAGCCAGACAAGTGTTACCTGGCGCCACACCGCGACGATCGCTACGGCTGCAGGGAAGGAAAGTGCGGGAGCACGAATTCGCCCAGTTCCTGGACCACTTCGCTGGCCGGACGCCGTGAGGGGCGCAGGTTGAGGGCCAGGTGATTGACGCCGGCTTCCTGCAACTGACCAAGGTAGTCCACCAACGCCCGCCGCCCGCAGGACAAGCCGGCATGGATGGGCCGAGGCGGCTGAGCCGGATCGCTGGCCAGCTCGAAGAACAGCCCCTGGGCGAAGGGCTTGAACAACTCGCGCCCGCCGATCTCGTCCAGCGCCTCGCGCCAGACCCGCGTCAGCGCCGGAACATGTTCGGCCGGTACGAAGTAATAGAACCAGCCATCGGCCTTGGCGGCGATCCAGTCCACCGTTTGCCGACTGCGCCCGGTGACCAGCGCCGGAATGCGCCCATGCACGGGTTTGGGCACCAGATCGGCCAGCCCCTGCAGATCGCCGAAGCGGCGAAAGGCCCCCAGCGGGAAATTAGTCTCGCCGGCCAGGCGAAACATCTCGAAGGCATCGCGAAAGCGCTCGCCCCGCCGCTCGAATTCACTCTCCAGGCCGAAGGCCGGGTATTCCACCGGGCGATCGCCGGAGGCCACCCCCAGCACCAGCCGGCCATCGCTCAACTGGTCGACCGAAGCCGCCATCTTGGCCAGGTGCAGCGGATGGCGCAGGGTGATGACGGCGCTGCCGGTGGCCAGGGTCAGGTGCTGGGTGATGCCCGCCAGATAGCCGAGATAGGTGAAGGGCTCGAACACCTGGCCGGCATCGTTGAAGCCGGGATCGTAGAAGGGCACGTCGCGCGCCCAGAGCGCCGCGAAGCCCAGTTGGTCGGCCAGCCGCGCCAGGCGGGCGTGGTCGCGCAGGGTCGGCATGGGATCGTCGGGATAGCCCTCCAGTGGCAGCAGAAAGCCCAGGGTCAGGCGCCCGGGTGCGAACAGCCGCGAAAAGCCCGGATGCTGAAGAAAGGCGCGGCGACGCTCCGTGGTGGACATGGGGATTCCTTGCCGGAGAGGGAAAGCGAATGACCTTCTATGGAGTCTAGCGCCCTTCCAGGGTTCGCCGGACAGTCGATGAGAGCGGCGAAGGTGGTCATCGCCGTCTGCGCGAGCGGGAGCCGCTGGCCGCCAGCGAAGAACCGTCCCGCCAAATCCACTTCTCTCCGGATACAGGCCAGCGCCTCTGCTCCTGCCTTTTGGTCATATCTCTAAAGCCAGACTAATAAAAAGCAATCCCTCAACTAACACGGATTGTCCAAGGCCAAATTTCGACAAAAAATTCTATATATATCAATAGCGCTAACAGCGAATGCCTGGAAACGAAATCACTCTTGATATTGATATATAAGAATTAGACTTACCATTATTTAAAGGTTGTAAACACCTAACTTTTTTACATTACCCTCGGCTAGAATCCGACGCCCTCCGCCCCTCTCAAACTCCGGAACTTTCCGCCGAACATTGGAAATAGCCCCATGAAGATGAGCAACATGAGTGTTCGTACGAAGCTGTTTTCCGGCTTTACCATCCTGATCATTCTGTCCCTGGCTATCGCCTATGCCGGCTGGGACGGCATCCAGGCCCTGGGCCGACGCGGCAACCTGATCGAACAGTTCACCCAAATCGGTCTACTCGCCCGCGACATGCGCAATGCCCGCAAGGATTTCGCCCTCATGCCGGAAGCCGACCAGGCCGCTCGCTGGAAAGGCGGCATCGATGCCCTCGAACAGCAACTAGAGAATGTCCGTCCACTGTTCAAACGTCCGGAAAGCACAGCACTACTGGCCCGTACCGAACAGACCCTCAGGGAATACCGCGATATCTATCAGCAGGCGCTGAAGGTGACCCAGGATCGCACCACCGCGATCCAGGACATTCGCGATACGGGCGACATGATGGACCAGCGATTGCAGGAGGCATCCAGCGCCCTGGATCGTGAGCGCGATCAAGCCAGCGCCCAGCTGCCCTCCCTGCTGGCGGCGCTGCAGCAACTGCGGATCCACTTGCACCTCTATGTGCTCAAGTCCGCCGGGCCACAACAGGAAGCCTTGCTGGCGTCCCTGACCAAGACCGGTGACGTGCTCAAGACCTTGCCTCCGACCCCGGAATTGCAGCAGCTGCCAGGACTTCTCGACCAGTACCAGCGTCAGGTCCAGCAGCTGTTCAGCGTCCAGAAGGCGTACCAGGACGTCAATCAGGGGCTCTACCAGCATATCCAGATGTTGCTCAAGACCTCCGACGAGATGAAGCAGCTACAGAGCCAGTTCCGCCTCGACGATATCCGCGAAGCCAAGCTGATGCTCTTTGGCGGGCTGCTGCTGGCGGTACTGCTCAGCCTGGTCGCGGCCTGGGTCATCACCCGCTCCATCGTGACGCCGCTGCGCCAGACCCTGGTGACCGTGGAACAGCTCGCTGCCGGCGACCTGACCGTGCAGATCGAGGCAGCGCGCAAGGACGAGATCGGCCAGTTGCAGGCGGCCATGCAGCGCATGATCGTCAATCTGAGCGACCTGATCCGCGAGCAGAAGGACGGCGTCATCCAGGTCGCCAGTGCCGCCGAAGAACTCTCCGCCGTCACCGAGCAGACGCGCGCTGGCGCCTCGGCGCAGAAGATGGAGACCGAGCAGATCGCCACCGCCATGCAGCAGATGAGCGCCACCATCAACGAGGTGGCGCGCAATGCCGAACAGGCGTCGACCACCGCCCGCGAGGCCACGCTCAAGACCCGGGAGGGTGACGAGATGGTCAACCAGGTCGCCACTCAGATTCAGAGCCTGGCCCAGGAAGTGGACAGCACCCAGGCCACCATGGAGTTGCTCAGGCAGGATGCCGACCGCATCGGCGGCGTGCTGGACGTGATCAAGGCGGTCGCCGAGCAGACCAATCTGCTGGCGCTCAACGCCGCCATCGAGGCCGCTCGCGCCGGTGAAGCCGGACGTGGCTTCGCCGTGGTCGCCGACGAGGTGCGCGGCCTGGCGCAGCGTACGCGCACCTCCACCGACGAGATCGCCAGCCTCATCACCCGACTGCACGGCAGCACCGACAAGATGAGCGCCGCCCTCGACCGCAATATCGAACTGACCGGCGAAAGCGTCGACCTGACCCGCCAGGCAGGCGTGGTGCTGGGCAGCGTCAGCAGTGCGGTGAGCGAGATCGAGGCCATGAACGAGCAGATCGCCACCGCGGTCGAGCAACAGAGTGCGGCCAGTGAAAACATCAGCCGCAGCGTGGTCAAGGTCCACGAAGTGGCCGACCAGACCGCCGCCGCCACCGAGAAAACCGCCGGCTCCAGCACCGAACTGGCCAACCTGAGCCTGCAGCTGCAAGAGCTGACGTCGCGCTTCAGGGTCTGAGACCCGGGCCAGGCGATGCTCGGGAATCGCCTGGCCGCACCCCGGCCGCAAGGCTTCGAACTCGATCGGGCCGCGTTGCCGGAAGGCCACGGGCGACGCGCCTGACCCACACCCGCGGGAGCCCCCCTCCTCAAGCGGTTTGAATACGCAACCGCGGCCAACGCTCCAGCCAGCCCTTGGTCGCGAGCCGCTGGCGAAAGGCTTCGGGTCGTGGACGCCAGGGATTGGGCGTGAGATGCAGGGCGAAGAGCCCTTCCTGGGCGAAGGGGCTGACCACTTCGAGCTCGCCCTCGGCGGTCAGGCGCGCGGCCAGGGCAGACTCGACCTCGACCCAAAAACGCATGGCGTCCAGGCTATCGCCATAACGCGCATCGTCATTGCGCAGGTGCATGGCGGCTTGATTGCGTACCGACCAAGGCCAACCCGGCGCCCGCGCCGCCAACAGCGCTTCGATTTCCCTGTCCCGCTCGGGCCGGCAGTCAGTCGCGTCGAAATAGATGACATCCAGATCCGCCAGCGGCGTCGACTCGGCGTGGCCATGCAGTCGATCCCACACCAGGTTGCGTACGAAGCCCGCGGCCAGCCAGGCGTCGGGCAGGTGCAGGTCGGCGAGGACGCGCAGCAGGCGCAGACGCTCGGCGTCAGTCTTCAACCAGGACGCTATCTGGGAGAACTCCGGGGTCATGGCACGGCTACAGAGTCGGAAAATCCCGAAGATGACCGTCTACACCCGCTTTCGCAACGTCCATCGCCAATAATCGCAATAACCTTTGGCCCTCTTAAGTTTTACAAACAGATGTCGAAAATGTGACGGCTTCGCTTGATCACGTTTGCGAGGCCAACAGGACGTGGTGACCGGTCAGGACATGACCACTGGCAGCCCTCGCTGAAAAGAGGGCGCCGCACCTCGCTGCTCGCTACTGCCCAAGCTTTCCGAGGTGTAGATGTTCCGTAACCTGTCGCTGACGCTCAAGCTGTCGCTGCTGCCCGCTGCCGCTCTGCTGGGCCTGCTGCTCTACGTGGCCTACACCTCGGCCCAGCTGGCTGGCAACGATCAACGCCTCGACCAGCTGGAAAATCACAGCTATCCGCTGCTGGAAAAGGCTGACGCCGTACTGTTCCAGTTTTCCCGTTTGCCCGGCCTGTTCAACAGCGCGGTGACCGCTAGTGAGCTGGAAACCCTGGGCGAGGCGCGCAAGGTGGTCGATGACATCGACCACCGCCTGCAGGAAATGGCCGACCTCACCCGTCAGACCTCGGCGCGCAACGACGAGATATCCGGCTGGCGCCAGGGCATCCATCGCTATGCGGACAATGCCCTGGGCGCCTCCGAGCAGCTGATCAAGGGCAGCGGCTCCTTCGACTCCCTGCGACCCAACCTGGACCGCATGGCCACGGATCTCGCCGCCGCCCAGCAGCTGGGCACCACCCTGCGCAGCCATGCCTATACCGACTTCCAGCAGACCCTGGCCCAGGCTCGCGACCAGAACGCAGACACCACCCGGGTGGGTATCTGGCTGAGCCTGCTACTGGTGGTGATCCTGGCCGGCGCCGCGGTGCTGACCATCCGCAGCGTGCTCGGCAGCGTGCGCGAGGTGATCGCCTCGCTGCGCGCCATCGCCGAGGGCGACGGTGACCTCACCCGCCGCCTGCAGGTCGGTTCGCGGGACGAGATCGGCCAGATGACCGCGCTGTTCAACGTCTTTCTCGATCAGTTGCAGGGCACCATCAAGGCCATCGTCGACGCCGCCCATCCGCTGGGGCAGGTGTCCGGCGAGCTCTATAGACTCACCCAGACGGTAGAGAACAACGCCCGTTCCCAGCAGGGTCACACCGAGTCCATCGGCCGTGACATCCAGACCATGAACACCAACCTGCACGAGGTAGCCGACCGCTCGCGCGAGGCCGCCGACCAGGCCTCCGCCGCGGCCGAGCAGTCCGCCGCCGCCCGTACCAGCATCGGCCAGCTGTCGCGCAACATGGGCGAACTGGACGACAGCGTGCGCCAGTCGGCCGAGTCCATGCAGCAGCTGGAACAGGAAACCCGCCAGGTCGGGCTGGTGCTGGACGTGATCAAGTCCATCGCCGAGCAGACCAATCTGCTGGCGCTCAACGCCGCCATCGAGGCCGCGCGCGCCGGTGAACAGGGCCGCGGCTTTGCCGTGGTGGCCGACGAGGTACGCAATCTGGCGCAGAAGACCGCGCGCTCCACCGCCGAGATCCAGCAGATCATCGAACGCCTGCAGGGCAACGCCCAGCGCGTGCTGCAGGCCATGCAGGGCAGCCATACCCAGGCGCAGGTCAGCGCCAGCAGCTCCCAGGCCGCCACTGCCATGCTCGAAGGCATCGCCCAGGCCGTGGCGCGGATCAACGACTACAACGCTCAGATCGCCCTGCTCACCGGCGAGCAGCTGAGCCTTTCCGATTCGATCAGCAGCGACACCCGCCGCCTGCAAAGCGATACCCAGTCCAGTGCGGACAGCACCACCGCCACCGCCCGCATGGGTGAGCAACTGGTGGTGGTCGACACCGACCTCCGGCAGGCGACCTCGCGCTTCCGCATCTAGCTATCCCTCTACCGCCTTTCCCTATACCGAGAAACCTCTAGGAGCACTTCCATGGCTTTTGCACGTCTGCTCGCCTTCGGCGCGGCCCTCACCTGCGCGGGATCCGCGCTCGCCCTCGATCAGGGTGACTACCGCTTCAACGGCTTCGGCACCGCCGGCATCACCCACCTGGGCGGCGAAGACGACGGCCGCAGCTTCGGCATCAATGGCCAGACCAACGACCACTGGCGCGGCGATCAGCTGAGCAAGCTGGGCGGCCAGTTCCAGTACGGCCTGACAGACAAGCTGGACGCCACCGTGCAGGTCACCGCCAAGGCCGAGCAGGACCAGTGGAAGGCCAACCTGGAATGGGCCTACCTGGCCTTCCACGCCACCGACAACCTGACCTTCCGCGCCGGCCGCCTGCGTACGCCGGTGTTCATGTATTCCGAGACCCTGGACGTGGGTATCACCTACCCCTGGCTGCGCCTGCCCGACGAGGTCTACAGCCAGGTGCAGGTCTCCAACTACGAAGGCGCCGATGCCCTCTGGAGTCTGCCGGTCGCCTTCGGCACCCTGAACCTCCAGGTGAGCGGGGGCCAGGCGGTCAATCGCAACTACTTCGTCAACGACGACCTCTACGACATCGACTACAAGCGCATCGCCGCCGCCAACGTCAGCCTGGCGACCAACGAGTACGGCACCGTGCGCCTGGCCTACACCGAGTCCAGCATCGACCTGCACTATCCGTTGCTGACCCTGGACGACCAGAAGGGCAAGTTCACCTCGCTCGGCTACCAGTACGACAACGGCACCTGGCTGACCAGCAACGAATGGACCCGCCGCGTCATCGAGGGTGACAACCAGGGCAGCAGCAACGCCTTCTACCTGATGGCCGGTCGCCGCTTCGGTGACTTCCTGGCCCATGTGACCTACGCCCAGCTGGACGAGGAACGCGCCGGTCGCCAGAGCTCCTGGACCTACGGCCTGAACTACAACATCACCCCCAGCCTGGTGCTCAAGAGCGAATACAAGCGCGTCGACACCACCGGCGGCTACAACGGCACCTTCGTCAAGACCGACAACGAGAGCATCGCCAATGCCGTCTACGACCGCAGTGGCGGCCGCTTCGGCGCGCCGGCCCGCAACTTCGACGGCGACATCATCAGCATCGGCCTCGACTTCATCTTCTAAGGAATCCGCCCATGAGTTCTCTCCGCCTGCTCACCGGCGCCGCCCTACTGTTCAGCGTCAGCCTGGTCCACGCCGAAGTCGCCGTGATCGTCAATCCGGCCGCTGCCAAGACACCCGGCCAGGAGGAAGTGGCCAACATCTTCCTCGGCAAGGACAAGTCGCTGAAGGGCGTCGACCAGAAGGACTGGTCGGCCACCAAGGAAGCCTTCTATGCCAAGGTCGCCAACAAGAACGAAGCCCAGCTGAAGTCCTACTGGTCGGGCCTGGTGTTCACCGGCAAGGGCCAGCCGCTGCCCAGCGTGGCCGGCGATGCCGCCGTGGTCGCCCAGGTGGCCGGCGAAGCCGATGCCATCGGCTACGTGGACAAGGCCGCGGTCACCGACAAGGTAAAGGTGCTCTTCACCCTGCAGTGATCAGCGCAGCGCCATGAAAAAAGCCGTCTTAACGACGGCTTTTTTCGTTTCCGGGAGAGCGTCAGGCCACCGAGGCGATGCGGTTGCCGGCGCTGGCCTTCTCGACCTTGATGGCGACGAACTTGGAGGTGGGCGTGAAGCTGCCCTCGCCGTAGCTTTCCAGGGGCACCAGCGGATTGGTCTCCGGGTAGTAGCCGGCTGCCTGGCCGACCGGGATGTCGAACGGCAGCGCAGTGAAGCCGCGGACCCGGCGTTCGAGGCCGTCGTCCCACAGGGCGACCAGATCCACCTTCTCGCCGGCGGCCACGCCCAGGCGATCCAGATCGGCCTGGTTGACGAAGACCACGTCGCGCTGGCCCTTCACGCCGCGATAGCGGTCGTCGAGGCTGTAGATGGTGGTGTTGTACTGGTCGTGGGATCTCATGGTCTGCAGGATCAGGTCGGGCTTGATGCCCTGGCGCCGGACCGCATCCGGCAAGAGGTCATGCAACAGCGCATTGGCCGCGAAGTTGGCCTTGCCGGTGGGGGTGTTCCACTCCCGGCGTCCGGCCCTGTTGCCCAGGTAGAAACCGCCGGGTGCGGCGAGACGCGCGTTGAAGTCCTGGAAGCCGGGAATGACGTCGGCGATCAGATCGCGGATGCGGTCGTAATCCTCGATCAGCCAGTCCCAGTCCACCGGATGGTTGCCCAGGGTGGCCTTGGCCAGGCCGGCGACGATGGCCGGCTCGGACTTCATCTGCGTCGACAGCGGCCGCAGGATACCGGCCGAGGCGTGCACCATGCTGAAGCTGTCTTCCACGGTGATCGCCTGCTTGCCACCCCTCTGCACGTCCATCTCGGTGCGGCCCAGGCAGGGCAGGATCAGCGCCTGGCGACCGGTCACCAGGTGGCTGCGGTTGAGCTTGGTGGCGATATGCACGGTCAGGTCGCACTTGCGCAGCGCCCTGTGGGTGCGCGGGGTGTCCGGGGTCGCCTGGGCGAAGTTGCCGCCGAGGCCGATGAACACCTTGGCCTTGCCCTGCTCCATGGCGGCGATGGCTTCCACGGTGTTGTGACCACGATTGCGTGGCGGCTCGAAGGCGAAGCGCCTGGCCAGGGCGTCGCTGAGCCAGGCCGGGGCCTTCTCGTCGATGCCCATGGTGCGGTCGCCCTGGACGTTGCTGTGGCCGCGCACCGGGCAGAGGCCGGCGCCGGGCCGGCCGATGTGACCGCAGAGCAGCTGCAGGTTGGCGATCTCCTGCACCGTGGCCACCGAGTGGCGGTGCTGGGTGATGCCCATGGCCCAGCAGATGATGACCTTCTCGGCGCGGGCATACATGCGCGCGGCCTGCTCGATCTCGTGCAGCGACAAGCCCGACTGGCGCTCGATCAGCTCCCAGGAGGTGGCGTCGACCTGGGCCAGGTAGTCGTCCATGCCCAGGGTGTGGGCGGCGATGAAATCGTGGTCGAAGACCCGCTTGGCGCCCTTGGCAGCGGCTTCGCGCTCCCACTGCAGGAGGTACTTGGCGATGCCGCGCAGCGCCGCCATGTCGCCGCCCAGGGCCGGACGGAAGTAGGCGGTGTTGGTCGGCCGCGAGTCGTTGGTGAGCATCTCCAGCGGACTTTGCGGGTGCTGGAAGCGCTCCAGGCCCCGCTCCTTGAGCGGGTTGAAGCAGACCACCTGGGCACCGCGCTTCACCGCGTTGCGCAGGGTCTCGATCATGCGCGGGTGGTTGGTGCCGGGGTTCTGGCCGATGACGAAGATGGCATCCGCCTCGTCCAGGTCGTGATAGGTCACGGTGCCCTTGCCGACGCCGATGCTGCGGCCCAGGCCGACGCCGCTGGCCTCGTGGCACATGTTCGAGCAGTCGGGGAAGTTGTTGGTGCCATAGGCGCGCACGAACAGCTGATAGAGGAAGGCCGCCTCGTTGCTGGCGCGCCCCGAGGTGTAGAACTCGGCTTCGTCGGGACTGGCCAGGGCCTTGAGCTCCTTGGCGATCAGCGCGAAGGCGGCGTCCCAGGCGATGGGCACATAGCGATCGGTGGCCGCGTCATAGCGCAGCGGCTCGGTCAGCCGGCCCTGGTATTCGAGCCAGTAGTCGCTCTGCTCCAGCAGCGAGGTCACGCTGTGGCGAGCGAAGAAGGCGGCATCGACGCGGCGCTTGGTGGCTTCCCAGTTGACCGCCTTGGCGCCGTTCTCGCAGAACTTCACCAGGCCGTTTTCCGGGGCCTCGCCCCAGGCGCAGCCGGGGCAATCGAAGCCATGGTCCTGGTTGGTCTTGAGCAGGGTCCGCAGATTCTTGAAGGCGTTGCCGCTGTCGAGCCAGAAGTGCACCACGCTCTTCAGGGCGCCCCAGCCGGCGGCGGGGCCTTGATAGGGTTTGAAGGACTGCTGAGGTTTGTTCATGGCGATTCCCGTGGGATCAAGGGGCCACCGGCGCCGGGGCATAGACCCGCGGCGGCGACCGGTGTGGCAGATGGATCAGATTGAGACGATGACGGCGCGCCCACTCCACGGCCAGCCCGGTAGGCGCCGACAGAGTGATGAGGGTGGCGAGTCCGGCCCGCACCGCCTTGTGGATGAGTTCGAGGCTGCAACGGCTGGTGACCACCACGCAGCCCTCGCGCACCGGCTGGCGCTGGCGCAACAGGGCGCCGATCAGCTTGTCCAGGGCGTTGTGGCGACCGATGTCCTCGCGGCACAGGGTCAGTTCGCCCTGGCCGTCGATGAACAGCGCGGCGTGCACCGCGCCGCTGCGCTGGCCCAGGTCCTGGGCGGCATCGATGCGCTGGCGTAGGTCGTGCAGGTGGGCGGCCGGTGGCAGCGGCACCTTGCGCAGGCGATCCAGCTGCGGCAGCGCCTGTTCCAGGGCCTCGACCCCGCACAGGCCGCAGCCACTGGTGCCGGCCAGCTGGCGGCGCTGCTGCTTGAGCGCCCAGAAGGTGCGGCTGCTGATCTCGACGTCGACATTGAGGGCTTCGCCGACGCGCCGCACCTGGATGCCATAGATGTCGTCGATGGCATCGACGATACCGGCGCTGAGACTGAAACCGACCACGTAGTCTTCGACGTCGGCCGGCGTCGCCATCATCACCGCATGGCTGATGCCGTTGTAGGCGATGGCCAGCGCCACCTCCTCGGCCAGCGGCTGTTCGCCGCGCACGGCAGGCTGCTCCAGCTCGGCGAAGGCATAGCCGGCGGGGGGCGCGGCAACGAGGTCTGGCGAATCCTGGGACATGGGCGAAAACGACCTGCGGCGGTTTGACACAGATCAAAGATTAACCAGCACATCCCGGGGCGTCTAATCGCTATGACCGATGCCTTGATAAACGCTATCTATCACTCTCGGCATAGAGCGCCTTGACCGCCTGGAAACAGGCATCGGCGACCGCCAGTCGGGGTTCGGTCCGACGAATGAGCAGCCCCAGAGGCGCTAGGGTGCGGGCCGTGGCGATGGGGATCAGCCGCGCATGGGGGGTGAGCCGATCGAAACCGCCGGCCAGGGGCACCACGGCGCAGCAGAGACCGGCATTGACCGCCTGCAAGAGCAGATAGACGGCGTCGGTCTCCAGCACCGGCTGTGGCGTCAGCCCCAGGCTGCGAAAGCCATGGTCCACCGACTGGCGAAAATGCATGGCGCCGGTAAGCAGGCCGAGCGGCAAGCCGGCCACCGCCTGCCAGTCCAGCGCGGCCTGGTCGAAGCTGAAATGGCGCTCGTCATAGAGCAGGCCCATGCGCGTCTCGGTCAGGGTCAGGCTGTCGAAGCGCGCCGGATCCAGGTGTTCCAGGTAGGAGATGCCCAGCTCCAGGCGATTGCTGGCCACGGCTTCGAGGATGCGCTCGGTGCTGAGCACCTGCAGCTGGAAATGCAGCTTGGGGTGCAGCAGGCGCAGGTGCTGCAGCAGCGGCATGGGATCGAAGCTGGCCAGCGGTACCAGGCCGACCCTCAGGGTGCCCACCAGTTGCCCCTGGAAGGCCTGGGCCTCGGCATAGAGACCGTCATGGGCGGCCATCAGGGTGCGCGCCCAGGCGAGGATGCGCTGCCCCGCCTCGGTGAATCCCTCGAAGCGCTGCCCGCGACGCACCAGTTCCACCCCCAGCTCGTCTTCCAGGCCACGCAGGCGCATGGACAGGGTCGGCTGGGTGACGTGGCAGCGCGCCGCCGCCTGGCCGAAGTGACGCGTCTCGTCCAGGGCGATGAGAAAACGCAGTTGCTTGATATCCACTGATTACCTCCGGGCGCTCTGCCCCCTCTCCCCCCGGGAGAGGGCCGGGGTGAGGGTCGCCAGGACGGCGGCAATCCTCACTGCGGCAGCAGCTCGCGATAATCCCGCACCGCCTCGAACTCCTCGCTGTCCTTGGGACCGCGCCGGCTGTCCGGCTCGTGGATCGCCAGCAGGTGGGCGACGCCATAGTCGCGGGCGCTGCGCAGGATCGGCAGGTTGTCGTCGATGAACAGGGTACGCGCCGGATCGAAGGCGAAGTCGGCCTGCAGGGCGTGCCAGAACTGCTGTTCTTCCTTGGGGAAGCCGTAGTCGTGGGAGCTGATCAGCCGGTCGAAATAGGGCGCCAGCTCGATGCGCTCCAGCTTCAGCGACAGGGAATCGCGGTGGGCGTTGGTGATCAGCGCCACCCGCTTGCCGGCGCGTTGCAGGGCGGCGAGAAAGGTGTCGGCGTCCGGCCGCAGGGCGATCAGGTGAGCGATCTCCTCCTTGAGTTCGCGCATGGAAAAGCCCAGCTCGGCGCTCCAGAAGTCCAGGCAGTACCAGGTCAGCTTGCCCTGGTGGCTACGAAACAGCGGCTCCAGCTCGGCCTTGGCCAGCGCCAGGGACTGGCCGTGGCGCTCGGCATAGCGCTGCGGCAGGTACTCCAGCCAGAAATGGTTGTCGAAATGCAGATCGAGCAGGGTGCCGTCCATGTCCAGCAACACGGTATCGATACGGCTCCAGTCGAGAGGGGTCATGGTGACTCCGGATCATGTAACAGGCGGGTTATCATACCCGTCCGCCCAGCCCAGGAGCCGTCCATGCGCCAGAAACCCACTGTTCTCGCCCGACAGATCGTGGCCAAGAGCCGTCTGTTCACCGTCGAGGAGATGCAGTTGCGCTTCGCCAACGGCGAGGAACGCACCTACGAGCGCCTGGCCAACAAGGGCACCGGTCATGGCGCGGTGATGGTGGTGGCCCTGCAGGACGCCACCCACGCCCTGCTCATCGAGGAATACTGCGGCGGCGTGGAAGACTACGAACTGTCGCTGCCCAAGGGGCTGGTGGAGCCGGGCGAAGAGATCCTCGACGCCGCCAATCGCGAACTCAAGGAAGAAGCCGGCTTTGGCGCGCGCCAGCTGGAATACCTCACCGCCCTGTCGCTGAGCCCGGGCTACATGAGCCAGCGCATCCACGTGGTGCTGGCCCGCGACCTCTATCCCGAGCGCCTGCCGGGCGACGAACCCGAGCCCCTGGAAGTCAGCAGCGTCGACCTGCGCGAACTGTCGCAGCTGGTGCAGAATCCGCGCTTTTCCGAAGGCCGCGCCCTGGCCGCCCTCTACCTGGTGCGCGACCTGCTCACCCAACGCGGAGAACTGCCGGCATGATGGCGCCCGTTTCCATTACCGCTCCGCTGGTGCTCAACGTCGTCGACCTGGTGCGCCAGGCCGGCGCGGCCATCCTGCCCCATTGGCGCCAGGGCGTGGCGGTGCGGCAGAAGAGCGACGACTCGCCGGTGACCGCCGCCGACCTCGCCGCCCACCGGGTGCTGGCCGAAGGCCTGGCGCGGCTGACCCCGGACGTCCCGGTGCTGTCGGAAGAAGCCTGTGACATCCCCTTCGCGGCGCGCAGCGCCTGGGACGTCTGGTGGGTGGTCGACCCCCTGGACGGCACCAAGGAATTCATCGACGGCAGCGAGGAATTCACCGTCAACGTGGCCCTGGTCGAGCGCGGCCAGGTGATCTTCGGCGTGGTCGGCATCCCTACCCGGGACGTCTGCTTCAGCGGCGGCCGCGAACTGGGCGCCTTCCGCATCCAGGGCGAGGACGGCGTCGAGATCGGCGTGCGCACCCAACTGGAAGAAGCCTTCACCGTGGTCGCCAGTCGCCGTCACGGCAGTCCGGCGCAGCAGCGGCTGCTGGAAGAACTGGGCACCACCCTGGGCGAACCCAAGCTGGTCAGCGTCGGCAGCTCGCTCAAGTTCTGCCTCCTGGCCGAAGGCCTGGCCGACTTCTATCCCCGGCTCGCCCCCACCTCCCAGTGGGACACCGCCGCCGCCCAGGGCGTGCTGGAAGGCGCCGGCGGCGAGGTCCTGACCCTGGACGGCCAGCCCCTCACCTACGAGATGCGCGAGTCCTTTCTCAATCCGCACTTCCTCGCCCTGCCCCGCGAGGCCACCTGGCGGCAGCAGGTGCTGGAGCTGGCCGCTGCAGGTGGCTGAAGGTCCACCCCCTTAGACCTTCTATTATTGGTAGCTCGCGGCGTAGCTATATAAATTTTCGAATTGCTGTCGCAGAGCTGCCCTTCAAAGGGCTACACCCTCACCTGCCAGAGGGACTAGCCATGCACACTGCTACTGATGATGAAGCACGCCTATCGCATTTGCTTTCGAAGACCCGCAAGCCTCTCGGGATATCTGCGATACAGAGGCGCTTGAAGTGGGGCTACCATCGCGTACGTAGCGCCTTAGCGGCACTTGAATCAGCAAAGCACGTAGCGATTCATCCGCTTGGCCAAGGTTGGATCACTACGTTGGTAACTGAAGGTGAATGGGTCATGTTCGATAAACAGCGCCAATTACTAGAAAACCTTTCAGGCCAATTACGCCTTTTACAGCGCACCAATCGACTTTATCAGCGTCAGCTATCGCCAGATTTTTCCGCTTTCAACTTCATGAGATTTGACGAGAATGGATTCTCCAGAATTCTCGCTTCGCTTTTGGACCCCCACGGCAACCATGCCCAAGGCAGCAGCTTTCTCAGGCTGTTTATCGAGCACTTCGGCATCACCGAATCAGCTGACTGGGAGCGAGCACACGTCAAGACTGAACAGTCCACTTCTCATTTGCCTGATAATTCAAAGCGCAGAATTGACATAGAAATTTCAGCGAGTGGCTTCGGACTGGGCATAGAGAACAAACTATATGCAGCAGATCAAGCCGATCAAATAAGCGATTACCTATCTCATCTGCAAGCAAAGTACGGAGAACGCCATCAGCTCCTCTACCTTACTGCAGAAACTGGTCGAACCCCTTCCGTGGCCTCAATCAGTAAAGAAAAATCGCAGGCGGCAATGGAAAAAGGACATCTCATCGTAGGCAGCTACGCCGACCTCGTTGAGTGGATCGATAAAGCACGCAGAGTCTGCGACTCTGAGCGGGTACGCAGCTTCTTGACAGACATGATTCTTTATCTAAAAAAGAACTTTCTCGGAGTAAAGGACATGGGCGAGCAGAATCTTATAGTCGATTGCATAACATCGTCACCCGAGCTGGCCGAAGCCGCATTCAAACTGATTTACTCTCGAGAGCTCATCGAAAAACAGCTCATTGAAAATCTTCATACGGAGCTACAGGAACGCCTCACACCAGACGGCTTCCTTATCGAACTAAATCTGAAAGACCGCAACCACTTCTTGAGTATCTTCAAAGAAGATTGGACACGACAAAAAATTGTCTTTGGTTTTGAAAAAATCTATGCGGATTTCTTCTGCGCCCTCTACTCCCAGCTTGAAGGACCGGAAACTTCCATTCTTTTTGAGCGCTTAAGCCAAGCGCAGCCGAATAACCCTGACCTCTCCACCTCGGCGCATTATGAGTCATGGACCTGGTACAGCTACTTTCGTCGGCATGGTGTTTGGGCTGGCAATGCAGACGCATGGACGGCAGTGGCCACGGGCAAAATGGCTGAATTCATAGCGGAACATGCACGTTGGCTATCCGCGATCGCAGAGCCTGTCTTGGTCAGACTTCCCGAGGCATCGAAACCCACAGAGAAGCCCTGACCATGCTCTCCGTTCGGAAAACATTGCTACCTGATTAGCACCCGCTTCTTAGGCCACCACCCGGGCCAATTCCGGCACATCGCCGGACAGGCCCAGGGCGCGGCGCACGAACAGGGCCTTGGCTTCGAAATGGCGATCGACCTGCTTGAGCGCGGCATTGCGCAGCCAGCGCAGCGGCAGGCGGTCGTCCTGGAACAGCCGCTGGAAGCCTTCCATCGCCGCCATCATCGCCAGGTTGTGCGGCATGCGGCGGCGCTCGTAGCGCTCCAGCACCCGCTGTTCGGCGATGGATTCGCCGCGCGCCTGGGCATGGCGCAGTTCCTCGGCCAGCACCGCGGCATCGAGAAAGCCCAGATTGACGCCCTGCCCGGCCAGCGGGTGGATGACGTGGGCGGCATCGCCGATCAGGGCCAGACCGGGTTCCACATAGCGCTTGGCATGGCGCTGGCGCAGCGGGATGCACAGCCGTGTGTCGCTGCACTCCACCTTGCCCAGGCGCTGCTCGAAGGCCTCGCCCAGGGCCTGACAGAAGGCCGCGTCGTCCAGCGCCATCAGCCGCTCGCCCTGCTTGGGCGTGCAGGACCAGACGATGGAGCACCAGCGGGTATCGCCACCGCGATCCAGCGGCAGGAAGGCCAGCGGGCCGTCATCGGTGAATCTTTGCCAGGCGGTGCGCTGGTGCGATTCG
Organism: Pseudomonas sp. RIT411; assembly: GCF_003057735.2. Taxonomy (NCBI): domain Bacteria; kingdom Pseudomonadati; phylum Pseudomonadota; class Gammaproteobacteria; order Pseudomonadales; family Pseudomonadaceae; genus Pseudomonas; species Pseudomonas sp. RIT411. The sequence goes on from NZ_QBIZ02000003.1 coordinate 296,002, forward strand.
GCGCAGCGCACGCTGGTGACGATGGCATGGTGCAGATAGTCCCACTCGCGGGTTTCCAGCCCGGCCAGACGGCGCACGGCGGAGTTGGCGCCATCGGCAGCCACCACCAGGGGCGCGCGGATCTGGCGGTCGCCGGCCAGCTGCACCAGCCACTGATCACCGGAGCGACGCAGCAATTCCAGGCGCGCCTCGGGCAGGAGCAGGACGTTGGCCTCGGCCAGGCGTTCGAGCAGAGCATCCTGCACCACGCGATTCTCGACGATGTGGCCGAGCACCTCGGCGTGCACGCTGGCGGCATCGAAATGCACGGCGCCGGTGCCGGAGCCGTCCCATACGTGCATCGCCTGGTAGGGACTGACACGCCGCGCGAGGATGCCGTCCCAGGCGCCCAGGCGCTGCAGGATGCGCTGGCTGGCCAGCGACAGGGCGCTGACCCGGGGTTCGAAGGGCAGGTCGCTTTCGACCGCGCCGGGGGTGAGCGGGCCGCGGTCGAGCAGCACCACCGACAGGCCGCTGTCGGCCAGGGCCAGGGCCAGGGCGCTGCCGACCATGCCGGCACCGACGATCACCAGATCCGCATGGGTCAGCATGCTCGTTTCTCCTCGCAGGTCAGGGACGGGTACCCAGGCCCATGGCCTGGCGGGCGAAGGCACTCTTGGCCGGCGGGCACAGCTCCAGGCCGACCAGGCCCAGGTTGCGCCCGGCACTGAGCCAGGGCCGGCTGTTGGAAAACAGCCGGGTGATGCGATCGGAAAAGCCGATGGTCAGCTGCTGGTCCAGGCGCTGGCGCTGCAGGTAGTCCTGCAGGGTGGCGAAGTCGCCGGGCGCCGCGGCGCTCTCCAGCAGGCACTCGGCCAGACTGTCGACGTCGCGCAGGGACAGGTTGAAACCCTGGCCGGCGATGGGGTGCAGGCTGTGGGCGGCATTGCCCAGGACCACCAGGTGCGGGCGGACCTGTTCGCTGGCTTCCAGCAGGGTCAGCGGATATGCATGGCGGGTGCCGACCTGGGTGAAGCTGCCGAGGCGATAGCCCACCGCCTGCTGCAATTCGGCGAGAAAGACGGCAGCGGGCGCCTGTTGCAGTCGCAGGGCCTCGCCGTCCGGCTGGGTCCAGACCAGCGCGCTGCGCTGGCCCGGCAGGGGCAGCAGCGCCAGGGGGCCGTGGGGCGTGAAGCGCTCGAAGGCGCGGCCGCCATGGCCGAGATTGGTCGAGACGTTGGCGATCAGCGCGGTCTGCTCATAGACCGTCCGCCGCACCTCGATGCCGAGGGACTCGCGCAGCGCCGAGCGGCCGCCGTCGGCCAGTACCGCCAGGCCGCATTCGAGGATGTCGCCATCCTCCAGCTCCAGGCGATAGCCGTCGGCAACGGCGGTGAGCGTGCGTACCTCGGCCGGGCAGCGCCATTCCACCACCTCGCGATCCAGCGCCTGCCAGAGCACCTGGCCGATCCAGGCGTTCTCCACCACATAGCCCAGCGCTGGCAGGTTCTCGTCGCGGGCGAGCAGCTGGGTCACGCCGAAGCGGCCCTGGTCGGAGACCTGGATCTCGCGGATCGCCTCGGCATGCTCGGCCAGGGCGTCCCAGACGCCGAGGCGCTGGTAGATCAGCCGCGAGCCGTAGGAGAGCGCCGAGGAGCGGGCATCGTAGCTGGGCTGATAGGTGTCGCCGGGGGCGAAGGGCTCCACCAGCAGGATGCGCCAGCCGCGCGCCTTGGCGCCGGCCTGCAGGGCCAGGGCCAGACTGGCGCCCACCAGGCCGCCACCGATGATGGCGATATCAGGACGTTGCATGAGCGTTCTCCCGGCGGTCGCGCGCGGCCGCCATCAAGCCTTCGATCTCCGCGGCCGCCTTGGGCAGGCCGGCGGTCAGCACCTCGCAACCACTGCGCGTCACCAGCACCTCGTCTTCGATGCGGATGCCCAGGCCGCGCCATTTGCGCGGCACCTCGGCCTCCACCGGGATGTAGAGTCCGGGCTCCACGGTCAGCACCATGCCGGGCTCCAGCATCCGCCACTGATCGCCGATGCGGTATTCGCCGACGTCGTGGACGTCCAGCCCCAGCCAGTGTCCGGCGCGGTGCATGTAGAACTCACGACAGGCGCCGGCCTCGATCAGCGCATCCAGTTCGCCCTGCAGCAGACCCAGGGCGAGCAGCCCCTCGGTGATCACCCTGACCGTGGCTTCGTGGGGTTCGTTCCAGTGCCGGCCGGGCGCCACGCAGGCGATGGCGGCCTGGTTGGCGGCCAGCACGATGTCGTACAGCTGCCGCTGCTCCGGCGAGAAGCGGCCATTCACCGGAAAGGTGCGGGTCACGTCGCTGGCATAGCATTCCAGCTCGCAGCCGGCATCGATCAGCACCAGGTCGCCGTCGCGCAGAGGGGCATCGTTCGCCTGGTAGTGCATGACGCAGGCATTGGCCCCGGCGGCGACGATGGAGCCATAGGCCGCCAGCCGGGCACCGCCCTGGCGGAAGCAATAGTCCAGCTCCGCCTCCAGGTGATACTCGCGCAGCCCCGGTCGGCAGGCCTGGATGGCGCGCAGGTGGGCGGCGCAGGTCAGCTCGGCGGCGGCCTTGAGCAGACGCACCTCGGCGGCCGACTTGTACAGCCGGCTGTCGTGCAACAGGGTATCCAGCGCCAGCAGCTCCCGCGGCGGCGAGGCGCCCTGGTCGGCCTTGGCGCGGATCAGTTCGATCCAGTTGAGCAGTTGCCGCTCGAATTCCGGATGGGCGCCCATGGCGTAGTAGACCCGCTCGCGCCCCTCCAGCAGCCCGGGCAGGATGTCGTCCAGATCGCCGATGGGAAAGGCATCGTCGGCGCCATAGTCGGCCAGTGCCCCTTCCTGACCGGCGCGCCGGCCTTCCCAGCGCTCCAGCTCCGCGTCCCGCTCGCGGCAGAACAGCAGGTATTCACCGTGGGCCCGGCCGGGAATCAGCACGGCCAGGGCCTCGGGTTCGGGAAAGCCGGTGAGGTACTGGAAGTCGCTGTCCTGGCGATAGGGTTGTTCGATGTCGCGATTGCGCAGGCACACCGGAGCGGCGGGCAGCAGGGCGATGCCGCCGTGGCCGATCTCGGCCATCAGGGCGCGGCGGCGACGGGCGAATTCGGCCTTGTGGATCCGCGGCATGGCCGCTCAGTGCACCACGGGTGCGGGTTCGGGAATGGGACCGCGGCCGTATTCGCCATAGAGCAGCAGCGGGGCGACGCGCAGGTACTCGGTGACTTCCATGAAGTCGTTCTCGCCCTCTTCGCCTTCCTCGGCCGGCTCCTGGATCTGGGCGATGGCCGCCAGGTCCTCGAGCACCTCGCGCGCCTCGCCGGAGACCTCGCCGGTGCGGCCGGACAGGCCGAAGCCGGCGAGGAAGCCCTGACACCACTGGCCCAGGGCCGCGGTGCGCTCGGCGAGCGGCACCTCGTCCGGCGGCAGCATCAGCACCAGGGCCACCTGCTGACCGGCGAATTCCTGCTGCACCATGCCCAGCAGCCCCGAGAGCGCCGCCTGCAGACGCTCGCCCGGCGCGCCACCGAGCAGCTCGCTGGCCGCGGCCAGCCAGTCGTTCTCGTCGAAGCCCGCGCCCCCGCAGACCCGCCCGAGCAGGTGACCGTGGAGTTCGGCGGGCGAGACCGGCAGAGCGGCCTCGGCGAGCAGGGTGGCGAAGGCGGCGTAGGCGGATGCTGAGCTGGACATGGCGTCGAGGTGAGGCGCTGGCTAGAATGAAGCCTTATCCTACGCGCTGACCCCGCCGGCGGCCAATCTCGTTGCACCCTTCTGGAGCTGTAGCCCTCATGCGCGAGTCTCGCGACACGCCCCTCGACGCCGATCTGGAAGCCCTCGGTGACCGTGTGGAGCGCCTGCTCCTGCGTCTCGAGGAATTGCAGCGGCAGAATCGACAACTGCGCCAGGGCGAGCGCAACTGGCGCCAGGAGCGCGCCGAGTTGATCGAGAAGAACGAATTGGCCAGATCGAAGGTCGAAGCGATGATTTTACGCCTGAAAGCCTTGGAGCAGGACTCATGAGCATCGAGACCGTGACCGTCCAGATACTGGAAAAGGAATATCGCATCAGCTGCCCGGCTGACGAGCGCGCCAACCTGGAGAGCACCGCTCGCTACCTGGACGGCAAGATGCGCGAGATCCGCGGCAGCGGCAAGGTCATCGGCGCCGACCGCGTGGCCGTGATGGCCGCCCTCAACATCACCCACGAACTGCTGCACCGCCAGGACGACGTCAGCCTGGAAGTCAGCAGCACCCGCGAGCGGGTTCGCGATCTGCTGGATCGCGTCGACCGGGCGCTGATCACCGAACACGACACCACCGCCTGATCGCCGACCGGGGACAGGTGGGGGTTTGCATCCCGGCTCAGGGGCGTATACTGGAGATCACTCTCTGGTGTGTGCGCCAGTCGGTCATGTCCCCGAGCCGATAAGCAACACCCCGGGGGTTGCTCGTCAGACTGGTGTGCATGTCCGCTACGGCGGAAAGCCTAAAGGTCTACGACTTCTCCCACCTTGAACCAAGGGTTCAAGGGCTACACCGGCAGCGGCATTCCGGAGAGCTCATTTCCTTCATGACCACCCTGTCTTCTCCCGATCTCAGCAGGCCCGCGCTGCGCAAGCTCCTCCGCCAGCGACGTCGCGCCCTCACCCCTGTTCAGCAACGCCAGGCCGCCCGCCAGCTCTATCGGCAGCTCGCGCAGCATCCGCTGTTTCGCCGTGCCCGGCACATCGCCTTCTACCTGCCCAGCGATGGCGAGATCGATCCGCGTCCGCTGCTCGAGGAAGCCCAGCGCCGCGGCAAGGCCACCTACCTGCCGGTGCTGTCCCGCTGGCCGCGGACGGCGATGATCTTTCAGCGCGTGGGTCGTGGCGAATCCTGGGTGCGCAATAGGTTCGGCATCGCCGAGCCGCGCCCGGATCGGCGCCTGGGTCGCCCGACCTGGGCCCTGGACCTGATTCTGATGCCACTGGTGGGTTTCGATCCCCAGGGCGGACGCCTGGGCATGGGCAAGGGCTTCTACGACCGCAACCTGGCCTATCTGGCGCGCCGGCGGCAATGGCACAGCCCGCAGCTGATCGGCTGTGCCCATGAATGTCAGAAGGTGGAGCGGCTGGCACTGGCGGCCTGGGACGTGCCCATGGCGGCCGTGGTGAGCGATGACGGCTGGTACGCTCAGCGTACGGGCGAGACTTCCCGCGCCGGCTGAGTGTCGCTGGCATAGCGGGCGTATTGCTGGCTCTGGCGCTGCTCCCAGAAGCTCTGGGTGTACCCGGTGGTGACGACACCCAGGGTAAAGATCAGGACCAGCACCCACAACAGATCAGGTTTGCGTTTCATCGAGCTGGGCCACCCCCTTGCTGGCACCTTTGGGCAGGACAGGACGTCGCCCTGTTATGCTCAGCGCGTACGATCAGACTACATCCGGAATGCGCGGCATTCTGCGACAAGCGGTCGCCCCTTGCAATCGACCAGACCCTTTCCTGGAAGCTCCCGAGCCTCCATTCGTCAGGAGACGAACCGTGGCCTGCTGGCTGTTGAAATCCGAGCCCGATGAATTCTCGCTGGCCGACCTGGAACGCCTGGGCCAGGCGCGCTGGGACGGGGTACGCAACTACCAGGCGCGCAACTTCCTGCGCGCCATGGCGCCCGACGAGCTGTTCTTCTTTCACCATTCGAGTTGCGCCGAACCCGGCATTGCCGGCATCGGCCGCATCGTCGGCGAAGCCTTCGCGGATCCCACCGCCCTGGATCCCGAAAGTCCGTATCATGCGCCCAAGGCCAGTGTCTCAGACAACCCCTGGACGGCGCGCCAGGTCGCCTTCGTCGAGGCCTTTCCGCGGGTGCTGACCCTGCCGCGCCTGCGCCAGCTGCCGGCACTCGCCGACTTCGCCCTGCTGCGCAAGGGCAACCGCCTCTCGGTGATGCCGGTCAGCGCGGCGGAATGGGCGGCGATCGTCGCCGCGGCCCGCGGCTGAGCGCTGGCTTCAGGGCTGGATGATCAGGTTGTTGAACAGCAGGTCTTCCACCAAGGGCTTGCCCTCCTCCTGGGTCAGGACGCTCTGCACCTGCTTGAGGGCCTCCTGACGCAGCTTCTCGCGGGCTTCCACGCCCGCCAGGGTCTCATCGGTCTGCTGGGCGAAGAGCATCACCAGCTGATTGCGCAGCAGCGGCTCGTGGAACTCGACCTTATCCTTGGCTTCCTTGCCGGTCATCATCAGGGCGATGTCGGCCTTGTAGTACTTGAGCTTGGGACCGCTGCCATAGTTGCCGACCAGCGCCGGGGTCAGGTTGTAGAACTCGGTCTTGGGCGCCTCGCCTTCCTTCCCTTCCTTCTTCTCTTCGCCCCAGACATTCATGGCCAGGCAGAAAGACAACACAATGGCAACGACAGCTTTCACGTTGGATCCTCGCGGGTGGATGGCTGCAGCATAGCCAGCACGGCTCAAGGGGTCACCTCGAACCTGAGGGTTCCGATCACCTGGCCGACGTCCGTCACCACTTGCACCTGCCAACGGCCGGTCACGTCACCGGGGAAGTTCTGCTTGTGGGTCCAGGCGCGATAACCGGCCTCGCGACCGCCGCTGATATCCAGCGGAATCCGATCCACCTCCTGACCGGCATGGCGCCAGACGTGGTAGATGCGCTCGTTCAGACCGCGCGGCGCATTGATGGCGGTGAAGGCATAAAGCCCCTGGGCGCGCAGTTGGCCGATGCTCAGGCTTTTCACCGCATCGCCGGGCTGGCGCTTGAGGCTGTCGAAGTTGGTGCTCATGCCCATGTCGGTCAGCCACAGGGTGGCCGGCGGCACCCAGGCGCGCCCCAGCCAGCCGAAGGCGCCGATAGCCAGGCACAGCCCCAGCAGCCCCAGCCAGCGCCAGCCGAGGCGTACCCGGAAGGCCACCGCCAGACTGGGAAAGGACAGCAGCACGGCGACCCCCAGGGCCAGTTCGTAGCTCTGGGTGGTGGTCAGGTGCAGGATGATCGGCAGCGCCGTGAGCAGCACCGCGAACAGGGTCAGGGTGTGGTAGCTGAGGAAGACCCAGCGCCGCGGCGCCAGGGCCTTGTAGTAGAGCGGATCGATGATGGACACCAGCGCGGCCGCGCCGAGCAGCCCGGTGAACAGCGCCTGGCCGCTGTTCCAGGCCGTGGTGATGGCAAAGAACGGCAGGCAGAAGAACAGGCTTTCCTGGTGGATCAGCTGGGTGGCGTAGCGCAGCAGCGGCGGCGGCAATTCCCAGCCGAAACGGCGGCTGACCCAGCCCCGCAGCACGTTTTCCAGCATCAGCCAGACCCAGCTCGCCAGCATGACCACGGCCATCACCGGGGCGAAGCCCTTCTGCCGGTCCACCAGCAGGAAGCTGCAGATCCCCGAGATGAAGCCGGCCAGGGCGATCAGCCGCGGATAGCGTTCGAACAGGGCGGTGGCCAGGTTCAGGGCGCGGGAGGAGAGGACTTTCCAGGCAGGCATGACGACTCGCGAAAACAGCGGCAAAGACGCGCCACCCTAGGCGCGCAACCCCCGCAGATCAAGAGGGAATCCGGGCTGCCGCTGCCACAGGGCGGAAAAGCCTGGACCCGCTGTAATATCATTGTAATATTCGAAAACGAACCTGGAATGTTCGCTTTCGATTAATACCTATAACAATACCGAGGCTCCCATGCTTGGAATCTTCGCCCCCGCAGCCCACCGCGCGCCGCTGCCCGCCGATCGCATCGACCCCGTCTACCGCCGTCTCCGCTGGCAGATCTTTGCCGGGATCTTTATCGGCTATGCCGGCTACTACCTGCTCCGCAAGAACTTCTCGCTGGCCATGCCCTACCTGGTGGAGCAAGGCTACAGCCGGGGCGAACTGGGCGTGGCGCTGTCCGCGGTGGCCATCGCCTACGGCCTGTCCAAATTCCTCATGGGGCTGGTCTCGGACCGCTCCAATCCGCGCTACTTCCTGCCCTTCGGGCTGGTGATGTCGGCGCTGGTGATGCTGCTGTTCGGATTCGCGCCCTGGGCTACCTCCAGCGTCAGCATCATGTTCGTCCTGCTGTTCCTCAACGGCTGGTTCCAGGGCATGGGCTGGCCGCCCAGCGGTCGCACCATGGTGCACTGGTGGTCGCAGAAGGAGCGTGGCGGGGTGGTTTCGGTGTGGAACGTCGCCCACAACGTCGGCGGGGGCCTGATCGGTCCGCTGTTCCTGCTCGGCTTGGCCTGGTTCAACGACTGGCACGCCGCCTTCTATGTCCCGGCCGTGGTGGCCCTGGCGGTCGCGGCCTTCGCCTTCATCGCCATGAGAGACACCCCGCAATCCTGCGGCCTGCCGTCGGTGGAACACTGGAAACAGGACTTCCCCGAGGGCTACAGCGAAGGTCACGAACGTGAATTCTCCACCAAGGAGATCTTCGTCGAGTACGTGCTGAAGAACCGCCTGCTCTGGTACATCGCCTTTGCCAACGTCTTCGTCTATCTGCTGCGTTATGGCGTGCTGGACTGGGCCCCCACCTACCTCAAGGAAGCCAAGCACTTCTCGGTGGACAAGACCTCCTGGGCCTACTTCTTCTACGAGTGGGCCGGCATCCCCGGCACCCTGCTCTGCGGCTGGCTCTCGGACAAGCTGTTTCGCGGCAACCGCGGCGCCACCGGCGTGGTGTTCATGCTTGGCGTGATGATCGCCACCCTGGTCTACTGGCTCAACCCGGAAGGCAATCCCGGCGTCGACCTGGCGGCCCTGGTCTGCATCGGTTTCCTGATCTACGGTCCGGTGATGCTGATCGGTCTGCAGGCGCTGGAACTGGTGCCCAAGAAGGCCGCCGGCACCGCTGCGGGCTTTACCGGACTGTTCGGCTACCTGGGTGGCTCGGTGGCGGCCAATGCCCTGGTCGGCTACACCGTGGACCACTTCGGCTGGGATGGCGGCTTCATGCTGCTGATCGGCTCCTGCGTCCTGGCCATCGTCTTCCTGGCGATGACTCTGAGACACACCGGCATGGTGGCCAAGTCGCAGCGGTAGCGCTGAACGCCACTGACAAATCGCGGCCATGGGCCGCTCCTACAGTTAGGGTGAACTGTAAGAGCGGCCCATGGCCGCGAGCCGCATCAACCCCGCGGCGCGTAGGCGAAGACGTCGGCGCGCATCTGGTGCGCGTCCATGCCGGCGTCCACCAGGGCGTCCAGGGTGGCATAGACCATGGCCGGTGAGCCGCTGGCATAGACGTGCAGGCCGCTCAGGTCGGCGAAATCCGCCCGCACCACCTCGTGCAGCAGACCACAGCGCCCTTCCCAGCCACAGGCATCGCTTACCACCCGGTTGAGGACGAGATTGGGCAGCTCCGCCCATTGCTCCCAGGCCTCGATGGCATAGAAGTCGTCCGGCGTGCGCACGCCCCAGTAGAGGTGCACCGGATGGGCGAAGCCGCGGGTGCGGGCGTCTTCGATCAGGCTGTGCATCTGCGCCATGCCGGTCCCGGCGGCGATCAGCACCAGGGGGCCATCGGGCAGCTCGGCCAGATGGGCATCCCCATAGGGCAGCTCGACCTGGGCCATGCCCTTGCCTTCCAGTTGCGCCAGCAGCGCCTGGCTGCTGGCCTCGCGCGCCAGCACGTGCAATTCCAGCTCACGCCCCTGGTGGGGCGCCGAGGCCAGGGAAAAGGCCGACTGCTTGCCGTCGTCACGACCGATCAGCAGGTACTGGCCGGCGTGATAGCGCGGCGGTCGCCCGGCCGGCGCGCGCAGCCGTACCCGGCGAACATCGCCCCCCACGTCATCCAGCGCCACCACCTGGCAGGCCAGCGTGCGCACCGGCAATTCGCCGGGCGCCAGGACGCCGTCCCACTGCAGCAGACAATCGCTCAGGGGCACCGCCACGCAGACATAGACCTCGCCGTGATCGACGGTCTGGCCGTGCTGGCTGACCTGCCCTTCCACCAGCAGCGCGGCGCAGAGCTGGCAGTTGCCGTTGCGGCAGCTGTGCGGTCCGCTGTAGCCGAGGCGCTGCGCGGCGGCCAGGATGGCTTCGCCGGGCCGGGTTTCCAGTACCGCACCCGAGGGCTGCAGGGTGACCTTCATCGTCGTCTCCGTTAATCGATCCCGAGACTGGACCACATCTCGTCCACCCGTTTGACCACCGCTTCGTCCTTGACGATCGCCCGCCCCCACTCGCGGGTGGTTTCGCCCGGCCACTTGTGGGTGGCATCCAGGCCCATCTTCGAGCCCAGGCCGGAGATCGGCGAGGCGAAGTCCAGGTAGTCGATGGGGGTGTTGTCGATCATCACGGTGTCGCGCTTGGGATCCATGCGCGTGGTCACGGCCCAGATGACGTCGTTCCAGTCACGGGCATTGATGTCGTCGTCGGTGACGATCACGAACTTGGTGTACATGAACTGCCGCAGGAACGACCAGACGCCCAGCATCACCCGCTTGGCGTGGCCGGGGTACTGCTTCTTGATGGTCACCACCGCCATACGGTACGAGCAGCCTTCCGGCGGCAGATAGAAGTCGACGATTTCCGGAAACTGCTTTTGCAGGATGGGCACGAAGACTTCGTTGAGCGCCACGCCCAGGATGGCCGGCTCGTCCGGCGGCCGCCCGGTGTAGGTGCTGTGATAGATGGGATCGCGACGCCGGGTGATGCGCTCCACGGTAAAGACCGGGAAGGTATCGACCTCGTTGTAGTAGCCGGTGTGATCGCCATAGGGCCCTTCCGGCGCGGTCTCGCCCGGATGGATGACGCCTTCCAGCACGATCTCGGCGCTGGCCGGCACCTGCAGGTCGTTGCCCACGCACTTGACCAGTTCGCTGCGACTGCCGCGCAAGAGGCCGGCGAAGGCGTATTCGGACAGGGTATCGGGCACCGGCGTGACCGCGCCGAGGATGGTGGCCGGATCGGCGCCCAGGGCCACGGCCACCGGATAGGGCTGACCGGGATGCTTCTGGCACCACTCGCGGAAGTCCAGGGCGCCGCCCCGATGGCTCAGCCAGCGCATGATCAGCTTGTTGCGGCCGATGACCTGCTGGCGATAGATGCCGAGGTTCTGACGCTCCTTGTTGGGGCCGCGGGTGACCGTCAGGCCCCAGGTGATCAGCGGCGCCACGTCGCCCGGCCAGCAGTGCTGGATCGGCAATTTGCCCAGATCGACCGCCTCGCCCTCCTCGATCACCTCCTGGCAGGGGGCGTCCTTGAGGACCTTGGGCGCCATGCTGATGACCTTCTTGTAGATCGGCAGCTTCGACCAGGCGTCCTTGAGGCCCTTGGGCGGCTCGGGCTCCTTGAGGAAGGCCAGCAGCTTGCCGATCTCGCGCAGGGCGCCGACGTCCTCGGCACCCATGCCCAAGGCTACGCGCTGGGGCGTGCCGAACAGGTTGCCCAGCACGGGCATGGAGAAGCCCACGGGATTCTCGAACAGCAGCGCCGGGCCTTGCTTGCGCAGGGTCCGGTCGCAGATTTCGGTCATCTCGAGGATCGGCGAGACCGGGGCGGTCACGCGCTTCAGTTCACCACGCTGCTCCAGGCTGCGGATGAAGTCACGCAGATCTCGGTATTGCATGCGGCCTCTTGGCGCTGGGGAAAGTCTGGCAGTCTACCGCCTGAGTCGCGCATCGAGAAAGCACTGGCCCAGAAACGCCAAAGGCCGGGATTTCCCGGCCTTTGCATGCGACTGCGCCTTACTTGCTGCGCTTCATCGAATCGAAGAACTCGTTGTTGGTCTTGGTCTGACGCAACTTGTCGAGGAGGAATTCGATGCCGGCGATCTCGTCCATCGGATGCAGGATCTTGCGCAGGATCCACATGCGGGACAGCTCTTCCTCGTCGGTGAGCAGCTCTTCGCGGCGGGTGCCGGACTTGTTGATGTTGATGGCCGGGAAGACGCGCTTCTCGGCGATGCGCCGCTCCAGGGGCAGCTCCATGTTGCCGGTGCCCTTGAATTCCTCGTAGATCACCTCGTCCATCTTCGAGCCGGTTTCCACCAGCGCGGTGGCGATGATGGTCAGGCTGCCGCCTTCCTCGATGTTGCGCGCGGCACCGAAGAAGCGCTTGGGCTTCTCCAGGGCGTGGGCATCGACACCACCGGTGAGCACCTTGCCGGAACTGGGGATCACGGTGTTGTAGGCACGCGCCAGACGGGTGATGGAGTCCAGCAGGATGACCACGTCCTTCTTGTGCTCGACCAGGCGCTTGGCCTTCTCGATCACCATGTCGGCGACCTGCACGTGGCGGGTCGGCGGCTCGTCGAAGGTGGAGGCCACCACTTCGCCGCGTACGGTACGCTGCATCTCGGTCACTTCCTCGGGACGCTCGTCGATGAGCAGCACGATGAGGTAGCACTCGGGATTGTTGCGGGTGATGTTGGCCGCGATGTTCTGCAGCATGATGGTCTTGCCGGCCTTGGGCGGCGCGACGATCAGACCGCGCTGACCCTTGCCGATGGGGGCGCAGAGGTCGATGACCCGACCGGTGAGGTCTTCGGTGGAGCCGTTGCCGGCTTCCATGGTCAGGCGCTTGTTGGGGAACAGGGGCGTGAGGTTCTCGAACAGCACCTTGTTCTTGGCGTTTTCCGGACGGTCGAAGTTGATGGTGTCGACCTTTAGCAGCGCGAAGTAGCGCTCGCCCTCTTTCGGCGGACGAATCTTGCCGATGATGGTGTCGCCGGTGCGCAGGTTGAAGCGGCGGATCTGGCTGGGAGAGACATAGATGTCGTCGGGACCGGCCAGGTAGGAGGAGTCGGCGCTACGCAGGAAGCCGAAGCCGTCCTGCAGGATCTCCAGCACGCCATCCCCGGAAATCTCGTCGCCACCCTTGGCGTGCTTCTTGAGCAGCGCAAAGATGATGTCCTGCTTGCGGGACCGGGCCATGTTTTCCAAGCCCGCGGCATCCGCCATTTCCAACAGTTCCGTGATGGGCTTTTGCTTGAGTTCGGTCAGATTCATAGACGTATGTTGACGTGAGAAGAGGCGAAGGAGGGATTCGAGCTGAGCGGCCGGATGCGAGATTAGCTTCGCGGGATGCGTTCTGAAGAGGAGAACTGACGGCTACAGCAGATGAGAAGACGGCCCGCTGATGGGGTCGTGGCTGGAATCTAGCACCTGCACCTGTGCTCGTCCAGCCGTCCAGGCATAAAAAAGCCCCGCATGGCGGGGCTTTCGACTGGCTGACTCAGACGTTGGCGTCGAGGAAGGCGGCCAGTTGCGACTTGGACAGGGCGCCGACCTTGGTGGCCTCGACCGCGCCGTTCTTGAACAGCATCAGGGTCGGGATGCCACGCACGCCGTACTTCGGCGGGGTGTCCTGGTTTTCGTCGATGTTCAGCTTGCAGACCTTGAGCTTGCCTTGGTAGTCCTTGGCGATCTCGTCCAGAACCGGGGCAATCATCTTGCAGGGACCGCACCATTCGGCCCAGTAGTCGACCAGCACGGGGCTGTCGGACTTCAGCACGTCCTGCTCGAAGCTGGCGTCGCTGACGTTGGTGATGTATTCGCTCATTGACTCTCTCCGAATTCGGGTGCGACTTGAAGTACGGCCATGATAGCCCTGCTGCCGTCACTTCGAAAGCATTCGAACATTGATGGTGGCTATGACCGGCATTGATGTTAGACCGCAGGTACCGGGAAAGGGGTTCCACTGCGCAGCGCCGCATTGCGGATATGTTCGCGCATGGCCTTTTGCGCGGCCGCGGGCGAGCGGCGGCTCAGCGCCCTGAGGATCCGCCGGTGTTCCTGCCAGGTTTCCAGGGCCCGCTCGGGGCGCACGAAGGGTAGCTTCTGGCTTTCGTGGAAACGCTCGGGGCTGCTGGTGATCACCGCCAGCATGGCCGGATTGTCCGCGGCCAGCAGCAGTTGGCGATGGAAATCGAAGTCCAGCACGGCCGCCTCTTCCAGCTCGTTGGCCCGCAGCGCCCGGTGCAGGGCGGCCAGATTGACCTCCAGGCGATCCAGGTCGGCGGCGCCCAGGGTGACGGCGGCGAGGCCAGCCGCGAAGCCCTCCAGGGCGAATCTCAGCTGGAAGACATGGGCGGCGGCGACCTCGCCGGCGAAGGGCCAGTGCCCATCCGGCGCGCCCGTCGCTTCCTGCACATAGACCCCGCGCCCGGGCTGGACGCTGACCAGGCCCAGGGCACTGAGGGTGGACAGCGCCTCGCGCAGGGAAGCGCGACTCACCCCCAGCCGCTCGGCCAGCTCGCGCTGCGCGGGCAGCGCCGCGCCGGGGGCATAGCCTTCGGTCTCGATCAGCCGGCGAATGGCGTCGACGGCATATTGGGGTACGGCACGGGTGGCAGCGAGGGGCATGGCGTGGTCAGGCCAGTCAGTCCGGAAGCTTGCCTTTTATGCCCAATTTCCAGCGACTTCAAGTGCAGCCCCAAGGCAGAGCACGCCGCCATAGCCGCGCACCAAAGCGGCTCACGGCAAGCGGAAGTTCAGGGCACTGAGCGGGACAACTGTTCAGACCAGTAAGACCAATCCTCAGGCCAGACGGCCCTTGCACCCGTCTGGCAGGGGACTGGCACATGAAATGCACTGGGCAGAGCCATCCCTTCCTGCTTTCGGAGTCTCGTCATGCTCAAGCGCTGGACCGCCCTCTCCCTGCTCGCCCTGGGCCTGACCGCCCTGCACACCTCCGCCCAAGCCGATCAGCTGGCCGACATCCAGCAGCGCGGCGTGCTCAAGGTCGCCGTGCCGCAGGACTTCCCGCCCTTCGGCTCGATCGGCCCGGATCTCAAGCCGCGCGGCCTGGACATCGACACCGCGCAACTGATGGCGGACAAGCTGAACGTGAAGCTGGAAGTCACCCCGGTCAACAGCACCAACCGCATTCCCTTCCTGACCACCGGCAAGGTCGACCTGGTCATCTCCAGCCTGGGCAAGAATCCCGACCGCGAAAAGGTCATCGACTTCAGCAAGCCCTATGCGCCCTTCTATCTCGGCGTCTTCGGTCCCAAGGATGCCGCCATCAGCACGCCCGAGCAGCTGGCCGGCAAGGTGATCTCGGTGACCCGCGGCTCCATCGAAGACCTGGCGCTCACCGACGTGGCGCCGAAGGACAGCGTGATCAAGCGCTTCGAAGACAACAACTCCACCATCGCCGCCTACCTGGCCGGGCAGTCCGAGCTGATCGCCAGCGGCAGCGTGGTGATGAAGGTGATCGGTGCGCGCAATCCGGCCAAGGAGCCAGTGCTCAAGGTCAAGCTCAAGGATTCGCCGGTGTACGTGGGCATCAACAAGAACGAGCCGGCGCTCAAGGCCAAGGTCGACGCCATTCTCGATGCGGCCCGCGCCGACGGCACCCTGAGCAAGAACTCCGAAAAATGGCTGGGCGATCCCCTGCCGGCCACTCTCTGAGGATCGACGCGCCATGGCGTATCAGTTCGACTTCCAGCCCGTGCTCGCGCAGAGCGACCTGCTGCTCAAGGGAGCGCTCTACACCCTTGAGCTGACGGTGATCGGTGGCTTCTTCGGCATCCTCATCGGCATCGTCGGCGCCACCTGCCGCGCCTGGCGCCTGAAACCCTTCGCCCAGGCCTTCGGGGTCTACGTCGAACTGATCCGCAACACGCCCTTCCTGATCCAGCTGTTCTTCATCTTCTTCGGCCTGCCCTCCATCGGGGTGCGGATCGAAGCCGGCCAGGCGGCGGTGCTGGCCATGGTCATCAACCTCGGCGCCTACTCCACCGAGATCATCCGCGCCGGCATCCAGGCGATCCCGCGCGGCCAGCTGGAAGCGGCGGCGGCCCTGGCCATGACCCGCTTCGAAACCCTGCGCTACGTGATCCTGCGCCCGGCGCTGGCCAAGGTCTGGCCGGCGCTGTCGAGCCAGGTGGTGATCGTGATGCTGGGCTCGGCGGTCTGCTCGCAGATCTCCACCGAAGAGCTGACCTTCGCCGCCAACTTCATCCAGTCGCGCAATTTCCGCGCCTTCGAAACCTATCTGCTGACCACCCTCATCTATCTGCTCATGGCCATCGGCGTGCGCCAGGCGCTGCACTGGCTGGGCGTCTTTTTCATCGTCAGGAGGCGCTGATGGACTTCACTCTCGCCGACATCCTGCGCAGCCTGGCCAGCGGTCTCGGCCTGACGCTGCTGCTGTCGCTGGCGGCCTTCCTCTTCGGCGGCCTGGCCAGCGTGCTGGTGCTGCTGGCGCGCAACTCGACGCTCCGGCCGCTCCGCCTGCTGGCGCGCGGCTACATCGAGCTGTTCCAGGGCACCCCGCTGCTGATGCAGCTGTTCCTGACCTTCTTCGGCCTGTCGCTGCTGGGCCTGGAAGTCCCCGCCTGGCTGGCCGCCGGCCTGGCCCTGACGCTGTTCACCAGCGCCTATCTCGCCGAGATCTGGCGGGGCTGCGTCGACGCCATTCCCCACGGCCAGTGGGAAGCCTCGGAAAGCCTGGCGCTGACCCGCTTCGAGCAGTTGCGCCACGTGATCCTGCCCCAGGCCCTGCGCATCGCCGTGGCGCCCACCGTGGGCTTCTCGGTGCAGGTGGTCAAGGGCACCGCGGTGACCTCCATCATCGGCTTCACCGAACTGACCAAGATCGGCGGCATGCTCGCCAACGCGACCTTCCAGCCCTTCACCGTCTACGGCCTCGCGGCCCTGGGCTATTTCATCCTCTGTTATCCGCTGTCGCTGGCCGCCCGCTGGCTGGAAAGGAGACTGCATGCCGCTGCTTAGAGTGACCGCCCTGCACAAACACTATGGCAACCACCATGTGCTCAAGGGTATCGACCTGACCGTCGAGGAAGGCCAGGTGGTGGCCATCATCGGCAAGAGCGGCTCGGGCAAGAGCACCCTGCTGCGCACCCTGAATGGCCTGGAATCCATCAACGACGGCGTCATCGAGGTGGATGGCGAATACCTGGACGCCGCCCGGGTCAATCTGAGGTCGCTGCGGCAGAAGGTCGGCATGGTTTTCCAGCAATTCAACCTCTTCCCGCACCTGACCGTGGGCGAGAACGTGATGCTGGCGCCCCAGGTGGTCAAGAAGACCAGCAAGGACGAAGCCCGCGCCCTGGCGCGGCAGATGCTCGAACGGGTCGGCCTGGCGGAGAAATTCGACAGCTATCCGGATCGCCTCTCCGGCGGCCAGCAGCAGCGGGTGGCGATCGCCCGCGCCCTGGCCATGTCGCCCAAGGTGTTGCTCTGCGACGAGATCACCTCGGCGCTGGACCCGGAACTGGTCAACGAGGTGCTGATGGTGGTCAAGCAACTGGCCCGCGAGGGGATGACGCTGATCATGGTCACCCACGAGATGAGATTCGCCCGCGAGGTCGGCGACAAGCTGGTGTTCATGCACCAGGGCAAGGTGCACGAAAGCGGTCATCCCCAGGAGCTGTTCGCCCATCCGCAGACGCCGGAACTGGCCCAGTTCATCGGTCAGGTGGCCTCCTGAGGCGGAAAAACCCTATTTTTCCTGCCACTTTGCGCAACCGTAACCGCTGTGCGCTTGAAGCCGCCACCGGCTAGCTGGCACGATGGCGCGGTTTATCGCCGAGAGCCTCCAGATGCAGCCTTCGCCAGCCGAACCCCACGAACTGATCGCCGCGATCGACCTGGGCTCGAACAGCTTTCACATCGTCCGGGCGCGCCACTCCCACGGGGAAATCCGCATCCTTGAGCGGTTGGGCGAAAAGATCCAGCTGGCCGCCGGTCTGGACGAGTCGCGCCTGCTCAGCGAAGAGGCCATCCAGCGCGGCCTGGACTGCCTGCGCCGCTTCGCCCAGCTGATCGCCGGCATGCCGCGCGGCGCCGTGCGGGTGGTGGGCACCAACGCCCTGCGCGAGGCGCGCAACCGCGCCGAATTCATCCAGCGCGCCGAAGCCGTGCTCGGCCATGCGGTCGAGGTCATCTCCGGTCGCGAAGAGGCCCGTCTCATCTACCTGGGCGTGTCCCACTCCATGCCCGATGTGCCCGGACGCCGCCTGGTGACCGACATCGGCGGCGGCAGCACCGAATTCATCATCGGCCAGCGCTTCGAGACCCTGCAGCGCGAGAGTCTGCAGATGGGCTGCGTCAGCTTCACCAAGAGATTCTTCGCCGACGGCAAGATCACCGCCGCCCAGTACGCCCGCGCCTATACCGCCGCCCGCCTGGAACTGATGAACATCGACCAGGGCCTGCGCGAGATGGGCTGGCACCAGGCCCTCGGCGCATCCGGCACCATCCGCGCGGTGGCCCTGGCGATCCAGGCCGCCGGCCGCGGCAATGGCGAGATCACCCCGGACGGCATCGAATGGCTCAAGCGCAAGCTGCTCAAGCAGGGTGACATCAACCTGCTCAACATCGACGGCGTGAAGCCGGATCGACGCGCCATCCTGCCAGGCGGCCTGGCCATCCTCGAAGCCCTGTTCAAGGCACTGGAACTGCAGGAGATGCATCTCTCCGAAGGCGCCCTGCGCGAAGGGGTGCTCTACGACATGATCGGCCGGCACAGCCACGAAGACGTCCGCGAACGCACCCTCAACGCCCTGGCCGAGCGCTACCACGTCGACCAGCGCCATGCCGAGCGGGTGGAAAAGCGCGCCCTGAAGTCCCTGGCACAGGTCGCCGAGGCCTGGGCCCTGACCGACGAGAACCATGCCGAACTGCTGCGCTGGGCCGCGCGCCTGCACGGCGTCGGCCTGGACATCGCCCACTACCAGTACCACAAGCACGGCGCCTACCTGATCGAGCACTCGGACCTGCCCGGCTTCTCCCGCCGTGACCAGCAGGCCCTGGCCCTGCTGGTACGCGGCCATCGCCGCAACATTCCGCTGGACCGCCTGCAGGAGCTGGGCCCGGAAGGCGAGCCGCTGCTGCGCCTGACCTTGCTGCTGCGCTTCGCCATCCTTTTCCACCACATCCGCCACAAGAGTATTCCGGATGTGCAGCTCAGCGCTGGCGAGCGTAGCCTCGATGTGCAATTCCCCGATGGCTGGCTGGCGGAAAACCCCCTGACTCAGGCCGACTTCGAACTGGAAGCCCAGTGGTTAGAGCGGGTGGGATACAAGTTGAGCGTACGCTGAGGGGATTTTTCGTAGGTTGGGTTGAGCGGGAGCGAAGCCCCACGCTTTGGGTTTTAGCCTTTCACGGCACTAGCTGATTATCGTGGTCTGCTGATGGCTCTTGTTTCGCCCACCCGGGCGACTCACTTTTGCCAATCGCGGCTGCGCGCCCCGGACAAAAGTAAGCAAAAACGCTTGCCCCACGTTTCGGCCCTCCGCTGCGCTCCGGATCCCCTCGCTCCGGCGCCGCTCCAAGTGCACGACACGAAGTGGACTCTTGCCCCTTGCGCCTTGCTCGCCGTCCTGCCTCGCATCCCCCTCCGCGACACCTGGACTCTGCCTCACTGACGGGAACAGGGCGCAAGCCTGATGCCTGATGCACATCCTTGTAGCGTGGAAAACCGCGCAGCGTTTTCCACTGGTATGCACCGCGGGCTTTGTGGACAAGGCTACGCCGTTGGCCACGCTACGGTTTTTCAATCAAAACTTTCAGGCTAGCGATTCGCCCCGTTCAGGAGGGCGAACGCCAGTGCCGTGGAGTGGGTCGAGCCGCATGGATGCGGCGAGAGGTTCAGTGGGCCATGGATGGCCCATCTGGACCGACCCCGGAACGGTGCTGGTGTGAGCGGACCCGGAGCGAAGCGTAGGGCCGGATGGTCGGGGCAAGCGTTTTTGGTTACTTTTTGCGCGACTGCAAAAAGTGACTCGCCCGGGCGGGCGAAACAAGAAACATCAGCAAAGCTCAATGCACAGCCAGGGCACCCACAAAACCTAAGGTGCAGAGCTGCACACGCAACAGCTGGGCTTCGCTCCCGCTCAGCCCAACCTACGAAACCGGCCAGGGCCCATGGCGGCATGGGCCCGAAACGCCATCACCGCGTATTCACCACCGGACTGGCCAACCGCTCCAGCAGCGTCGCCTGCACGCTGCGGGCATTCTGGTTGCCGGTGGGCGATTGGCGGATGTAGCTGCCGTCTTCCTGCAGCACCCAGGCCTGGGTGTTGTCGGTGAGGTAGCCTTCCAGCTCCTTCTTGACCCGGCTGATGAGCTTCTTGCCTTCCACCGGGAAGCAGGTCTCGACGCGCATGTCGAGGTTGCGCTCCATCCAGTCGGCGCTGGAGAGATAGAGTTTCTCGTCGCCACCGTTGAGGAAGTAGTAGATGCGGCTGTGCTCCAGGAAGCGGCCGATGATGGAGCGCACCTGGATATTGTGGGACACGCCCGGTACGCCTGGCCGCAGGCAGCACATGCCGCGCACCACCAGGTCGATCTTCACCCCGGCCTGGCTGGCCTTGTAGAGGGCGCGGATGACCTTGGGATCGGTGAGGCCGTTGACCTTGGCCATGATCTGCGCCGGCCGCCCTTCGCTGGCCGCCACCGCTTCGCGGTTGATCATCTCCAGCAGGTTCTTCTTCAGGGTGAAGGGCGCGTGCAGCAGCTTCTTCATGCGCAGGGTCTTGCCCATGCCGATCAGCTGGTTGAACAGCTTGTGCACGTCCTCGGTCAGGGCCACGTCGGCGGTCAGCAGGCTGTAGTCGGTGTACAGCTTGGCGTTGCCGGCGTGGTAGTTGCCGGTGCCCAGGTGGGCATAGCGGCGCAGCTCGCCATTCTCGCGGCGCAGGATCAGCATCATCTTGGCGTGGGTCTTGAAGCCCACCACGCCATAGATGACCACGGCGCCAGCCTGCTGCAGGCGGCTGGCCAGCTGCAGGTTGGATTCCTCGTCGAAGCGCGCGCGCAATTCGATGACCGCGGTCACCTCCTTGCCGCTGCGTGCCGCGTCCACCAGGGCGTCGACGATCTCGGAGTTGGCGCCGCTGCGGTAGAGCGTCTGCTTGATCGCCAGGACGTTGGGGTCCTTGGCGGCCTGGCGCATCAGGTCGATCACCGGGGTAAAGGACTCGAAGGGGTGCAGCAGCAGCACATCGAGCTTGCCCAGCACGTTGAAGAGGTTGTCCTTCTTCTGCAGGAGCTTGGGAATGGTCGGGGTGAAGGGGGCGTTCTGCAGCTCCGGGTGACTGTCCAGCCCGGTGATGGAGAACAGCCGGGTCAGGTTGACCGGACCATTGACCTTGTACAGCTCGCTGTCGCCCAGGCCGAATTGCTTGAGCAGGTAGTCGGTGAGGTGTTTCGGGCAGATGTCCACCACCTCGAGCCGCACCGCATCGCCATAGCGCCGCGAGAATAGCTCGCCGCGCAGCGCGCGGGCCAGGTCTTCGACGTCCTCGGTGTCCACCGAGAGATCGGCGTTACGGGTCAGGCGGAACTGGAAGCAGCCCTTGACCTTCATGCCGGGGAAGAGGTCATCGGCATGGGCGTGGATCATGGAGGACAGGAAGACGTAGTTGTCGCCGGGCCCGGCGACCTCCTCCGGCACCCGTATGATCCGCGGCAGCAGGCGCGGCGCCGGGATGATGGCCAGGCCCGAGTCGCGGCCGAAGGCGTCCATGCCCTCCAGCTCGACGATGAAGTTGAGGCTCTTGTTCACCAGCAGCGGAAAGGGGTGGGTCGGATCCAGGCCGATA
The DNA here is from genome assembly GCF_003057735.2 of Pseudomonas sp. RIT411. Lineage (NCBI taxonomy): Bacteria > Pseudomonadati > Pseudomonadota > Gammaproteobacteria > Pseudomonadales > Pseudomonadaceae > Pseudomonas > Pseudomonas sp. RIT411. Next base: position 317,479 of record NZ_QBIZ02000003.1, read on the forward strand.
GGGGTGATGATGGGCGCGATCTCGTCGCGGAAGAACTTGCGCACCCAGGCCTTGATCTTGACGTCCCAGTAACGCCGGCGGATGAAGCGGATCTGCTGCTCGGCCAGGGCCGGCAGGAGCACGTCGTTGAGGATGGCGTACTGCCGCTCCACCTGGCCGTGGACGATGTCGCTAATGCGCGCCAGCGCCTGGTGCGGCAGCAGGCCGTCGGCGCCGGCCTGCTCGCGGGCGAAGGTGATCTGCTTCTTCAGACCCGCCACGCGGATCTCGAAGAATTCGTCCAGGTTGCTGGAAAAGATCAGCAGGTACTTGAGCCGCTCGAGCAGCGGATAGGATTCGTCGAGGGCCTGTTCTAGCACCCGGATGTTGAACTGCAGCTGCGACAGCTCGCGATGGATGTAGAGGCTGCTGTCGTCCACGTTGGCCGCCGGCACGCTGGGCGCGGCCGGCGCCTCGGCGGCGGGTGCCGGTACTTCGGCGTCCAGCGCCAATGTCTCTTCCGCGGTCTCCAGGGACTCGGCGGTGACGGGCTGTTGCAGATCGGTTTCGACGAAACCCTGGCTACTCATTGAAGCTCCTTAGGAACGCGAAGGCCCCTGGCGAAGTTGTTGGGCGGCGCGTTTGGCGAAATAGGTTAGGATGCCGTTGGCCCCGGCGCGCTTGAAGGCCAAGAGCGATTCGAGGATGACGGCGTCGGACAGCCAGCCGTTCTGGATCGCGGCCATGTGCATGGCGTACTCGCCGCTCACCTGGTACACGAAGGTCGGCACGCGGAATTCCTCGCGGACCCGGCGAACGATGTCCAGGTAGGGCATGCCCGGCTTGACCATCACCGAGTCGGCGCCCTCGGCCAGGTCGCCGGCGATCTCGTGCAGCGCCTCGTCGCTGTTGCCCGGATCCATCTGGTAGGTGGCCTTGTTGCCCTTGCCCAGATTGGCGGCCGAGCCGACGGCGTCGCGGAACGGCCCATAGTAGGCGCTGGCGTACTTGGCCGAGTAGGCCATGATCTGCACGTTGTGATAACCGGCGTCTTCCAGGGCCGCGCGGATGGCGCCGATGCGACCGTCCATCATGTCCGAGGGGGCGATCACCTGGGCCCCGGCAGCGGCATGGGACAGCGCCTGCTTGACCAGCACCTCGACCGAGACGTCGTTGAGCACGTAGCCGCGCTCGTCGAGGATGCCGTCCTGGCCGTGGGTGGTGAAGGGATCCAGGGCCACGTCGGTGATCACCCCCAGCTCGGGGAAGTGCTCGCGCAGGGCGCGGGTGGCGCGCTGGGCGATCCCGTCCGGGTTGTAGGCCTCGGCGCCGTCCAGCGACTTGCGCTCGGTGGGCGTGACCGGGAACAGGGCGACCGCGGGAATCCCCAGCGCCACCAGCTCGGCGGCCTCTTCCAGCAGCAGGTCGATGGACAGCCGCTCGACGCCGGGCATCGAGGGGATCGCCTCGCGGCGGCCTTCACCATCAAGCACGAATACCGGCAGGATCAGGTCATCCACCGTCAGCACATGCTCGCGCATCAGGCGACGGGAAAACTCGTCGCGGCGCTGACGGCGCATGCGAGTGGCAGGGTAGCTACGGTTGATGGGGGTAAAACTCACGATCGACTCCCAGACCCGGATCACGGGTCAGTGTGATGGGTTATAGGCCACAATCATGACCGATTGGTAACAGCAGATGACAATATGGAGTGCCTATAGGTCCTATCCAAGGCAGACGCCGGCTGGACCCGGCGTGACACAGGGTCGCAGTGAAATCCCTGCCTGACCGTCTGGCGCCCGGCGGACGGAAGTCCGTCACACTTTCTTTCCAGACGCCAACCGGGGTAGGCTGCGCCATCTTTATTCATCTCGTGTAGCGCCGAATGCTCCAACAATTCCTCCATGATTTCGGCTATTTCGCCCTTTTTCTCGGCACCTTTTTCGAGGGCGAAACCATTCTGGTATTGGCCGGCTTCCTGGCCTTCCGCGACTACATGAACATCCAGACCGTCATCCTGGTCGCCTTCTGCGGCAGCTACGCCGGCGATCAGCTCTGGTACTTCCTCGGCCGGCGCCACGGGCGCAAGCTGCTGGCGCGCAAACCCAAGTGGGAAGCCGCCGGCGAAAAGGCGCTGGCGCACATCCGACGCCATCCGGACCTCTGGGTGCTGAGCTTTCGCTTCGTCTACGGCCTGCGCACGGTAATGCCGGTGGCGATCGGCCTGTCGGGCTATCCGCCGGCGCGCTATCTGATCCTCAACGGCATCGGTGCCATCGTCTGGGCCACGGTGCTCGGTTACGCCGCCTATCATTTCGGCGCCGTCCTCGAAGGGGTGCTGGGCAATCTCAAGCGGTATGAATTGATGGTGCTGGGCGGCCTGGTGGTGATCGGTCTGCTGCTCTGGCTGTGGCGTCGCAGCCGGACGCCCAAGGCCTGATGGCCAGGCAGCCCCTCACCCGGTACGTCCATCGAACGGATTAAAGGCCCGGCTGCCGCTGCCGATGCCCTGAGCAGCAACCCCTCCCAAAACCTCGTGTGCACGCTGGCGATTGAGCATGCTGAACTTCTCCACCCTGCTGCCTCCCGGCCATCAGATCCTGGCTGCCAACGAGTACGAAAGCCTGCTCGTGGTGCTGGCGTACCTGATCGCCAGCGCCGCCGGCTACACCGCCCTGGCCATGGCCGACTGGGTGACCAACAGTCGCTCCCGCCGCGGCAGCGAGCTGGCCAAGCTGATCGGTGCCGTCGCCCTGGGCGGGGGCATCTGGTCGATGCACTTCCTCGCCATGCTGTCGTTCAAGATCGGCATCCATGTGCACTATGCGCCCCTGCAGACCCTGGCCTCGCTGCTGATCGCCATCGCCGTGTCCTATACGGTCATGCACCTGATCGGGCGCGAGTCCCTGACCGCACCGCAATACGGGCTCGCCGCCCTCGCCGCCGGCCTGGGCATCGCGACCATGCACTACACCGGCATGCTGGCCATGCAGTCGGTGGCCGTGCAGCTCTATGATCCCCTGCTGGTGGTGGTTTCGGTGGTGATCGCCAGCCTCGCCTCCCTGGGCGCGCTGCTGCTGGCCTTCCGCCTGCGCGGCAGGACCGGCCTCAGGACCTTCTGGCTGCGCCTGCTGGGCAGTCTGGTCCTGGGTTTCGCCATCGTCTCCATGCACTTCACCGGCATGGCCGCCCTCACCCTCGCCGTGCCCATCGGTTTCGAACCCGGCGGCCTGGCGGAAGCCAATCAGCACCTGGAACTGGGCATGGGCATCGCCCTCGGCACCCTGTTCATCATCATGGTCGGCCTGCTCGCCGCCTGGGCCGGCGAACGCTTCAATGCCCAGCGCCTGCGGCTGGAGCGGGTCTCGACCACCCTCGACCAGATCACCCTGCACGATCCCCTCACCCACCTGCTCAATGGCGGCAGCTTCATCCAGACCGTCGATCGGGCCATCGGCCAGGCGCGCACCGGTGAGCAGTTCGCCCTGCTGATGCTGGACATCGATCACTTCAAGCGCATCAACGACAGCCTCGGCCATGCCCTTGGCGATGAACTGCTGATCCAGATGGCGCAGCGGATCCGCGCGGTGCTCGATGACGACCTGCCGCTGGCCCGCTATGCCGGCGACGAATTCAGCCTGCTGCTGCCGCTCGGCCAGCGCGGCGACAGCCAGCCCCTGGCCATGCGCCTGCTGGAGCAGTTGCGACCGCCCTTCGAGCTGGCCGGGCAGCGCATCGCCATGACCTTCAGCCTGGGCATCGCCCACTATCCCCAGGACGGCGCCAACGCCGGCCAGCTGCTGCGCAGCGCCGGCCTCGCGGTCGGCCATTGCAAGCGCAGCGGGCGCAATCGCAGCCAGAGATTCACCACCGAACTCCAGCGCGACGCCGACGACCTGCTGAGCCTGGAGATGGACCTGCGCCAGGCTCTAGCCCAGGGCGGCCTGCACGTGGCCTACCAACCCATCGTCGACCCCGCCGGTGCGCCGGTGGCCCTGGAAGCCCTGGTCCGCTGGCAGCATCCGGTCCTGGGTCCGCTGAGTCCCGAGCGCTTCGTCCGCGTCGCCGAGGAAACCGGGTTGATCGCCGACCTGGATGGCTGGGTCATGCGCCAGGCCTGCGCGGACCTCGCCCAGCTGCACCGCGAAGGTCACGCGGCTCTGCGCGTCTCGGTGAATTGCTCGGCGCTCAATCTGAGCGATCGCCTCCTGCCCCAGTCCATCGCCCGGGCGCTGCAGGCCGAAGATCTGCCGGCCTCGGCGCTGATTCTCGAGGTGACCGAGAACGCCCTGATGCACAGCCTCAACGTGGCGGTCGAGGTGCTCGGCGAGATCCGGACCCTGGGCGTGCGGGTATCCATCGACGATTTCGGCAGTGGCTACTCGTCGCTGGCCTACCTGAGTCGGCTGCCGGTGGATTCGCTCAAGGTCGATCGCGCCTTCGTCCGCACCATCCCCAAGCAGAGCAACGACATGGCCATCGCCGCGGCGATCATCGCCATGGCGCACAAACTGGGCCTCAATGTGGTCGCCGAGGGGGTGGAAACCAGCGAGCAACGCCAGTTCCTGCAGGCCAACGGCTGCAATTTCATGCAGGGCTATCTGTTCGGCCGGCCCATGCCGTTGCCGCAGCTGCGTACCTGGCTGCAGCAACCCGCCCTCGCCGCCGTGCCCGCCTAGCAGGCCGCCCTAGCCGGCGGCGCTGCGCTGGAGGCGGGTGATCAGCCGGTCCAGGGCGTTGGCGAAGGCCTGGCGATCACGCTCGCCGTAGCCGGCCTGGCCCCCACCCATCTGTCCCTGGTCGCGCAGATCGGTCATCAGATTGCGCATGGCCAGCCGCTGCCCCATGTTGCGCTCGTCGAATTCCTGACCACGCGGATCCAGGGCGGCCACGCCCTTCTTCACCAGCCGATCGGCCAGGGGAATGTCGCTGCAGATCACCAGGTCACCCGGCTGAGCCTGCTCGACCAGGTGGTCGTCGGCGGCGTCGGGGCCACTGGGGACCACCACCAGGCGGACACAGGCGAAGGGCGGCTTGATCTGCGGCTGCCCCGCCACCAGTACCACCTCCAGCTTACGCTTGAGAGCGAACTTGCAGACCAGCTCCTTGGCGGCGCGTGGACAGGCATCGGCATCGATCCACAGGATCACGGGAATTTCTCCGGCAAAAGCCCAGGATACCGCGCTACGCCGGCGCACCCCAGCGCAGTGGCGCGGTCGGACAGGGATAGCGACCTGACTGGAGTCCCCCATGACTTTCTGGCAACGCCTGGCGCAGCCCGCCCAGGCCCTGGTGTATGGCGCCACCGGCGGCCTCGGCCTGGCCCTGTGCGATCAGCTGCTGGCGCGTGATGACATTGCGCGGGTCTGGGCCTGCGCGCGCCACGCCGAGGCGCATGACGGCCTGGCCGCGCTGGAGCGGCAGCATGGCCCGCGCCTGCGCCGCCTCGACGTTGATCCGCTGACCACAGTCGATCTGGCAGCCCGGCTGGCGGACGAGACGCCCCGTCTGGATCTGCTGCTGTGCGCCTCGGGGCTGCTGCAGGGCGAACGGGCGCGCGCCGAGAAGAGTCTGGCGCAGGTGGATCAGGCCGGGCTGCTGGAAAGCTATCTGGCCAATGCCGTGCTGCCGCTGCTGCTGATCCGCCAGCTGACGCCACTGCTCAAGGGCCAGCATCCCTGTCAGATCGCGGCGCTGTCGGCACGCGTGGGCTCCATCGGCGACAACCAGCTGGGTGGCTGGTATGGCTATCGGATGGCCAAGGCGGCGCTGAATCAGGGGCTGCGCTGCGCCAGCATCGAGCTGACCCGGCTCAATCCCCAGAGCTGCGTGCTGGCCCTGCATCCCGGCACCACGGACACGGCGTTGTCCCGGCCCTTCCAGGCGCGGGTGCCGGCGGACAAGCTGTTCACGCCCGCCTACGCGGCAGAGCGCCTGCTGGCGGTGCTGGCCGCCCGTACGCCGGCCGAGACCGGCAGTTTCTGGGATTGGCAGGGGCAGTCGGTGGTCTGGTAGCCCCGGCTTCAGACCGCGGCGCGGCGCACCGTGGACAGCAACGCGGCCGCCGCGAGGAACAGGCTGGCGAATACCCGGTTGGTGATGCGCTGCTGGCGCGGGGTGCGCAGCAGGGTCAGCACCCGGGCAGCCAGCCCGGTGTAGCCCGCCATCACGATCAGGTCGACGCTGACCATGGTCGCCCCGATGATCAGATACTGCGCGGTCAGGGGCGCGTGGGGATCGACGAATTGCGGCAGCACCGCGAGCATGAAGATCAGCGCCTTGGGATTGCTGACATTGACCAGGAAACCGCGCATGACCAGGGCGCCGATCCGCGGTGGCAGACGCTCGCCGACCACCTGTTCACCCAGATCCATGGGCGCCGCGCGCCACTGGCGGAGCGCCAGGTAGGCGAGATAGGCCACACCGAACCACTTTATCAGGGTGAAGGCCAGCTGCGAGGTCGCCAGCAGGGCGCCGACGCCCACGGCAACGATGGCGATCTGCAGCGCCAGTCCCAGCTGCAGACCGATGGCCGTCCAGTAGCCACGGCGGAAGCCCAGGGTCACGCCGGCGCTCATGGAGGCGATCGCCCCGGCTCCGGGCGAGAGGCTGATCATCCAGCAGGCGATGAAGAAGCCGGTCCAGACCTGCAGACTCATGGGTTCACCTGTCGAGATGGAAATCGAAGGAGCCGTCGGCATCGCGCCAGCGGCGGACCGACTTCTGGAAGAACTGGGTGTTGGGAATCTGCACCAGGGCGCCTTCCTGGTTGTCGTCCAGTTCCTGCAGGGTCACGAAGAGCATGTTGATCGCCACCACCCGGCCCTTGATGCCGGGTTTGTCCGAGGCGTCCAGCACCTCGATGCGATCGCCCAGGCGGAAGGGGCCGACGGTAAAGATCAGCACCGCGCAGAACAGGTTGGAGAGCACGCTCCAGATGGCGAAGAAGGCCACCGCGGCCACGGCGACGAAACCGGAAATGGCCGTCCAGAGCACCGCTGCGGACACCCCGAAGCGCTCCAGGGCCATGAGGATGGCACTGCCCATGATCAGCCAGCGCAGGGTGCCGCGCAGGCCGAGGACGATCTGCGGCGGCAGCGGATAGCGTTCGCCCAGGCCGGTGACGGCGCGGGCGACGATGCGCTGCAGCACATAGCCGATCAGCAGTACCAGGGCGACCTGGCCGGCCACCAGCAGGTAGTCGCCCCACCCCGGCAGCCAGGTGTGCAGCCACTCGGTCATCAGGCCCCCTCGAGTTCGGCTTGCAGGCTTTCCAGCCGTTCCAGGGCCTCCAGCCACTGCTCTTCCAGCTCGGCTTCGCGGGTCTTGGCCGCGGCCTGGTCGGCCAGCGCCTGGCGCAGTTCTTCCTTGCGCGCGGCGTCATAGAGACCGCTGTCACCCAGACGGGCTTCCAGGGCGGCGAGCCTTTCCTGCAGCTTGCCCAGCTCGGCTTCCAGCTTGTCGGCGGCCTTCTTCAGCGGTGCCAGCTGCTGTCGCAGGGCGGCAGCGGCCTGGCGCTGGGCCTTGCGATCGGTCTTGTCGACCGCGGCGCCCTCACCGGCGGCGAGGCCCGGCTCCTGGCGGGCGCGGAAGTCCACCAGCCAGCGGCTGTAGTCGTCCAGATCGCCGTCGAAGGCCTGCACCTTGCCATCGGCCACCAGCAGGAATTCGTCGGTGGTACTCTTGAGCAGATGACGATCGTGGGAAACCACCAGCACCGCCCCGGCGAATTCCTGCAGGGCCAGGGTCAGGGCCAGGCGCATGTCCAGGTCCAGGTGGTTGGTGGGTTCGTCCAGCAGCAGCAGATTGGGCTTCTGCCAGGCGATCAGCGCCAGGGCCAGGCGCGCCTTCTCGCCACCGGAGAAATTCAGCACCGCCTCGTCGCAGCGCGGACCGCGGAAATCGAAGCCGCCGAGGAAGTCGCGCAGGCTCTGTTCGCGCTCGCCGGGGGCGATGCGTTGCAGGTGCAGCAAGGGACTGGCCTTGGCGTCCAGCGAATCGAGCTGGTGCTGGGCGAAGTAGCCGATGGCCAGGTTCTCGCCGCGCTGCAGCCGGCCGCCAAGGGGTTCGAGTTCGGCGGCCAGGGTCTTGATCAGGGTCGACTTGCCGGCACCGTTGGGGCCGAGCAGGCCGATGCGGGCGCCTGGCGTCAGCTGCAGCTTGACCGGGTGCAGGATGGTGGTCTCGCCGTAGCCGAGTCGGCCTTCGGCCAGGTCGAGCAACGGACTGGACAGCTTGTCCGCCTCGCGGAAGACGAATTCGAAGGGCGAATCGACATGGGCCGGCGCCAGCTCTTCCAGGCGTTCCAGGGCCTTGATCCGGCTCTGTGCCTGACGGGCCTTGGTGGCCTGGGCCTTGAAGCGGGCGATGTACTTCTCCATGTGGGCGCGCTGGGCCTGCTGCTTGTCGTAGGCCTGCTGCTGCTGCGCCAGGCGCTCGGCGCGAGTACGCTCGAAGCTGGAGTAGCCGCCGCGATAGAGCACGAGTTTCTGCTGGTCCAGGTGCACCACATGATCGACCACGGCATCGAGGAAGTCGCGGTCGTGGGAGATCAGGATCAGGGTGCCGGGATAGCCCTTGAGCCAGTCTTCCAGCCAGAGGATGGCGTCCAGATCCAGGTGGTTGGTGGGTTCGTCGAGCAGCAGCAGGTCCGAGGGGCACATCAGCGCCTGGGCCAGGTTGAGGCGCATCCGCCAGCCACCGGAGAAGTCGCCGACCTGGCGCTCCATCTGCGAGGCGGTAAAGCCCAGACCGGCCAGCAGCTTGCGGGCCCGGGCATCGGCGGTATAGCCGTCGGCGGCCTCGAAGTCGGCATGCAGCCGGCCAAGGGCGTTGCCGTCCTGGGCCGCTTCGGCCGCCGCCAGTTCGCGCTGGATGCGGCGCAGGTCGATGTCGCCGTCCAGCACATAGTCCACCGCCAGCCGCTCCAGGGTATCCACCTCCTGGCGCATGTGGGCGATGCGCCAGGCCGCCGGGATGTGGCAGTCGCCGGCATCGGCCCCGAGCTGCCCGCGCAGCAGGGCGAAGAGACTGGATTTACCGGCGCCATTGGCACCGATCAGACCGGCTTTCTGGCCGGGATGCAGGGTCAGTTCAGCGCTTTCGAGCAGACGCTGGGGACCACGCTGTAGAGTAAGGTTCTGTAGTCGGATCATGGCGGCGGAGTGTAGCAGCTCCACCACCCACGAACGGGGAGGCGGACATGCAAGAGGACCTGTGGGAATTCGCGTTGGCAGTATACGCCCGGCCCGGCGTGGAAGGCGCCTGTTTGCGTCTGCAAGAGGCCGGCGCCGACGTCTGTCTGGTGCTGACGGCGCTCTGGCTGGATCGCCGCAACTGCGCCCTGGATGCCGAGGGCCTGGCCCGGCTGCAGCGCGCCTCGCAGCACTGGCAGGATACGGTGGTACGCCCCCTGCGCCAGTTGCGCCAGGCCTGGAAGGCCGCGTCCAGCGCGGACGAGAGCCTGGCGGCCCTGCGGGAGCAGCTCAAGGGACTGGAATTGGCCGCGGAACGTGAACAGCTCGCGCGTCTGGCACGACTCGCGGGCCATTGGCCGTGTCGCGGGGCACAGGGCCCGGGGGATTGGCTGCACGCGCTGGCACCGCGCGAGGCAGCCGCAGCGGACCTCGACCTGCTGGCCGAGGCCGCGCGGGGGAACCGGGGCTAGACCGACGCCAGCCGCGGTTGCTGGTGCGAGGTGTGCAGCACCTCGATCAGGCAGTCTTCGAGTTCGAAGCGCTCGCGCAGGGTTTCGCCCAGCAGCTTGAGTTCGATGGTCAGCAGACCCGGGTCCCGATAGGCCCCGCGCTCGAATCTGTCGTTGAAGTTCAGAGCGGCGTCCGTCAGGGCCTGCAGGCGCGGATAGACGCTGTCGGCGAACTCGATGGCGCGCTCGTCCTGGAATTCCCGGGCTTCGGCCACCAGTTGCTCGTAGATCTCGAAATGCGCGGTGGACATGTAGTCGACCAGCATGTCGCAGAGCCGCTCCAGTTCGCTGACCTCGCGCACCGGTCCCAGCAGGGGCTCCATGTCCAGGGTTTCGTAAGCGGTCACCAGCTCGCGGCGGGCAATCAGCCAGCGGTCGATCAGCTGGTGGACCCCACCCCAGCGTTCCTGGGCATTGCGGCAGGTTTCTAGCATGACGGCAGCTCTCTATACGGGCGAGACGGTCCGGGCGCAGGCGCCCGGCTGTTATCAGGAACTATACCGACATCGCCTCGCCAGGCGAGTGCCGTTGCTCGGAGAAAGCTCAGCGACGGCGGAAGATCTTGACCAGGCTCAGGGCCATGAGCAGCACGAAGGCCAGCAGGCTCCATTCCGGGATGCTCAGACCGAACAGCGTCCAGTTGACCTCGGCGCAGTCGGCGGTGCCGTGCAGGACCAGGCGGATGATTTCCTGGAAGGGCAGCGCCTGCATCATGTAGTCGAGGCTCGGCAGGCAGGCCGCCAGCTCTTCCGCCGGGACCGTCTGCAGATAGACCTGGCGGCCCGCGGTGGCGGCGCCGGCGGCGGCCAGCAGCAGCAGGACCACGCCATAGATGCGTCGTCCGCGCTTGCCCGGCGCCTGGATGCCGGCGATCAGCGCCACCACCCCGACCAGAATGAAGAAGATCCGTTGCATGACGCACAGCGGGCAGGGCTCGAGGCCGACCACGTGTTCGAGATAGAGACCGACGCCCATGAGCACCGCACAGGTGGCGGCCATGAACAGAAAGATGAAGCGGGGACTAGTCACGGACGCGCCGTCTCCAACAGGGAATTGGGACGTTACGGTAGAGAAAGCCCGGGCACCTTTCAAGGACCCGGGCAGACGAGCCGCGCCGTCAGACCCGCGGCGTCGGCAGCGAAGTGGTGTCGGACTCGCGCCACTGGCTCTGCAGGAGCTGCTGGCTGCGGTCCACATCGCCCAGCTGGATGGCCACCCTGGCCAGTTCGCCGGCGGTGACCGCGGACGGCCGCTGCGCCAGACTGCGCTCCAGATATTCGCGCGCCTTGCCCCACAGCTGGTTGTTCATGCACAACCGGCCCAGGGCCAGCAGCAGCACCGCATCCTGGGGGCGATCCTTGAGCCAGCCTTCGGCGTGGTGCAGCGGACGACTGGCATCGCGCGGACGCAGCTGGCCATAGAGCTCGACCAGGCGCTCGTCCCACTGGCGATTCAGGGTGATGTGCAGCACCTCTTCGGCCAGGTCGTCGCGGCCGATGGCGCGCAGCTGACGGGCATAGGCCAGCACCACCGAGGCATCGCCCTTGAGCGCCGTGGGCACCTGCTGCCACTGGGCATCCACCGCCGATTCCGCGCCCTGGGCGGGCACCTCGTCGAGGGTCGCGATCCAGACCTTGCGCTCCAGGTCGTCCTGCTCCTGGGGGCGCAGCACCTGCTGCTTGCGCAGTTGCGGCAGCAGGGCGATCAGCGCCGGCCAGTCGCGCAGGGTCACCTGCAGGCGCTGCAGTTGCAGCAGCACCTCGCCATTCTTCGGATACTTGGCCTGCAACGGCGCCAGGCTGTCACGGGCTTCCAGATACTGGCCGCGGTCGATCTGCAACCGGGCCTGCTGCAGACCGATGGCCAGGTCGGCCTGGGGCTCGCGCTCGCGGGCCTGGCGCAGTAGGCGGTCGCGTTCTTCGAGGTCGCCCAGTTCGTTGGCGGCGCGGGCGGCGCCCAGCAGGACGAAGAGCGGCTGGTCGGCGTGCTCGGCGGCGCCTTTCAGGTGCTTGAGGGCACCGCTCCAGTTGCCTTCGGCCAGTTCCAGCTGCCCCTTGTGGCGCGCCTGCTCCAGGCGGCGCTGGCGATTGTGCCGCGACCAGGGGTTGAGCACCTTGCCGGTCAGGCCGAGGGCGCCCAGCACCAGCTTGAGGATGTAGAGCGCCAGCCAGACCGCCACCAGCAGGGCCAGGAAGGCCCAGAGACTCGATTCGTAGCGGAAGTTGCTGTAGGACAGCAGCACGTAGCCCGGCTCCTTGGCCAGCACCACGGCAACGCCCAGGCCGACGAGCAGGGCGAACAGGAACAGCAGGTACAGGCGCTTCATGGGCGATTCTCCTGAGCCGCGCCGGCGGCGGCATTGTTCGGCTGGATTTGCTGACGCTGGGCGATGTAGGCCTGCAGCGCGGTCAGGGCCGGCGTCAGGTCAGGGGCCTCGAAGGTGACCGGCCGCTCGGCCAGCTCCTGCAGGCGCAGCTTGACCGCACGGCTGTCGGGATTCTGGTTGTTGAAGTGGGCGGCGAGGACGTCTTCGGCCTGCTCGATGGAGAGCCGGTAGACCTCCTGGTTGCCGTTGAGCACGGCCCACTGCGCCTGTTCCAGGGCCAGGCTCATGGCCAGGCGGACCTGGGCCAGGGATTCCTCGGCCAGCAGCGGACGAATCGGCTGGTCGGCGGAAAAGTCGATGCGGAAGTAGCTGGAGATGCGCTGGCGGAAATCCTGCCACCACTGCTGCAGGGCATTGCTCGGCGGGACCGCGGCCTTTTCGACGCCGGGCTGGTCGGCCACGGTGGTGGAAAAGCGTGGCGGCAGGGGTTCCAGGCTCTGCACCTGATTGCGCAGCGATGCCAGCTGGACGAATTGCCCGGTGCGATCCAGGTCGGGCAGCTGGCGCAGGGTCTGCTGGGCATTGGCCAGTTGCTGGCGGGCGGCGAAGGCGGCCGGATCGTTCTGGGCCTTGAGGATGTCATCGACACCCTGCAGCAGATTCTGGGCGCTGGGCACGTCCTGCAGCGCGGTCATGCGCAGGGTGGCCATGCGCAGCAGGTGCTCGGCCTCGGTCAGGCGCCAAGCCTGGCGACTCTGGCCGACCACCTCCTTGAATTGTTCGGCGAGGTGCTGCTGGTCGCCCTGCAGCTCACCAAGCTGACGGCGGCGCTCTTCCAGCTCGTTGGCCGAGGGCAGGCGGCCCAGATCGGCACTCAACGCCTGGTTGCGCATTTCCAGCTGGCGCAGCTGGCTGCGCAGATCCTCGGCCTGGGCGGCCTGACTCTGCTCGGCCTGACGCACCTGCTGCAGTTGCCAGACGCTCCAGCCGCCGACACCCAGGCCACCGGCGGCCACCAGCAGGGCCAGCAGCGCCAGACCGGACGCCTTGCCCGAGCCCTTGCGGCGCACGCTTGCCGGTGGGGGTGCCGGCGGCGGCGAGGCGGGAGTCACGACAGGATCGGGAGAGACGTCGTCGGCGCGGGGGGCTTGAGTTTCGCTCACGGGAATTCCTTGTAGGGTCAATCCGGATGGTGATGGGCAAGCGCGGCGATCAGGGCGCCGGCGCTGGCGCCCTGGCACTCGATGATGAGCTCGCAGCCGCTGGCACGAGCCAGTTCGGCCACACGGGCGCTGGGTACCAGCAGGGGATAACGGCGCACCGCGGGCCAATCCGCACCCGCACAGGCCTGCAGATGCGCGAAACCCTGCCCACTGCTGACCATGATGGCATTCAGGCGTTCCGCTGCCAGGGTCTCTAGGACCTGCCCTGCGGGGTAGTCCGGGCACTGGCGGCGATAGAGTTCGAGCACCTCGACGCGGGCGCCGCGGGCGGTGAGGGTGTCGACCAGCAGGTCGCGGCCGCCCTCTCCGCGCAGCAGCAGCACCTCGGGCGCCGGGCGCTCTAGGGCTTCCTGCAAGGCCGGCAGGGCCAGCAGGCCTTCGCTGTCCTCACGCTGGGGATGGTGCACCTGCAGTCCATAGTCTTCGAGCACGGCGGCGGTGGCCGCGCCCACGGCGAACCAGGCCTGCAGCGGCGGTTGCGGCCAGTACTGATCGAGGGCGGCGAGGCCCATGCGGGCCGCCGGCTTGCTCACCACCAGCACGGCGGCATAGCGATCGAGATCGAGCCAGAGTGAGCGCTGTTCGGGGGTTTCCGCCAGGGGCTGCAATTCCAGCAGCGGCAGGCTGGCCGTGGCGATGCCCGCCGTGTCCAGGGCGGCGGCCAGGGGTGGATTCTCCTCCGCCGGCCGGGTCAGCAGCAGTCGCCAGGCGCTCATGATGCGCCGGAGACCCCATAGACGGCATCGAGAATGCCCTGGGCGCCCTGGGCCAGCAGGTCTTCGGCCACGGTCACGCCCAGCCCGGCCGGGTCGTTCAGCGGGCCGCGGGCCTCGGCACGCAGCAGCAGCCCGCCATCGGGCTGGCCGACCAGGCCGCGCAGCCAGAGCAGTTCGCCTTCCTGTACCGCATAGCAGGCGATGGGCACCTGGCAGCCGCCATTGAGACGCCGATTCAGGGCGCGCTCGGCGGCGACGCGGCGTTCGGTGTCGAAATGGTGCAGGGGTTCGAGCAGCGCATGGACCTCGGCATCGTCGGTCCGGCATTCGATGCCCACGGCGCCCTGGCCGCCCGCCGGCAGGCTGTCTTCGACGGTCAGGTATTCGCGGATGCGCTCGGCGAAGCCCAGGCGGATCAGCCCGGCCGCGGCCAGGATGATGGCGTCATAGTCATCGGCATCGAGCTTGGCCAGGCGGGTATTGACGTTGCCGCGCAGAAAGCGGATCTCGAGATCCGGGCGCAGGGCCAGCAACTGGGCCTGACGCCTCAGGCTGGAGGTGCCCACCACACTGCCCTGGGGCAATTCGGCAAGACCGGAATGGCGATTGGAAACGAAGGCATCGCGCGGGTCTTCCCGCTCGCAGATGGCATACAGCCCGAGACCTGCGGGGAATTCCATGGGCACGTCCTTCATGGAGTGCACGGCGATGTCGGCGCTGCCGTCGAGCAGGGCGTTTTCCAGTTCCTTGACGAACAGACCCTTGCCGCCGATCTTGGCCAGGGGCGCGTCGAGCAGCTTGTCGCCGCGACTGGTCATGGGCAGCAGACTCACCCGCAATCCCGGGTGGGCCGCTTCGAGGCGGGCTTTCACATAGTCGGCTTGCCAGAGTGCCAGGGCACTCTGGCGCGTGGCGATACGGATTTCGCGGAGCATGGACATTACCGGCACGTCAGATTGCCGGCCATGATAGCAGGTCGACCGGCGCCCCTCCCCCGCTGCGCGCCGGTCGCCAACCCGCGAGCGACGTCAGATGCTGTGCATCAGGCGGCGCACACCGGCCACATGACGGCGGCTGACGGTCAGGGCGTCGCCGTTCATGCCCTTGAGGAACAACTGGAAGTGGCCCAGGGGCGTGCGCTGCAGGCGCTCGATGCGCTCGCGGGAGACCAGCGCATTGCGGTGGATGCGCACGAAGCGCTCACCGAATTCGTCTTCCAGCGCCTTGAGCGGTTCATCCAGCAGTACTTCGCCGCCAGAGTGTCTCAGGGTCACGTACTTGTGGTCGGCGATGAAATAGACCACGTCATCCAGGGGGATCAGCTCGATGCCCTTGCGGGTCCGGGCGCTGATATGGCTGCGCGGGCCAGGGCCACCGCTGGCCGGCGGCTTGGTCAGGGCCGCCAGCTGCATCCGGTTGGGTCGCTGGGCCTTGCTCAGGGCAGCGGCCAGGTCCTCCTGCCGCACCGGCTTGACCAGATAGCCCACGGCGCTGACCTGGAAGGCGTCGAGCGCGTATTCGTCGTGGGCGGTCACGAAGATCACCGCGGGCGGCGACTCGCGCTCGCAGAGACGCGCGGCCACTTGCAGACCGTCCAGACCCGGCATGCGGATGTCGAGCAGGACGATATCGGGCTTGAGGTTTTCAACCAAAGCGAGGGCTTCCTCACCGTTGGTGGCTGTTGGCTCCAGGGCGGTATAACCGTCCAGTTGCCCCACCAGACGGGCCAGACGCTCGCGCGCCAAGGGTTCGTCATCGACGATCAGGACATTCATAAGCTCAGGCTTCCCGCATGAGTCGCTCGCATGGATAGCGAAGAGACGTTGTATGCCGCTGGTCGCGGCGTTCGATTTTGAGACTCGCAGCTGGTCCGAAAAGTGCCGTCAATCGCGCCTCGATATTGCTTAAAGCTTGACGGGTGCCCTTGGGTGGGCGTGGCTGCTGCTCCACCTCGGGGTCATAGGGGTTGCTGATGACCAGCTCGAACACCCCCTCCCGGTAGGTGGCGAAGATGGTGACCAGGCCCCCTTCGATGCGCGGCGCCACACCATAGATCAGGGCGTTTTCCAGCAGCGGCTGCAGCGTCAGCTGGGGAATCGGCAGATCCGCCGGCACCCCGTCCACGTCCCACTGCAACTGCAGGCGATCGCCCAGGCGCAGGCGTTCGATCTCCAGATAGCGCCGCGAGAGCTCCAGCTCCTCGACCCAGCGCACCTTGGTGCCGGGCTGGGCGAGGCTGGCGCGGAACAGCGCCGACAGGTCCAGCACCGCGCGCTCGGCCTTGTCGGCGTCCAGGGCGACCAGGCTGGCGATACTGTTCAGGCTGTTGAACAGGAAATGCGGGCGGATGCGCGCCTGCAGCGACTCGATGCGCGCCTGCAATTCGGCCTGCTGCTGGCGGCGCCACTGGCTTTGCAGCCAGAAGTAGCGCAGCAGCAGCATGGACATGATCAGGGCGATCAGCGCGTGCCTCATGTACAGCCGCACCTCGCCGACCCGCTGCAGCGGTCCGGCCAGCTGCAGCCAGTCGGCCACCAGGGTGCAGAGCAGGGTCAGGGCCACCACGATGGCGCAGCAGAAACCACCCGCCACCACCGGTCTATGGCGTGCCAGCCAGGGACGCAGGCGACAGAGCAGCGCCGCCGACAGCAGCACGATCCACTGCACGAACAGCGACACCAGCGCCAGGCGGATCCAGTTGAACTGCAGGGTGAAGGGTTCTGCCAGCACCAGGACCAGCACCAGCAGCTCGGCCAGCACCACCAGCACGAGCAGGGCCTCCGGTTCGCAGAGCGCCGGGACGAAGAAGTCGTCGACCTTGACCGGTCGGGGGGTTTTGCGGCGTTCGAGTATCATGGAGGCAGTGTGGGTCAGATACCACTCGTCGGCAAGTCGGCTCCGTTGAATCGGGCCGGCACCCGCTCAGGACTGCTATCATCGGCCCCCTCCTTTCCTTACCGACAAGCCCAGCAGCAGGCCGATCCATGAGCAGCGAAAAAACCAACCAGTCCTGGGGCGGACGCTTCAGCGAACCCGTCGACGCCTTCGTCGCCCGCTTCACCGCCTCGGTGGACTTCGACAAGCGTCTCTACCGCCACGACATCCTCGGCAGCCAGGCCCATGCCCGCATGCTGACCCAGGCCGGAGTGCTCAGCGAAGCCGAGCGCGATGCCATCGTCGCCGGACTGGACGAGATCCGCAGCGAGATCGAGGCCGGCACCTTCGAGTGGCGCGTCGACCTGGAAGACGTGCACATGAACATCGAGGCGCGCCTGACCGAGCGCCTGGGCGTGGTCGGCAAGAAGCTGCACACCGGTCGCAGCCGCAATGACCAGGTGGCCACCGACATCCGCCTCTGGCTGCGCGACGAGATCGACGCCATCCTCGTCGAGCTCGACCGCCTGCAGGCGGGCCTGCTGCAACTGGCCGAGACCGAAGCCGACACCATCATGCCCGGCTTCACCCACCTGCAGACCGCGCAACCCGTGACCTTCGGCCACCACCTGCTGGCCTGGTTCGAGATGCTCTCCCGCGACCACGAGCGCCTGGTCGACTGCCGCAAGCGCGTCAATCGCATGCCCCTGGGCAGCGCGGCGCTGGCCGGCACCACCTACCCCATCCAGCGCCAGGTCACCTGCGAGCTGCTGGGCTTCGAGGCCATCGGCGGCAACTCCCTGGACGGCGTCTCGGATCGCGACTTCGCCATCGAATTCTGCGCCGCGGCCTCCCTGGCGATGATGCACCTGTCGCGCTTCTCCGAAGAGCTGGTGCTCTGGACCAGCGCCCAGTTCCAGTTCATCGACCTGCCCGATCGCTTCTGCACCGGCTCCTCGATCATGCCGCAGAAGAAGAACCCCGACGTGCCCGAGCTGGTGCGCGGCAAGACCGGCCGGGTGTTCGGCGCCCTCACCGGCCTGCTGACCCTGATGAAGGGCCAGCCGCTGGCCTACAACAAGGACAACCAGGAAGACAAGGAACCGCTGTTCGACGCCGCCGACACCCTGCGCGACTCCCTGCGCGCCTTCGCCGACATGGTCCCGGCCATCAAGCCCAAGCGCGAGATCATGCGCGAGGCGGCCCGCCGCGGCTTCTCCACCGCCACCGACCTCGCCGACTACCTGGTGCGCAAGGGCCTGCCCTTCCGCGACTGCCACGAGATCGTCGGCCATGCGGTCAAGTACGGCGTGGACAGCGGCAAGGACCTGGCCGAGATGAGCCTGGACGAACTGCGGCGCTTCAGCGACCAGATCGAGCAGGACGTCTTCGCCGTCCTGACCCTGGAAGGCTCGGTCAACGCCCGCGACCACATTGGCGGTACCGCCCCGGCCCAGGTCCGCGCCGCCGTGCAGCGCGGCCGCGCGCTGCTGGCCCAGCGCTAACGCCTGCCACTGCGCCTCTCGCCTACCCCTCTGCGGGGTGGGCGGGAACGCCGCCGGCCGAAGACCCCACCCCTGCCGCTCATCGGCCGCGCCAAAGGGCGCAAGAGCTCCTTCCACCGCCCCGCAGGCGCCTGGCCCGACGGCAAGGGCTCTAGGCCAGGGGTCTCCGCGCAGGAGGCCTGAAAGCCGGTCGAACGAGCGCCGACCAGCCGTTGATAGGTACGACGACTGGTGCTCAGGAAGGAGACCCGGCAGCCGATACTGGAGGCTTGACCAGCCGTTCGAGTCAAGTCTCATGCGCCTTTCAGCCTGTTCCCTCCTGCTTTGCGGAATGTTCGCCGCGGCTTCCAGCCAGGCCGCCCTGCCGCCGCCGCTGCCACAGACGCTCACCTGGCATGTCCAGCTGAACGGCGTGCTGCAAAAGCCCAATCGCACCCTCTACGACATCGATCTCTATGACACCAGCAAGGCGGTGATCGCCAATCTGAAGGGCAACGGGAAGACGGTGATCTGCTATTTCAGCGCCGGCACCTGGGAAGACTGGCGGCCCGACGCCGCCCTCTATCCCAAGGCCGCCCTGGGCAAGGCGCTGGACGCCTGGCCGGGCGAGCGCTGGCTGGACATCCGTCGCACCGACGTCCGCGTGCTGCTGGCCAAGCGGCTGGACCTGGCCGTGCAGAAGGGCTGCCAGGGGGTGGACCCGGACAACGTCGATGGCTTCAGCAACCCCAACGGCCTCAAGCTGACCCGGGCCCAGCAGCTGGATTTCCTCAACTGGCTGGCCGACGAGGCGCACAAGCGCAGTCTGCTGGTGGGCCTGAAGAACGCCGTCAACCTGGTGCCGAGCCTCTACACCAAGTTCGACTTCGCCCTCAACGAGAGCTGCTACGACTACGCCGAGTGCAACGCCTACAGCTACTTCCGCACCCAGAAGAAGCCGGTGATGATCATCGACTACGGCCTCTACAGCACCAAGCGCTGCAGCCAGGCCAAGACCTCGGGCTACAACCTGCAATTCTACCCGCTGTCGCTGGCGGCGCTGGGCACCGCCTGCAAGTAGGGCGGCGCTCAGTCGAGGCCGGCCTTCTTGTGCGACCGCTGCCCCAGCGCGATCCAGTCCAGATCGCCTTCGCCCTGAGCGACGGCCTCCAGCAGGTTGTCCCTCAGGACGCTGGCGAAGGGTAGCGGTACCGCCTTCTCCTGACCGGCCGCCAGGGCCAGGCCGACGTCCTTGAGTCCCAGGCTGAGCTTGAAGGCCGCCGGCGAGAACTTTCGCTCGGTCAGCAGGCGCCCGTAATTCTGGTACACCGGCGCGGCGAACAGGGTGCTGGTGAGGATCTCCAAGAGTGCCGCGGGCTCCACGCCATAGCTGCGCGCCAGGGCGGTGCTCTCGCCCATGGTCTCGATGGCACTGGCGATCATGAAGTTGCCGGCGATCTTGACCACATTGGCCTGCCGCGGCTCCGCGCCCACCGGCCAGGTCTTGCGCCCCAGCACATCGAGCAGTGGCTGGACCCGCGCGATCGCCTCAGGATCCCCTGCCACCACGATGTTGAGCTGGCCACTGGCGGCCACGTCGGTACGCCCGAACACCGGCGCCGCCACGTAGCCCACGCCGGCCTCGGTATGGCGCGCGGCCAGTTCGTCGACCAGGGCCACCGACAGGGTGGCCATGCTGACGTGGACCAGCCCGGCCTGCGCCCGCTGCAAGGCGCCGCTGTCGAGGATCACTTCGCGGGTGGCCGCGTCATTGGCCAGGATGCTGAAGACCACCTCGGTCTCGAAGGCCTCCGCGGGCGACGCCGCCGCGCGGGCGCCCTGGGCGACCAGGCCCTGCACCGGCTCCGGGGAGCGATTCCAGACCACCACCTCATGACCGGCCTTGAGCAGATTGGCGGCCATGCCCTGGCCCATGCCGCCCAGGCCTATGAATCCGATACGCATAGCTTTGCCTCCTCGAGGTGCGATGGATGCCGCCGGCTACAACCAGCGGCGAAATTTGAACCAGGCATAGGGAATCAGCGCCGAGACCACCATGGCGCCCAGCGCCAGCGGATAGCCGAAATGCCAGTCCAGCTCCGGCATGACCTTGAAGTTCATGCCGTAGATGGTGCCCACCAGGGTCGGCGGCAGGAACAGCACCGAGGCGATGGTGAACACCTTGACGATGTTGTTCTGCTCCACGCTGATCAGGCCCAGGGTGGCATCGAGCAGGAAGCCGATCTCGCCGTTCATCTTGGCCTGGTAGTCGCTCAGCGAGCGGACGTCGCGTTCCAGCGTCTTGAACCAGGTCTTGGCCGTGCCGGAGATCCAGGTCGCCCCCGCCCGGCGCAGGTAGGAGACGATGCGATTGATGCCCAGCAGGCTCTCGCTGAGCTGCGCCAGCAGCTGGTTGCTGCGGCCCAGTTGCTTGACGATGGATTGCAGGTCGGTCTTGGGCTGCTGCTTTTCCTGTTGCGGATCCAGGGGTTCGCGAAACACCGCCTTGGCCAGGCGATTGAGGTGCGCCTGCACCGATTCGAGGATGTCGGCCACGCGGTCCACCAGGCTGTCCAGCAGCGAGGCGAAGATGACGTCGCTGCGACAGTGCTGCCGTGCCTGCTGCTGGGCCTTGCCGAGAAAGGCCTTGAAGGCGGCCAGCTCGGCGTAGCGCACCGTCACCAGCCAGTCGGGGGTCAGTACGAAATTGACCACCGAGGCCTGCGGCTGATGCTCACTGAAGCCGCTGACCACCGTGGTGGTCAGGTGCAGGGCCTGGTCGGTCTGATAGAGTCGCGAGGATTCCTCGATCTCGGCGATTTCTTCCCGGGTGGGGATGTCCATCGCCAACGCCTGTTCGAGATAGCGTTCCTCTGCCTCGCTGGGGTCGAGCAGATCGACCCAGAGCAGATCCGCGGGCAGCGGGTCTCCCGGCGACAGGGGCTGGGCGACCAGCTCGTCGGCGGACAGGCGATAGCAGGTGATCATCGAGAAGACTCCAGGCCGGCATCAGGGGTCGCACTGTAACAAAAGGTATCCAGACATGATTGACCACGCCGATGACGAAGAATCCTTTGTCTCCTCGCATCTAATCGAAGCGGTGGAGAATCAGCTTGCCGCCGGCGAGCCGAGCTATGTGCAGGCGGTACTCAACAAGCTGACCCTGGTCGGCTATGACCGCGAGGAAGCGGTGCTGCTGATGGCCCAGGCGCTGTCCTGCGAGATCGCCGCCATGCTCGATGCCGACCGCCCCTTCGACGGCGCCCACTACGAGCGCCTGTTGCGAGCCCTGCCGGACCTGCCCGAGATCGCGGACGACTAGGCCTCGGCCGGCTCCAGCGCCAGCAGCTCCACCTGCTGCTCCTTGCCACCCGGCACCGGCCAGCTCAGGTGCTCGCCGGGCGTGGCTCCGAGCAGCGCGCTGCCGGCCGGCGCCAGCACCGAAACCCGTCCCTCGCCACCGGCGTCCTCCGGATAGACCAGCACCACCTGGTACTCCTTGCCGGTATCGGTCTCGCGGCAGCGTACGCGCGAATTCATGGTCACAACCGCGCCGATCTCCTCGGGCGCCACCACCCGGGCCTGGGCCAGTTCCTCGTCCAGGGCCTCGGCCACGGGGCCGAATTCGGGCAGGGCATCGAGCAGGCGTTCGAGACGGGGCAGGTCGACGGCGGAAACGGTAATGGGCGATGCGTGGCGCATGGCGGACTCCTGGAGGACGAGACGGTGCGATCCCCGCCGCGGGAGGCGGCCGGACCACCGGGGATGACGGGCGGCAGGCGCCCAGCGGGAAGCCGCCTGAGGCGGCAAAAGAAAACGGCGCTCGAAAGGCGCCGTCAGGTCACGCTAGCACAGGGGTCTCGGCAGCGGTCAAGCCGCACCGACCGCAGGTCGTTACAGCCCCGGCAGGGCCACGCTCTCGCCGGTCTGCTCCAGGGTCACCCGCACCAGCAGCGCGCCGAGGGTTTCGGACGAGGTGTCGCAGATCCAGTTCTGGCCATCCCAGTCGAAGTGATAGCCACCCGAGCGCGCCGCCACCCAGAGCTGCACCAGCGGGGGCTGGCGGCTGAGAATGACCTGGCTGCCGTTGTCAAACTTGATCGTCAGCACGCCACCGGCATTTTCCAGATCGAGGTCCAGACCGCTGTCGTCATAGGCGTCCTCGACCTGACGCTGGGTCTGGTCGACGAGGTGATGGAATTGCGCTTCGCTGAGCCGGCTCATGACGATCCTCGAAAGAAGGGAAAGAATCGCCGCACGGTAGCGGGCCGCCCAGATGACGTCCAGTCGCGACGGCGGCCGGCAGCTGCGCTTCAGCCATCCGGGCGTGTCAAAGAGTCGTTCAACCCCGTTATACTCCGGGCAATATTCGCCTGAATAAAGGTTTAGCGTCATGAAGCGCCTGTCTCTTCTCTTCATCGCCTGCGCCTGCCTGCTGGCCGGCTGCGGTCAGAAAGGCCCGCTGTACCTGCCCGACGACCAGAAAGCCGCCAAAGAACACCGCCACGACGTGTTCTAAGGAGCCACCATGGAAGTCTTCGCTGTCCGTGCAGGTGAACTGCATGCGGAAGGGGTAGCCCTGAGCGCCGTGGCGCAGGAATTCGGCACCCCCGCCTACGTCTACTCGCGAGCGCACATCGAGGGCCAGTACCGCGCCTATACCGATGCGCTGGCCGGTCTGCCGCATCTGGTCTGCTTTGCCGTCAAGGCCAACTCCAACCTCGGCGTGCTCAACGTCCTGGCCCGTCTCGGCGCCGGCTTCGACATCGTTTCCCGTGGTGAACTGGAGCGCGTCCTGGCCGCCGGTGGCGATCCGCACCGGGTGGTGTTCTCCGGGGTCGGCAAGACCCGTGACGACATGCGCCGTGCCCTGGAAGTGGGCGTGCACTGCTTCAACGTCGAATCCACCGACGAGCTGGAACGGCTGCAACAGGTGGCCGCGGAGCTGGGTGTGGTCGCGCCGATCTCGCTGCGGGTCAATCCCGACGTCGACGCCGGTACCCATCCCTACATCTCTACCGGCCTCAAGGAAAACAAGTTCGGCATCGACATCGCCGACGCCGAGGCGGTCTACGCCCGCGCCGCCGAACTGCCCAACCTGGACATCCTCGGAGTGGACTGCCACATCGGCTCCCAACTCACCACCCTGCCGCCCTTCCTCGACGCCCTCGACCGCCTGCTGGCGCTGATCGACCGCCTCGCCGAGCGCGGTATCGTCCTGCGCCATCTGGACCTCGGTGGCGGCCTGGGCGTGCGCTATCGCGACGAGCAGCCGCCGCTGGCCGGCGACTACATCCAGGCCATCCGCGAGCGCATCGCCGGGCGCAACCTGACCCTGGTGTTCGAACCCGGCCGCTTCATCGTGGCCAACGCCGGTGTCCTGCTGACCCGCGTGGAGTACCTCAAGCACACCGCCCACAAGGACTTCGCCATCGTCGATGCGGCGATGAACGACCTGATCCGTCCGGCGCTGTACCAGGCCTGGATGGCGGTGGAGCCGGTGACCGCGCGCCAGGGCGATGCCCGCCGCTACGACCTGGTCGGCCCCATCTGCGAGACCGGCGACTTCCTCGCCAAGGACCGCGAGCTGGTGCTGGCCGAAGGCGATCTGCTGGCCATCCGCTCCGCCGGGGCCTATGGCTTCACCATGAGTTCCAACTACAACACCCGTGGCCGTGCCGCCGAGGTGATGGTGGATGGCGACCAGGCGCACCTGGTCCGTCGGCGCGAGACGCTGGAAGAACTCTTCGCGGGCGAGAGCCGGCTGCCGGCCTGAGGGGAGTTCCATGCAACTGCGCTTCACCAAGATGCACGGTCTGGGCAACGACTTCATGGTCCTCGACCTGATCAGCCAGCACGCGCACATCCAGCCCAAGCACGTCCGTCTGTGGGGTGACCGCAAGACCGGCATCGGCTTCGATCAGCTGCTGATCGTCGAGACCCCCAGCACCCCGGACGTGGACTTTCGCTATCGCATCTTCAACGCCGATGGCTCCGAGGTCGAACAGTGCGGCAACGGTGCCCGCTGCTTCGCCCGCTTCGTCTTCGACAAGCGCCTGACGGTCAAGAAGCAGATCCGCGTCGAGACCAAGGGCGGCATCATCGAGCTGCTGCTCAAGGGCGACGGCCAGGTCCGCGTCGACATGGGCGCGCCGCGCCTGCAGGCGGCCGAGATCCCCTTCATCGCCGAGACGGAGACCCTGAGTCATGCCGTCCAGGTCGAGGGCGAGACGGTCGAGCTGGCGGTGGTCTCCATGGGCAATCCCCATGGTGTGCTGCGGGTCGCCGACGTCGACCAGGCGCCGGTGCTGACCCTCGGGCCCAAGCTGGAGTGCCATCCGCGCTTTCCGCAAAAGGCCAATATCGGTTTCCTGCAGGTCATCGACGCCCAGCGCGCCCGCCTGCGGGTCTGGGAACGCGGTGTCGGCGAAACCCGCGCCTGCGGCACCGGTGCCTGCGCCGCTGCGGTAGCCGGTATCCGCCAGGGCTGGCTGAAATCGCCGGTGAGCATCGAATTGCCGGGCGGCCTGCTCAACATCGAGTGGGATGGCGTCGGTCAATCGGTGCTCATGACCGGTCCGGCCACCCGTGTCTACGAAGGCCAGGTAAGAGTATGAGCGACACCCCCGAACTGACCGCGGACCAGGTCGCCGACTGGCTGCTGGACCATCCGCACTTCTTCGCCGATCGCGAAGAGCTGCTGGCGGAGATGCGCGTGCCCCATCAGCGGGGTACCGCCATCTCCCTGGTCGAGCGGCAACTCGGTCTCTTGCGCGATCGCAACGGCGAGATGCGCCATCGCCTGACCCACCTGATGGACGTGGCGCGGGACAACGACCGGCTGTTCGACAAGACCCGCCGGCTGATCATCGGCCTGCTCGACGCCAACAGCCTGGAAGAGGTGATAGGCACCGTCGAAGACAGCCTGCGTCATGAATTCAAGGTGCCCTACGTCGGCCTCATCCTGTTCCACGAGCATCCCCTGCCGGTCGGCCGCAGCGTCACCCCCGCCGAGGCGCAAAAGGTGATCGGTGGCCTGCTGGGCGGCGAGAAGACCACCAGCGGCGTCCTGCGCGCCCACGAACTGGCTTTCCTGTTCGGTGATTCGGCCAAGGAAGAGGTCGGCTCCGCCGCCGTCGCCGCCCTCTCCCACCAGGGCCTGCATGGCGTCCTGGCGATCGGCAGCCCCGATCCCCAGCACTATCGCAGCAGCCTGGGCACCCTGTTCCTCAGCCATGTGGCGGAAGTCCTGGCGCGGGTCCTGCCGCGCTTTCCCGTCCCCTTGCGTACGGTGCGCTGAGCCCGGGAGCGGAGCATGCAGGTCCAGCTCGATGCCTATCTCGATCATCTGCGCCTGGAACGCCAGGTTTCGCCCCACACCCTCGACGGCTACCGGCGCGACCTGCGCAAGCTGCTGAGCTTCGCCGAAGCCGAAGGCCTGGGCGACTGGGGCGGCCTGGACAGTCGGCGCCTGCGCGCCCTGATCGCCCAGCTGCACCGGGCCGGCGCTTCCAGTCGCAGCCTGGCGCGGCTGCTGTCGGCCTGCCGCGGCTTCTATCTCTATCTGATCCGCGAAGGCCACTGCAGCCAGGACCCGGCCCACGGCCTCTCGCCGCCCAAGGCGCAGAAGGCCCTGCCCAAGGTGCTCGATGTCGACCGCTCCATGCAGTTGCTCGACGGCGCCGTGGAGGACGACTTCCTCGCCCTGCGCGACCAGGCCCTGCTGGAGCTGTTCTACAGCTCCGGGCTGCGGCTGTCCGAGCTGGTGGGGCTGGACCTGGCGGATGTGGACCTGGCCCAGGGCCTGGTCCAGGTACGCGGCAAGGGCAACAAGGAGCGGGTGCTGCCCATCGGCAGCAAGGCCCGCGACGCCCTGGAGACCTGGCTCAAGGTCCGGCTCCAGGCCGCACCGCGTGACGACGCCCTGTTCATCGGCCAGCGCGGTCTGCGCCTGACGCCCCGCGCGGTGCAGCTGCGGGTGCGCGAGGCCGGCGTGCGCGAGCTGGGCCAGCACCTGCATCCGCACATGCTCAGGCACAGCTTCGCCAGCCACATGCTCAGTGCCTCCGGCGATCTGCGCGCGGTCCAGGAGCTGCTCGGCCACGCCGACATCGCCACTACCCAGATCTACACCCACCTGGACTTCGGCCAGCTCGCCGAGGTCTATGACAAGGCGCACCCCCGCGCCAAGCGCAAGGCCAGCCGATGACGATTCGCCTCGTGACCTTCGACCTCGACGACACCCTCTGGGAAATCGCCCCGGTCATCCACTCCGCCGAAGCCCTGCTGCGTGACTGGTTCGCCGCCTCCGCGCCGCGGCTGGGCAGCGTGCCGGTCGAGCACCTCTGGGCGATTCGCGATCGCCTGCTGCAAGAGGACGCCGGTCTCAAGCACCGCGTCAGCGAGCTGCGCCGCCGGGTGATCCATCAGGCGCTGCTCGATGCCGGCTACGGCGAACCCGAGGCGGCGCAGCTGGCCGAAGCCGGCTTCGCGGTCTATCTGGCCGCCCGCCAGCAGGTCACCCTGTTCGACGACGTCCATCCCACCCTGGAGCAACTGGCCGATCGCTACACCCTGGGGGTGCTGACCAATGGCAATGCGGACGTCCAGACCATCGGCCTGGCCGACTATTTCCGCTTCGCCCTGAATGCCGAGCAGCTGGGCGTCGGCAAACCCGATCCCACGCCCTTTCGCGAAGCGCTGCGCCTCACCGGCATTCCCGCCGAAGCCACCGTGCACGTGGGCGATAACCCCGTGGATGACGTCCAGGGCGCCCAGCGCGCCGGCATTCGCGCCGTCTGGTTCAATCCCCTGCAGCATCCCTGGCAGGGGCCTGGCCAACCGGATGCGGAGGTCCGCAGCTTGAGCGAGCTTCCCGCCGTCCTGGCAGGCTGGTAAGCCGGTGGAAAACATTAGCAATACTAAATAGCGAAAAGCTGATTTATTTCCGCTCGCCAGCCGTCTACTAGACCCCTGGGTTCTGTTAACCAATCGCCAAAATATTCGTCACATTTATTGCCTTGCCTGGCAGAGGCTTTGCGACTCCCTTCACCAAAAGCTTCGGCCTCGGCCGTTTTTTTGCCAAGCACACCTCATTTGGCCGCCGATTCACCCGGATCAACGGCATTAATAGCCGTCTCGCTGGCCGGATTTGCCGTTCGGACCTCGCGTTGACAGTCCAAACCCTTTTGACAATCATTGCCCCAGGTTCGAAGTAGCGCTGGGATTGCGCGCTGAACCTGCTGCCGTACAGGTCAGGGAAGACAGCATTACCTCCCCCTCCTCTGCGTCTCGCCGATGGCTTTTCAAGTTCCTGTTTTCTGCGTTGTCGGGTCTTGATATCGGTAAATAACCCTCTGTTCATCCCGTCCAGGTGCAAACCCGTGCGGTAGCCATGTCCCGACCGGACCGGTTACCACCCAAGACACGGCAAACCTGTGCGGTAGCCATGCCCAGGCACTGGACAGCAGGGGACGATCACCGTGCCAGCGAGCACCTGCAGGACTACATGGATGTCACCTGAACTGGACTTAACTCTTTTCGCTCATGCCACTTCAGTCTTGCCTGCAACAGGCGGGCGAGTGGCTGCCCAGCCAAACGAACTTCAGCACCCTTAAGGCGGCACGCAGTGTGGCCGGAATCATCGGGTAAAGATCGAAAAGTCTTCGGCAGATGGCCGTGAGCAAGTTGCTGTACACCCGGCGCCGATACTTTCGAATTAATTACCGGCAATGGCTGGCACCGGTACTGACCGACGTTCATCAGACGGTCACTCAATCAATAAAGATTAAAACGATCTCTTGAATTTCTTGCTGACTGCCGGGCACTGCGAAAGCCAGTTTCTACCACGTTAATTGCGCCCTGATTGCGCACAGAGAGGATGCCCCGATGGCAAGGAATGATCTATCGGAATCGACATTAGGATGTCTAATTGGCGGCGCCGGTCCGGCGGGCCTGGGATTCCTGTTCAATGCCATCAAGCGTGGCGCCCTGGAGCAACTGGCCCAGGCCGGCACCATCATCGTCGATGCTGGGACCGAACTCGGCGCCGGCAAGCTGGGTGACTATCAGATCATCGCCAACTCGGTCAGCGACGTCTTTCTGGACTGCCTGCGCGATCCCCTGCTGGCGCCCATCCTGGCCCCGCTGCAGGCCTCGCCGACCTTTCGCCACCTCAAGCTGAATTCCCAGGAAGCGCCGGCGCTGCCCATCGTCGGCCAGCTCTTCCAGCAGGCCGCCGGCCTGGTCCTGCCCTGGCTCGAACGCCAATACGGCATCCCCACCTGGCGCCAGACCCGCATCACCGAAGTCACCTGCGAAGGCTCGAGCTATGTCGTCTGGCTGGAACAGGCCGGTGCCATCCGCCGCGTGCGCACCTCCAGCCTGGTCCTCAACCTGGGTGGCCAGCAGACCCGCCACAGCTTCGAGGAAAGCATCCAGGCCATGGGCCTGCAGCTGCCCCAGAGCGCCTCGATCGACAGCTCCGACAATCTACTGCGCCTGCAACCCGAGGCCCTGCGCCAGCGCTATCGGGCGCGCCTCAAGGATGGCGGCCCGATCTGCGTGGTCGGCGGCTCCCACAGTGCCTTTTCCGCCCTGGACAACCTGGCCAGCGCCCTGCACCACGATGGTCTGCGCGAGCTGACCCTGGTCCATCGCTCGCCGATCCGGCTGTTCTACGAGACCGCCGCCGAAGCCCTGGCCGCCGGCTACGACTTCGACCCGATCCAGGACATCTGCCCCATTTCCAAGCGGGTCAACCGTTCCGGCGGACTGCGCTACCGCGCCCACGAGATCGGTCGCCAGGTCCTTGCCGGTCAGGGCATCGGCGGCACCCCGGTCAAGGTCAGGACGCTGCAGCTGGATGGCAGCGCCGACCAGCTCGCCAGCGCCCAGACGCTGTTCGACAGCGCCGCCCTGCTGGTCCAGGGCATGGGTTACCAACCCATAGTGCCCGAGCTGCGCTGCCAGGACGGCCGGCCGCTGACCCTGCGCACCCTGCGCGGCGGCCTGGACTCCGACGCCGCCGGCAGTCCGCTGGACCAGCACGGCCAGCGCCTCAAGGGCCTGCACCTGTTCGGCCTGGGCTCGGGATTGGCGGTGGATCCCCGCCTGGGAAGCGAAGCGTCCTTTTCCGGACGCATCTACGGGGTCTGGCAGTTCCACAACGATGCCAGTCGCGAGGCCCTGGAGTCGGTTCTGGAGCGCCTGGACAAGCCCGGCGCCTCCTTCCGGCAACCGGCTAGCCCAGTCGCCGAGCACGCTTGACCGAACCGACACGTATCAAGGACTCGATAAGCAGGTACCGGATCATGATCAATGTGACCAAGCCCTACCTTGGCGATAAGGAACGCTTCAAGGCGTATATCGACAAGATCTACGCCAACAACTGGATCACCAACCAGGGCCCTCTGCACGCTCAGCTCGAAGAACGCCTGCGCGACTATCTGGGCGTCAGAAACATCATCCTGGTCAACAACGGTACCCTGGCCCTGCAGGTCGCCTATCGCGCCCTGGGCCTGACCGGCAGTGCCATCACCACGCCGTTCAGCTTTGTCGCCACCACCAGCACCCTGCACTGGGAAGGGATCCGGCCGGTGTTCGCCGACATCCACCCGGAAACCTGGAACCTGGATCCGGCCAACGTCGAGGCCGCCATCGAGCCTGACACCTCGGCCATCGTCGCCACCCACGTGTTCGGCAATCCCTGCGACGTCCGCGGCCTGCAGCAGGTCGCCCAGCGCCACGGCCTGAAGGTCGTCTACGACGGCGCCCATGCCTTCGGCACCCTGTTCGAAGGCCGCTCGGTACTGCAGTGGGGCGACATCACCACCGTCAGCTTCCACGCCACCAAGCTGTTCCACACCATCGAAGGCGGCGCGATCATCACCGAAGACGACGAACTCGCCGAGCGCGTTCGCCGCATGATCAACTTCGG
This sequence comes from Pseudomonas sp. RIT411, assembly GCF_003057735.2. Classification (NCBI taxonomy): domain Bacteria; kingdom Pseudomonadati; phylum Pseudomonadota; class Gammaproteobacteria; order Pseudomonadales; family Pseudomonadaceae; genus Pseudomonas; species Pseudomonas sp. RIT411. Next base: position 347,725 of record NZ_QBIZ02000003.1, read on the forward strand.
CATCGTCGATGCCGAGCGCATCGAGGGCGTCGGCATCAACGCCAAGCTCAACGAGGTCTCCGCGGCCATGGGGCTGTGCATCCTCGACGAGCTGGAAGACATCCTGGCCCGCCGCGCCGTCATCGGTCAGCACTATGAAAGAAGCCTGCAGGGCGCCTTCGACCTGCAGCGCCCCACCTACGGGACCCAGCTGAACTACAGCTACTTCCCGGTGGCCCTGCGCGACGAGCCGAGTCTGCTGGATACCAAGAAGGCGCTGAACGCCGTCGGCATCAATCCGCGCCGCTACTTCTATCCGTCGCTGGAAACCCTGGATTACCTGCAGCCCCAGGCGATCAAGCCGGTCTCGCGCAAGCTGAGTCACCGCATCCTCTGCGTGCCGCTCTATCCGGACCTGCCGCAGGCGACCCAGGACCTGCTGATCGACACCCTGCTCCTGGCGCAGCAGAAAAAGACCAGCATGGAATCCTTGCGGGCACTCATCACCCCGGCACAGCTGCTGCCGAGCTGGGATTTTCCCGGCGACTCCTCTCCTGTTCTAACCTGACCCTGGCCCGCTATCTCCCATGACCAGTCCCGCGAAAGTGTCGGTGTTGCGCAACACCCTGATCAACTATGCCGGCCAAGCCTATGCGCTGCTGATCGGCATCTTGATCCAGCCGATGTATCTCGGTCATCTGGGTGCCGAAACCTATGGTCTGATCGGCTTCTTCGCCGTGCTGCAGACCTGGCTGCAACTCCTCGACGTCGGCATTTCCGCCTCGCTGGTCCGCGACGTCGCCCACGGCCGCGGTCAGACCGGCGCGGGGCGTACCCGCGGCCAGCTGCTGCGTTCGCTGGAGTTCATCTTCATCCCCCTGGCCACCCTGGCCTTCGTCGCCATCGAGCTGAATTCGGAGTGGATGGCGGGGCACTGGCTCAACGTCCAGGGCCTGCCCACGGAAACCGTGGCCCACTGCATCGGCCTGATGGGGCTGATGATCGCCTTCCGCCTGCTGTCGACCCTGTACAAGAGCGGCGTCCAGGGGGTCGAGCTGCACGGCTGGCTGAACATGGTCAACGTGCTGATCGCCACCGTGCGCTACTTCGGCGGCCTGGTCCTGGTGATGTGGATTTCCCAGGAGCCACTGGACTTCTTTGTGTTCCAGGCCTTCGTCGCCGTGTTCGAGATGCTGGTCTATGCGCTCAAGGCCTATCGGCTGCTGCCCAACCCCACCTGGTGGAGCGGCTTCGACTGGCAGCGGGTCAAGCCCATCGTGCCCTTCGCCCTGAGCATGTCCTTTACCTCGATCCTGTGGATCGCCCTGACCCAGCTCGACAAGCTGGTGCTGTCCAAGGTGCTGCCCCTGGCCGAGTACGGCTACTTCAGCCTGGTAGCGCTGATCTCCACCGGCATCGTGACCCTGACCAATCCGCTGGTGCAGGCGCTGTTGCCACGCATGACGGTGCTGGTGTCCCAGGACAAGCCGCTCGAACTGGAACGGCTCTATCGCAACGCGGCGCGCTTCGCCTTCGCCATCCTGCTGCCGCTGGCGGCCATGGTGGCCTTCCATGGCGAGGCGCTGGTCTTTGCCTGGACCGGCGACAAGGTCTCCGCCCACTGGAGCGAGCCGATCCTGTTCTGGTACGCCCTGGGCTCGGCGCTGCTCGCCCTCAGCCAGTTCCAGTTCTACCTGCAGTACGCCTACGGCAAGTTGCGCCTGCACGTCTGGTACAGCCTGGTATCGGCGGCCATCTCGGTGCCCATCGTGATCCTGGTGGTCCTGCACTACGGCGCCTATGGCGCAGCGCTGGCCTGGTTCTTCATGCGCCTGATCCCCTTCGTGATCTGGCCGATGATCGTCCACGGCCGCTTCGCGCCGAATCTGCAGCGCTACTGGAACCAGGATCTGCTGGTGGCCGTGGTGGTGACCGCCATCGGCGTGGGCCTGAGCAAGCTGCTGTACCAAGAGATTCAACCGCAGGAGCGGTTCTCCATCCTGGCCACCCTCGCCCTGGGCGGTGGCCTGACCCTGGTGCTGATGGCGCTGAGCTACGTGCTCTGTTCTCCGAAACAGACCCGCTCGCGCCTGTTTTCCCAACTCTACAAAGCAGGTATCTGACATGGACGCTCGGACCGAAGCAGAGATCATGAAGCACTGGCCGACGAATTGCAGTCGGCCGGTCGCCAGCATCGTCTGCCTGACCTTCAACCATCGTGACTACATCGGCCAGGCCATCGACGGCTTCCTGCGCCAGCAGACCGATTTCCCCTTCGAGATCATCGTCAACGACGACGCCTCGACCGATGGCACCCGGGAAATCCTCCAGGACTACGAGCGCCGCTACCCCCGGCTGATCCGCCTGATCCTGCAAAAGGAAAACCAGTACAGCCAGGGCAAGCCCTATGGCATGCCGGTGTTCCAGCACGCCCGCGGCGACTACATCGCCTACTGCGAAGGCGACGACTACTGGAACGATCCGCGCAAGCTGCAGCTGCAGGTGGACTTCCTGGAGAACAACCGGGACTACGCCCTGACCTTCCACGCGTCCTATGCCTTCAACAGCACGGGGATCGTCAATCCGCAGCGGTTCAATGGCCAGGATCACTACGATCGCAGCGAAACCGACCTGAAGAAGGCCCTGCCGCTGTCGACCCTGACCGCCTGCTTCCGCAACGTCCTGCGCGAACTGCCGCCGGAGCTGGAAACCGCCGCGCTCATGGACATCGTCTGGTGGTCGCTGCTGGGTGCCCACGGCAAGGGCAAGTTCATGGACGAGATCCGCCCCGCCGCCTACCGCGTGCACGAGGGCGGGATCTTTTCCATGCGCGCCAGCCAGAAGCGCCTGCAGATGGATCTCCACACCCAGTACTGCCTGGCCAACTACTACTACCGGCTGGGCGAGCGCGACCTGCACGTGTTCTTCCTGCGCCAGGTCCTGAGTCTTTCGCTGTCCTCGATTCCGCCGACGCAGAAGGTCAAGGCGCTCCTGCGGGCGGTAAGCAACATCACCCTCAACATCGGCCGACGCTTCGCCCCCAAGCGCGTCACCTACTGAACTTACGCAGAGCAGTTTTCCGGCTGCGCTGTATCCAGCTAAAAGGAAGGGACCCCAATGACCGTCATGCAGCGCTCTTCGTTCGAACAACACGAAGAACAACATCTGGACCTCAAGACGATGGCCCTCACGCTTCTTGATCACAAGAAGCTGATCGCAGGCATCACCGCGGGTTTTCTGGCCGTGGGCATCACCTATGCCGTGCTGTCGACTCCGCAATACGTCGCCGGGGCGATGATCCAGATCGAACCCAAGAAGAACGCGCTCACGGCGGTCGCCGAGACCGTGGTGCGACCCAACTCCGCCTCGCCGGCGGTAGCCGAGATCGAGCTGCTGAAGTCGCGCGCGGTGCTGACCAAGACTGTGGAGAACCTGCGCCTGGACATCGAGGCCAAGCCGCGTTTCTTCCCGCTGATCGGCCACTACCTGTGGCGTCACTACGAAGCCGAGAAGCCGGGTCAGCTGGCGGACAGCTGGTCGCAGCTGCGCGGCTTCGCCTGGGGCGGCGAGCAGATCGACGTCTTCCAGTTCGACGTCCCGGACGACATGTATGGCGAAACCCTGACCGTGGTGGCCGGCAGAAACGGTCGCTACCGCCTGCTGGACAAGGACAAGCAGCCCCTGCTCGACGGCCAGGTCGGCCAGATGGCCAGCGGTAACGGCTACCGCATGCAGATCAAGACCCTGACCGCGCGTCCCGGTACCGAATTCAAGGTGACCCGCAACCGCGTCATCACCACCGCGCAGCTCTATCAGAACCGCATCAAGACCAGCGAAGCGGGCAAGGAGTCGGGGATCATCTACCTGTCCCTGGCCGACGAGAATCCTGACCTCGCCAAGAGCGTCCTGTCCGAGATCAGCCGCCTGTACGTGCTGCAGAACGTCGAGCGCAGCTCAGCCGAAGCCGCCCAACGCCTGGACTTCCTCCGTGGCCAGCTGCCGGCGGTGCGCAAGGACCTGGAAAGCGCCGAAGCGGCCCTGAACAACTACCAGACCAACAGCCGCTCCGTGGACATCAGCCTGGAAACCAAGGCGGTCCTGGACAAGATCGTCACCCTCGACACCTCCATTTCCCAGCTCAAGCTCAAGCAGGCCGAATACGATCGCCTCTATACCCGCGATCACCCCAGCTACAAGACCCTGCTGAACCAGCTCGCCCAGCTGGAAGTGGAAAAACGCAGCCTGCAGCGCAAGGTGGAGGCCCTGCCGAGCACCCAGCAGGAGCTGCTGCGCCTGAACCGCGACATGAAGGTCACCAACCAGACCTATCAGCTGCTGCTCAACCAGGCCCAGGAACAGGACATCATCCGTGCCGGCACCATCGGCAACGTGCGCCTGGTCGACAACGCCGACGTCAACCTCGACGAGCCGGCCACCAACCGCAAGATCGCGCTGATCCTGTCGCTGCTGCTGGGTCTGGTGACCTCGGTGGTGGTGGTCTTCGTCCGCCAGGCCTTCCAGAAGGGCATCGAGAATCCGGACACCGTCGAGCAGATCGGCCTGCCGGTCTATTCCACCCTGCCCTTCACCAAGGACCAGGAGCGCCTGAACCGTCGCCTGAAGAAGAAGACCCGTACCGGCGAACCCAATCTGCTGAGCGTGGTGCAGCCGGCCAACCTGGCGGTGGAATCCCTGCGCAGCCTGAGATCCAGCCTGCACTTCGCCATGCTGGAAGCCAAGAACCGGGTGATCATGATTTCCAGCCCGACCCCGGGCGTCGGCAAGTCCTTCGTCTCCAGCAACCTCGCCGCGGTGGTCGCCCAGTCGGGTCAGCGCGTGCTGCTGATCGACGCCGACATGCGCAAGGGCTATCTGCACCGCGTGTTCGGCCTGCAGCCGCAAGCCGGCCTGTCCGAGCTGCTGACCGGTCGCAGCAAGCTGCGTGAAGCCATCGTGCCGAGCGGTATCGCCCAACTGGACATCATCAGCTGTGGTCAGGCCGCGCCGAATCCCTCGGAGCTGCTGATGCACGCCAACTTCTCCCGTCTGCTGGACGAAGTGGGCGGCCTCTACGACCTGGTGATCATCGATACCCCGCCGATCCTGGCGGTGACCGATGCCGCCCTGGTGGGTCGCCTCGCCGGCACCACCCTGCTGGTCACCCGTTTCGGCCAGAGCACCCTCAAGGCGGTGGAGAACTCCCGTCGTCGCTTCGCCCAGAACGGCATCACCATCAAGGGCGCCATCCTCAACGGCGTGCAGCGCAAGGCCTCGACGTCCATGGAAGACGATGGCGTCTACGGCTACTACGAATACGGCCCCCGTACCTGATACGCCGCTCCGTCGCGACCGATAGCCCCAAGAGAAGGAACTCGCCCATGACGCTCGCCCATCCCGCCGGTCACTGGTACCTGGTGCAGACCAAGCCCAATCAGGAGGTCCGCGCCGAAGAAAACCTGAGCAGACAGGGCTATGTCTGCTTCCGGCCCCAGCGCGAGCGCAAGGCGTCCGGCAGAAGTCGCGCGGCCGGCAGCGAATCGCTGTTCCCGGGGTACCTGTTCATCCAGCTCAATGACGTGAACGACAACTGGTACCCCATCCGCTCGACGCGCGGCGTCAATCGCATCGTCAGCTTCGGCACCCAGCCGACGGCGGTGAGCGAAGCCATCATCGACGATATCCGTCAGCGGCTCGCCGCCCTGGCGGAGCCTGCACCCGCCCACCAGCCCGGCGCGGCCGTGCGGGTGCAATACAGCCAGGAGCTGGAAATGGACGCCGTGTTCCTGAGTGCCGATGGCAACGAGCGGGCCATCATCCTGCTGCGCATCCTGCAACGCGAACAGCGGGTCAGCGTCGCTCTCGATCAATTGTCGGCAGCGGCCCCCGTCAGCCAACGGCTGCGCGCCTGACCCAGTACCCAAGGCCCTTTGGAGAGTCTCTTCATGCAATGCAAAACCACGGTCGTTACCGTCACCTACGGCAATCGCCTCTGCTACCTGGAGCAGCTCGTCACCCGCGCCCTGGCCGAGCGCACCATTCACCAGGTCATCGTGGTGAGCAATGCGGCGACGGTGTCGCTGGATAGCCTCGAAGCCCGCTGGCCCGGTCAGGTCAAGGTGATCGCCCTGAGCGAGAACACCGGTTCCGCCAACGGTTACGCCGTAGCCCTGGAAGCGGCCCTGGCCACCGACACCACCCATATCTGGATGATGGACGACGACAACGCCCCCCTGGGCGATGCCCTCGACGTCCTGCACCGGCGCCTCGGCGAACTCGGCGCCGCCCATGGCCACGACAAGGTCGCCGTGCTCGGCTACCGGCCGACCCAGCAGGCCGACATCGCCCAGTGCATCCCGACCAAGATGATCACCCAGCCACGTTCGAGCTACTTCGGCTTCCACGTGGCCCGCATCCCCTACAAGATCTGGCGCCGCCTGCCCTGGGGCCGTCCGCGCGGTGGCCAGCCGGAAGCCCTGGTCGAGCTGCCCTTCGCCCCCTATGGCGGCATGCTCGCCCACCGCAGCCTCTATGAGCGCATCGGCCTGCCCCTGCGCGAGCTGGTGCTCTATTCCGACGACACCGAGTACACCTACCGCATCACCCAGGCCGGCGGAAAGCTGTTCATGGTCACCGAGGCGGAACTCGAAGAACTGGAGCATTCCTGGAACATCAAGGAAGGCACCAGCAACGTCTACCAGAACTATCTGCAGGCCGGCTCGGACTTCCGCGCCTACTACGCCGCGCGCAACCAGGCCTGGTTCGACAAGAACGTCTGGGCCAGCTCCCGGCCGATGTACAGCCTCAACCGCTATGTCTTCCACACCCTGCTCAAGCTGTTCGCCCGTGACGACAAGAGCCGTCAGCGCCTGGCGCTGATCCGGCAGGCGGTCCAGGACGGCGAAACCGGCGCGCTGGGGATAAACCGCAGCTATCCGCTATGAAACTGCTCTTTCTCAACAGCTTCTATCCGCCCCATGTGGGCGGTGGTGCGGAGCTCATCCTGCAACGCAGCGTGGAAGGCTTCCAGCAGCGCGGTCACGACGTGGCCGTGCTGGTGACCGGTCCCGAGCAGGGTGTGCGGCAGGAGACGGTGAACGACGTTCGCGTCTATCGCGCCGGGCTGAAGAATTTCTACTGGCCCCTGACCCAGCAGCGCCCCGGTCCGCTGGCGCGCTTCGGCTGGCACTTTCGCGACCAGTACAACAGCGCGATGCGGGCGCCCCTGCGCCAGGTGCTGCAACAGGAAAAGCCGGACCTGGTGGTATGCCACAACCTGTCCGGCTGGTCGGTCGCGGCCTGGGACGAGATCCGCGCCAGCGGCGTGCCCATCGTGCAGGTGCTGCACGACATGTACCTGCTGTGCCCGAAGAACACCCTGTTCAAGAAGGGCCAGAGCTGCCAGAAACTCTGTGGCAGCTGCGCGGCCCTGCGCCGGCCCCATGCCGAGCAGTCCGCCAAGGTGGATGCCGTCGTCGGCGTCAGCCGGTACCTGCTGGATACCATCGTGAACAAGGGCTACTTCAGCGGCGTTCCGCGCCAGGTCATCCACAACGCCAGCCTGATCGCCGGCAGCAATGCCGAGACCGCGACCCCCAGTCCGGACGGCGTCGTCCGCTTCGGCTACATGGGCACCCTGTCGGAAAACAAGGGTGTGGGCTGGCTGATCGAGCAGTTCCAGCGGCTGTCGCTCAACGCGACCCTGACCATCGCCGGCAAGGGCCAGCTGGACTACGAAGCCCAGCTCAAGGCCATGGCCGATCCGCAAAAGGTCAGCTTAGTCGGTTATCAGAAGCCCGAAGCCTTCTACCGAAACATCGATGTCTTCGTCGCGCCGTCGCTGTGGGCCGAGCCCTTCGGCATGGTTGCCGTCGAGGCCTGTGCCTTCCAGAAGCCGGTCATCGCCAGCCGAATGGGCGGTCTGCCGGAGATCGTCCGCGACGGCGTCAACGGGCTGCTCTGCAACCCCGACGACCGCGACTCCCTGGGCCGCGCCCTGCAGTGCCTGCATGACGATACCGAGCTGCGCCAGCGCCTGAGTCTGCTGAGCCGCACCGCGGTGGCCGATCTGCTGAGCATGGACACCATGCTCGACCAGTACCAGGCGCTCTTCGAGGACGTCCTGGGCAAGGCGCAACACGGCTCCACCAAGCCGCTTCTCGTACCTCACACACAGCTTTCCAACTGATCCACCCCAGGTCACGGCAACGGGCAGAATCATGATCATCGTCAATTCCCGCTTCATCACCCAGGATCTTCGCGGCGTTCAGCGCTTCGCGGAATGCATCTCGCTGGAGCTGGCGAAGCTGAGATCCGACCTGCGCTTCGTCGCACCGCCCGGCGCCGTCAGGCCCGAGGTGGCCAAACGGCTGGGCATCGAAGTCATCGGCACCCGCCAGGGGCAGCGCTGGGAGCAATGGGATCTGCCGAACTGGCTGAAGAGCCAGGGCAGCCCCCTGCTGCTGTCGCTGTGCAGCACGGCGCCACTGCTCTACACCAACCAGATCGCCACCCATCACGACATCAACTACGTGCGCTTTCCCGAGAGCTATTCGTGGAAATTCCGCACCTCGTACCGCTGCCTGATCCCCATGCTGCTCAAGCGCTCGAATGCCCTGATCACCGTGAGTGAATTCTCCCGGGACGAGATCTCGCGCTTCTATCGCTATCCGAGCGACTCGATCACGGTGGTGCCCAACGCCGTCGCCGACGCCTTCACCCTGGAGCCGCGGATCGATCGCGCCGACACCCCCTATCTGCTGGCAGTGTCCTCGCCCAGCTACCACAAGAATTTCTCGCGGATGCTGGAGGCCTTCGCCGCCCTGCCGCGGGATCTGAAGGTCGAGTTGCGCATCGTCGGCGACAGCCACGCCGTGTTCGGTCAGAACGACCTGGCGACCCTGGCCGCCCGGGATTCGCGGGTCAAGCTGCTCGGCCGCATCGACGATGCCGAACTGGCACGCCAGTATCGCCAGGCCACCGCCTTCGTCTTTCCGTCGCTCTACGAGGGGTTCGGCATCCCGCCCCTCGAAGCCCAGGCCTGCGGCTGCCCGGTGATCTCGGCCAACACCGCCTCCATGCCGGAAGTGCTGCAGGACAGCGTCCTCTACTTCGATCCCTACGAGACGGCCAGCATCACCCAGGCGATGCGCACCATTCTCCAGGACGCACCGCTCAGGGAGGCGCTTCGCGCCAAGGGCCTGGCCAACATCCAGCGCTTCAACTGGCAGACCTCGGCGAGAAAGGTCTCCGACCTGCTGGACAGCGCCCTGGCGACAACCACGAAGGCCACGGCCAGAGCCGCCTGAAACGACCCCACAACAACAATTCAGCGATCAAGAACTCATGGAAGAGACAAGCAACGCCATGGCAGGCCAGAGCCGTTCCTCTGTACCCCTGACGCTCGACGACTCGAGTGTGTCCGGGCGCGTCCTTCAGGTCGCTGATTGCCACCGGCTGCACAGCAGCTCGGACGCCACCGCGGCAGAGACCGTGGAGCGCCCGGAAAACGCCGAATGTTTCGAAACGCCTGCAACAGACGCCGTCTTTGCACCAAGCCCAACCATCAAGTTGCATGAACTCGACAGCGCTTCGGACGAGATCGAGATTACCCGGCTGCCCTGGGGATATGCAGTGACCAGAAAGACCCGCACTCCATGATTCAGCACCAGCACTTGATTTCATTTCACGCTTAAGGAAGACGACATGAAAATCGCCATCGTTCACGATTGGTTGGTAACCTTTGCTGGCGCCGAACGCGTGCTCGCCGAACTGCTCGACATCTGGCCGGAGGCCGACCTGTTCAGCGTGATCGACTTCCTCTCGGACGAGGATCGGGCGCAGCTGCAAGGCAAGCAGGCGACCACCACCTTCATCCAGCGCCTGCCCCAGGCCAAGAAGCGCTATCAGACCTATCTGCCGCTGATGCCGCACGCCATCGAGCAACTCGACCTGTCCGGCTACGATCTGATCATCTCCAGCAGCCATGCGGTGGCCAAGGGCGTCCTGACCGGTCCGGACCAGCTGCACATCAGCTATGTCCACTCGCCCATCCGCTACGCCTGGGACCTGCAGCACCAGTACCTCAAGGAAGCCGGTCTCGACCGCGGCCTCAAGGGCAAGCTGGCGCGCGTCATCCTGCACTACGTGCGCATCTGGGATCAGCGCACCGCCGCCGGCGTGGACGCCTTCGTCGCCAACTCCCACTTCATCGCCCGGCGCATCAGCAAGGCCTATCGCCGCGAAGCCAAGGTCATCTATCCGCCGGTCGACATCAGTCGCTTCACCCCCAGCGGCGGCAAGGAGGACTTCTATCTCACGGCGTCGCGCATGGTGCCCTACAAGCGCATGCCCATGATCGTCGAGGCCTTCAGCTCGATGCCCGACAAGAAGCTGGTGGTGATCGGCGCCGGCCCCGAATTCGAGAAGGCCAAGGAAGTCGCCGGCCCCAACGTCACCCTGCTCGGTTACCAGGACTTCGACTGCCTGCTCGACCACATGCGCAGAGCGCGGGCCTTCGTCTTTGCCGCCGAGGAAGATTTCGGCATCACCCCCATCGAAGCCCAGGCCTGCGGTACCCCCGTCATCGCCTATGGCCGGGGTGGCGTCCTGGAAACCGTGCGCGGCCTCGATGCGCAACACCCCACCGGCGTCTTCTATCCGGAGCAGACCGCTGCCTCGCTATGCGCCGCCGTGCGCCAGTTCGAGGCCCTGGAAACGCCGATCAGCCAGCAGGCGTGCCGGCAGAATGCCGAGCGCTTCGCCACCAAGCGCTTCCGTCAGGAAATGCGCGCCTTTGTCGAGGCCCGGGTCGCTGCGCTGCATCTGCCCGCCGATCTGGATCTGGAGATCGTGACACCCTTTCCCAGCAAGGCTCTGCAACCGAGTTCGCTGAGCACCGCCTGATGGTTACTCCTTCACGTCCATGAATTCCCGCGCCCAGACTCGATACTCCTGCAGGGTCGAGTACTTGGTGGAGAGTTCGGACGCGGACAGGTCGGACGCGGTGATGTCGCGCTGCTCTCTGAGGCAGTCGTAGGTCGCCTTGATCGCCGCGAAGTAGGCCGCATGCCCGTTCACCACCACCCGGACCCCGGCCTTGGCCAGGCGGGCGTTGTCGCGCAACTGGGGATTGCCGTAGGTCACCAGCATTACCGGCACGCTCAGGTGCTGGGTGATCTCTTCCAGATGAGCGAAATCGCGAATGCCGACCATGCAGATACCGTCCGCACCCGCGGCCTCGTAGGCCTTGGTGCGGGAGATGACTTCCTCGGTGCTCAATTCGGTGGCGTTGGTGCGGGCGAAGATGCTCAGGGCCTCGTCGATACGGGCTTCCAGCGCACCCTTGATCTTGCCGATGCCTTCTTCGACGCTCACCAGATCCGTGGACTTGCGACCATAGCCGGCCGGCAGCACGGTGTCCTCGATGGTCAGGGCAGCCACCCCGGCGCGTTCGAGTTCGGTGATGGTGCGCATCACGTTCAGCGCATTGCCGTAGCCGTGATCGGCGTCGGCAATGATGGGCAGCCGGGCGACCCGCCCGATGCGCGTGGCCTGCTCGACGAACTCGCTGAGGGTGATCAGGGCGAAGTCCGGCGCGGCCAACACCTGCAGGGAAGCCACCGACCCGCCGAGGATGCCCATTTCGAAACCCAGGTCGTTGGCGATGCGCGCCGACATGGGATCGAAGACGGACGCCGTGTGATAGCAGCTGTCCGATTTGAGCAGGGCTCTGAACGCTAGACGCAGCTTGTGCGGGGAGGTTGGCTTCATAGGATTTTCCTTCTGGGAGATACCGAACAGACAATGTTAGCGCGACAAGTACTGGTCACACGACCGGATGTCCGGCTTTGAGATAAATCGATTCATCCAACTGACCCACGGTCGTCGCCTGGCCTCGCTCTTCGAGAGCCGCAGGCCCCGCGTCGAACGTCAAATGAATGCGGATCGGCAGCGCAGCCAGCCACCTGGCCAGGCGCGGGAAATTTCGATACCCAAGCATGCCCGGGCAAAGTGACAATAGTGGCCAGGCCTTGCCTTCCTGCCAATCCCGTCACTGCATAATGCCATCATGCTCGCCGCTGCTTTCCTCGAACGCTTCACCGCCCTGGATCTCTTTCTAACCCGCCATCAGCACCTGTGGCGACCCAGACCCTTCGTCGAACGGGAGCTGGCCTGGGAATCGAGCCATGCGGAGCTGGCCCGCTGGCTGCGGGCCCGCAGTCTGGAGGAAGCCGAGGCCGCCCATAATACCCCTCAGCTGCTGGCTGCACCTGAGCCCTTCCGCTCCCTGGCAGAGACCTCGCTGGCGCTCAGCCAGGTCCACGCCTACCCAGACGCTCCTGGCCGCACCTTGTCCGGCAGGCAAGACGTCGACGTGCCGGGGCGCAAGTGGCTGCAGATCGAAGCCTTCAGTCGCAAACTGGACTTCCGGCAACCGGTGCAGCGCTGGGTCGACTGGTGCGCGGGCAAGGGCCACCTGGCCAGGCACCTGACCCATCAGGGTGCGCCAGCCGTCTGCCTGGAGTTCGACGCGGCCCTGGTCGAGGAGGGCGAAAGGCTCAGCCACCGGGGCCGGGCCCCGGTGCACCATTATCAGGCCGATGTGCTCCAACCGCTGGCAGGCGACCAGCTCGGCAGTCGCGACACGCCCGTCGCCCTGCACGCCTGCGGCGACCTGCACACCCGGCTGATCAAGGTGACGGCAGCGCGCGGCTGTCAGCAACTGGCCCTGGCGCCCTGCTGCTATGACCGCATCTCTGCCGAGGTGTATGACCCGTTGTCCACTGCGGCGCAGGCCTCGGCGCTACGCCTGGACCGCGAAGCCCTGCGCCTGGCGCTCTGCGAAACCGTCACCGGCGGGCAGCGGGTGCGGCGGGACAGGGACCTGTCCATGGCGCGACGCCTGGGATTCGATCTCCTGCAACGCGAACTCAGTGGGCGCGACGTCTATCTCAATACGCCGCCGCTACCCAGCCACTGGCTGCGCCAGCCCTTCTCGGCGTTCGGTGCGGAGCTGGCGCGGCGCAAGGCGCTAAAGCTTCCCGCGACGATCGACTGGCCGCTGTGGGAACGCCGGGGCTTCCAGCGGCTGGCAGAAGTTCGTAATCTCGAACTGCTGCGCGGCCTGTTCCGCCGTCCGCTGGAACTCTGGCTGGTGCTGGACCAGGCGCTGTTCCTACAGGAACAAGGTTACAGTGTGACGTTGGGGACCTTCTGTCCGGCCAGCCTGACACCCCGGAATCTGCTGTTGAGCGCGGAAAAACCCTGCCCGGCATAGGCCTACAGCCGCTCTATCCTGCACGTTTGTCGGAATCTGAGCTGACGAGTGTAAAAAATACCTTTTGGTGATGGACTTCTCACAAAGTCTGCACAATAGTTAGGTTGCAATCTCGCAAAAAAAGCAGGAATAACAAAAATGCGCTACTACCTGCCCGTTTGGACCGGCGTTGCCGGTTGCCTCGTCTTCGCCCAAGCCCAGCTGCCCTGGCTTGCGGTGGCCTCGCTCCTCGTCAGCTGGTCGTTCCTGTTGTTCTCCCACGACAACTCGAGAAATTCAGCCTGGCACTCCAAGATTTCCAACCTTCCCGTCAATTCCCCCCTGAGTTTTCAGTCCCATCATCGCCATTGAGGCGTGTTTCAGGCCAGGGACTGGCCTACACCCGACCTGATCGGTCTGGCTGTCTCATTGTTTGGTGAAGCAGCTCACAATTCCCACATCCCGCGTTAAAGTCCGACGGAACGTTTTCCTCCCTTCCGCTGCCCGGGCAAGCCACTCATCGCACCCTGATGCGAGAGAAGTGTGCCAGCCGTCCGCCCGCGCTGTGACGCACTGCCCCCTTCTTCACTTCCCCTCCTCCGCCGCAGCCCGACTGGCGTGCTATTTGCCCTGATCTGGGCCAACTCGACAGCGCCTTCCCGCCTTTTTACCGTGTGAACCTCTTTATCAGTGCCGAGTCCTAACGTCGCTACAGCCATCATGGCATTTAGCGATCGGTGGTCAGTCATCGGTCCTAGAGCGCCATAGTGAACATTTCATACGCTGGTAGCTGCCTCGCCCAGTTGAAAGTTCGTGCACGGTATACGCACAAGGATGGAACCATGAATTTGAAAGAACGCGGCATTTTGCATACGAATTCCTCGGCAATCTCGCTCGCACACCGCCTGCTCGACCTCGCCGTGATCACGCTGAGCGCCTACGTGGCAGGCACCTGGGCGTCGGAAACCGGCATGCGTCCCGAGCATTGGGTCGTCATCTTCCTGTCCTTGCTGATCTTCCATTTCCTCACCGAGCTGAACCACGTCTATGGTTCCTGGCGGGGTGAGCGCATCACCGACGAACTGCTCAAGATCGCCACCTACTGGGTGCTGACCTTCGCGACCGTGTTCATGGTCGACTACTTCTTCTTCGACCAGTCCTATCTCTCGCCTGGCGTGATGCAGGGCTGGCTGGGTCTGACGCTGGGCACGCTGTGCGGCTATCGCGTGCTGCTGCGCTCGATCATGCATTCCCTGCGCAAGGCCGGCATCAACACCCGCAATGTCGCCATCGCCGGCAACGGCATGGTCGCCCAGCGCTTGGCGCACACCATCAGCACCGCCCCCTGGATGGGCCTGCGCATCGCCGGTTTCTACAGCGACAACCAGGACACCGGTGAAGAAGGCGTGCCCAGCCCGGCGCTGAATGGCGGTCTGGATCGCCTCATGCAGGACGTTCGCTCTGGCCAGGTCGACAAGGTCTACATCACCCTGGGCATGGCCGATCAGAGCAAGATCAACTGGCTGGTCCAGGAGCTGAGCGATACCACCGCGTCCGTCTACATCATCCCGGACATCTTCATGTTCCACCTGCTGCATGCCCGTAGCGAGAGCCTGGACGGCCTGCCCAGCATCAGCATCTTCGATACCCCGATGGATGGCGCCAGCCATATCGTCAAGCGTATCGAGGACATCGTGCTGTCTTCGATCATCCTGGCCATGATCTCCCTGCCCATGCTGGCCATCGCCATCGGCATCAAGATCACCTCGCCCGGTCCGATCTTCTTCAAGCAGAAGCGCTACGGCATGGATGGCAAGCCGATCGAAGTGTGGAAATTCCGCAGCATGAAGGTCATGGAAAATGGCGCCAAGGTCACCCAGGCGACCAAGAATGACTCCCGCATCACCCCGTTTGGTGCATTTTTACGACGTACGTCTCTCGATGAATTGCCTCAATTCATTAATGTACTCCGCGGCGAAATGTCCATCGTGGGTCCCCGTCCCCATGCCGTCGCTCATAACGAGCAATACCGCAAGCTGGTGCAGGGCTACATGCTCCGCCACAAGATGAAGCCCGGCATTACCGGTTGGGCTCAGGTCAATGGCTGGCGCGGCGAGACCGACACTCTGGACAAGATGCAGAAGCGCGTCGAGTTCGATCTGGACTATATCCACCACTGGTCCTTCTGGTGGGACGTCAAGATCATCTTCCTCACGCTGTTCAAAGGCTTCATCAATAAGAACGCATACTGAGTCTGGCCGGGCCGTTGGCCCCACTACTCAGCACGACGATCTGGAGCCTGGACTCCCGACTCTAATTACATCGGCAGCGAGCAACTCCTGTACGGGCTTTGCTGGGCTATCTGCCGTCGATACCTGTTGTCCGGACAACAGGAAGGTTTTTGAAGAATGATCAAGTCGATATTGGTTGTATGCGAAGGGAACATCTGTCGCAGCCCGGTCGCAGAAGCACTACTGGCCAAGGCGCTGGAAGGCCGTGACGTCCAGGTCGGTTCGGCCGGCATCAGGGCGCTGGTGGGCCACGGCATGGAAAAGACCGCTCAGGAGGTATTGCTACGGGAGAACGGCATCGATTTCACCACCCACAAAGCTCGCCAGGCGGATGCAGAGATGCTGCGCAAGGCGGATTTGATTTTGACCATGGAAGAGTTCCACTCACGCTCCGTCGAAAGTATTGCTCCTGAAGTCAGGGGTAAGGTTTTTCTGATCGGGAAATGGTTGAGCAATCAAGAAGTACCAGACCCTTATCGCCTTTCTAAAGAGATGTTTCAAAATGTCCAAATACTTTTGACGCGCTGTGTAGACAGTTGGCTTCCATACATCAAATAGGGAAGAAGGAATTTCATGACCACGATGCCTCGCTTTACTCCCGAAGTTAAAAATGAGTCGGATATCAACTTCTCCGCACTCTTCGGAATGTTGATCGATTACAAATGGCAACTGCTGTCGGTAATCGGCATTTTCGCTGCGCTCGGTATTGGCTACGCCATCCTGGCCACGCCGATGTATTCGTCCAACGCCATGATCCAGATCGAAATGGAGAAGAAGGGCGTTACCCGACTGACCGACCAGACCAGCGGCATGCCGCCGCCCATGCCTGAGGCGGTGACCGAGATCGAGCTGCTCAAGTCGCGCTCGGTGATCGGCAAGGCGATCGAGAACCTCAAGCTGGATATCGAGGTCAAGCCGCGCTATTTCCCACTGATCGGCAACTTCGTCGCGCGCCGTTTCGAGCCGCAGAATGAAACCGACGTCGCCTCTCCCCTGCTCGGCCTGAACAGCTTCGCCTGGGGCGGCGAGAAACTGGTCATCGACCAGCTGGAAGTGCCGGACAGCAACCTCGACAAGCCGATGAAGCTGAAGGTCGAGGACAACCAGAACTTCACCGTCTTCAACGCCGACGACGAAGTGGTACTGCACGGTGGCCTCGGCCAGCCGGTGAGCAATGCCGGTTACCAGATCAAGGTGACTACGCTGCAGGCTCGCCCCGGCACCGAATTCACCATCATGAAGAAGCGTTTCTCCAAGACCATCCAGGAATACCAGGGCCGCATCGTCGCCGGTGAACGCGGCAAGATGTCGGGCATCATCGGTGTCGGTCTGCAAGACGCGGATCCGCTGAAGGCCCAGGCCATCGTCCAGGAAGTCGCGGACATCTACGTTCAGCAGAACATCGATCGCAACGCCGCCGAGTCCACCCAGAGCCTGGAATTCCTACGCGCCCAGATCCCGGTCGTGAAATCCGATCTGGAAAAGGCTCAGTCCGCGCTGAACTACTACCAGACCAACAAGAAGTCGGTCGATATCGACAGCGAGACCAAGGGTGTCCTGGAACAGACCGTTGCCCTGGATAACCAGATCTCCGAGCTGAACCTCAAGCGCACCGAGATGGACCGCAAGTTCACTCGCCAGCACCCGGCCTACCAGGCGCTGATGAGCCAGCTGGGCCAACTCCAGGCCGAGCGCGCCAAGCTGCAGAAGCGCGTCGAAGTGCTGCCGGAAACCCAGCAGGAACTGCTGCGCCTGAACCGCGACATCGAAGTGACCGGTCAGACCTATGCGCTGATGCTGAACAAGGCCCAGGAGCTGGAAGTCATTCGCGCCGGTACCGTGGGTAGTGTCCGCATCATCGACAACGCCAATGCCAACGTCGACGATCCGTCCGCCCCCAACAAGCCGCTGATCATCGCCGTCGCCATCATCCTGGGCGGCATCGTCGGCCTGGCCATCGTCTACACCCGTCACACCCTGCGTCGCGGTGTCGAGACCCCGGAAGCCATCGAGCAGATCGGCCTGCCGGTCTACGCCTCGATCCCCTACAGCAAGAACCAGGCGGACACCACCAAGGTACTGGGCACCAAGCAGCCGGGCGAGTCCTCGCTGACCGCCCTCACCCATCCGACCGATCTGAGCACCGAGGCGCTGCGCAGCCTGCGTACCAGCCTGCACTTCGCCATGATCGAGGCCAAGAACAACATCCTGATGATCTCCGGTCCCAGCCCGGGCGTCGGCAAGTCCTTCGTGTCCTCGAACCTGGCCGCGGTGATCGCCGAGTCCGGTCAACGCGTCCTGCTGATCGATGGCGACATGCGCAAGGGCTATCTGCACAAGCTGATGAACACCAAGCAGCAGGACGGTCTGTCCGATCTGCTGAGTGGCCGCATCGCCCTGAACGACGCCATCAAGAAGACCGAAGTCGGCAGCCTGGATTTCGTCTCCTGCGGCCAGTTCCCGCCGAATCCGTCGGAACTGCTGATGAGCCTGAGATTCACCACCGTGCTGAAGAAATTCAGCGAGCTGTACGACATCGTGATCATCGACACCCCGCCGATCCTGGCGGTGACCGAGGCCGGCATCATCGGCAGCCACGCCGGTACCAGCCTGATCGTCGCACGTTTCGGCGTGAACAGTGTCAAGGAGCTTGAGGCGACCAAGCGCCGCTTCGACCTCAACGGCATTCCGCTCAAGGGCGTGATCTTCAACGCCGTGGAGCGCAAGGCCAGTAACTACGGCTCCTACGGCAACTATCACTACTCTTACGAGCAGAACGCCAAGAGCTGATGCACGACCCCGGCTGGACGGCCCGAGCGCCGTCCAGCCAATCCCTTCAGGGATCGCGGCAGTATTCGTACAGGCGCATCGAACAAGAAACTACCTCACACAGCGATTTCGAAGGGTTCGCTCCTGAACCCGGCCACGCTTGGCAGCCTTGGATCTCGACGCTGTACCGGATTGATGATTCTGAAGAATAGGAACACGCCAATGAACGTAGTCATGGTGCTCAACTACAAGGCCCCCAACGAAACCATCAGTTGTGTGGAGAGCATCCTCAAGCACTGCCCGTCCATCGATCACGCGGTGGTGGTGGACAATGATTCCCAGGACGGCTCCATCGACGTCCTGCAACGCTGGCAGGCCGACAACGGCCTGAGCCAGGTCACCGTGCTCGCCAGTCCGCGCAACGACGGCTATGCCGGTGGCAACAACTACGGCATGCGCTGGGCGCTGGACAACCTGGCGGTCAAGCATTTCTGGGTCGTCAACAATGACGCCTACGTCAAGGACGATGCCTTCGCCCCGCTGCTGGCCGAGCTGCAGCGCGCGCCCAAGACCATCGTCGGCTCGGTGATCCTGAGCTCCCAGACCGGTCGCCTGGAATGCTATGGCGGCGGCATCCTCTACCCGCTGCTGGGCAAGTCCAAGCTGCTGGGCAAGGACATCGCGGTCAGCGACATCGCCAAGCTCGATCGTGAACCCGACTACATCATGGGTTGCAGCATGGCCTTCTGCGCCAGCCTGCTGACCGAGATCGGGTTCATGGACGAAGCCTACTTCATGTACTCCGAAGAGGTGGACTGGCAGTACCAGGCCAAGCGCAAGGGCGTCGCCCTCAAGGTGCTGCGGGAGAGCCAGCTCTATCATTACGGCTCGATGAGCTCGGGCGGACGCAGTGCCTTCTATCACTACTTCCGCAATCGCGCCGCGACCCGCTTCAATCGCAAATTTCATGGCACGCCCTACGCACTGGTCTCCGCCGTGCTGCTGTCCGGCATCACCGTGCTCAAGGAATTCAAGAATCCGAAACTGGCCTGGTCGGGCGTGAAGGGCGCCTTCAAGGGAGCGACGATGCATGTCTAACCTACGCACCCAAGCCTTTGGTATCGACTTCTTCACCGGTACCAAGGACGAGCTGATGAGCTCGATCAGCCAGGACATCCACCGGCCCTACAGCTACATCGTCACGCCGAACATCGACCATGTCGTGCAGCTGCAGAGCAACCCCGACATGCGCGAGTCCTACCAGCGCGCCGGCAAGCGCATCTGCGACAGCCGGATCCTGATGCCCATCCTCAAGTCGCTGGGGGTGGCCGTACCCGAGGTCATCACCGGCAGCGATCTGACGCTGAGCATCCTGCGCAAGGCCAACGACGAGCGCCTGTCGGTGGTGTTGATCGGTTCGAGCGAGAATGACGTGGGCAAGCTGCGGCGGATGTATCCGCACATGCAGCTGGCGCACTACAACCCGCCGATGGGCTTCATCAACGATCCGCTGGAAACGCAGAAATGCGTCGACTTCGTGATGCAGAATCCGTCGGAGTTCATCCTCTATGCCGTCGGGGCGCCGCGTCAGGAAAAGCTCGCGCGGCAGATCGACAGCAGCAAGCGCACCGGCGTCGGCCTGTGCATCGGCGCGTCCATCCTGTTCGCCGTCGGCACCGTCAAGCGGGCGCCGCGCTGGATGCAGAAGGCCAAGCTGGAGTGGCTGCACCGGATGTGTTCGGAGCCCAAGCGGCTGGCCAAGCGTTACGTGCACGATGCGGTGAGCATCCTGCCCATCTATCTCAAGGAACGCAGCAGTCGACGCACCTGAGTGGCTGCCCCGCAGCGTTCTCAGCCGCAAGGAAGATGACCACCGGACAAGCAGTCCGGTGGTCCCGTCTGGATGGGTAGGTCTATGAGCATTCTCCGTAAAAGTACCGTTTCCTTCGTTCTCCTGGTTCCGTTGCTGATCCTGCACCTGGACGTGTTCGGCGAAAGCCCGCACAACCCGGTCGGCATCCTCTATCTGAACGAGTTGTACCTGGCCATCTGCATGGCCTTCACCTTTTTCTACCTGCTGACCAGCATTGGTACCCAGCAGCGCGAATTCAAGATCCTGATGACCTACGCCGTCTATTCGTCGGTGGTCTTCATCGGTCTGCCAGCGATCTTTTCCTTCCTGTTCTACGGCCAGCCGCTGGTCTACGGCCTAATCGAGGAGCGGCGGATCCTGTTCAGCTTCGGCTTCGCCACCCTGATGTTCCTCGGGCGCAACATGAGCGCCTCGCAATTCGAGAAGGCCCTGCTGATCACCGCGCTGCTGGCCGCCGTCATGGCCTGGATGTTCAAGTTCGGCGTGCTGCCGGACCTGCGGGACAAGCAGTCCTCCTTCGACCGCCCGGACCGTTCCTCCATCGGTGCGCCGGCGCTGTGCCTGGCCTACTTCTACTGCATCCAGACCTGGAACAAGGGCATCTCGCCGATCGATGGCTCGGCGCGCAGCAAGACCGTGCACATCGTGCTGGCCATGGTGTTCCTGCTGACCCTGGTGTTCGGCACCCAGACCCGGCAGCTGATCGTGCTGGCGCTGGTGTTCACCGTGTTCTGCCTGAAGAGCAAGTCGATCGTCTGGATCTGCGTCTCCGCGCTGCTGCTATCGCCCTTCTTCATCTTCCCGGACCTGATGAAGGTGCTGGGGTTGAACCTGGACTTCTATGCCCAGTCGGTGCAGGACGGCCCCACCGACGGGGTGCGCGAGCAGACCATCGGCTACATCTTCTCCCACCTCAGTCAGAACCACTGGTTGCCGAGCGGCTCGCTGTCGCTGATGTGGAACAACGGCTTCATCCCCTACTTCGGTGAGTACTTCTTCCTTTCCGACGTCGGCGTGTTCGGCACCCTGTTCCGCTTCGGCTTCCTGGCCTTCATCATCATCCCGGTGTCGCTGTTCCTCTACTATCGCTGGGCGAAGATGCTGCACCCCGATACCGGTTTCGTGGTGACCGCCACCCTGGCGCAGCTGGTGATCTGGCCGCTGGCCGGTTTCTTCGAGTACCTCCAGGCCACCATCTGCTACCTGCTGGTGATCCAGGCGCTGCGTGCGCTGCACCATTACAGCTCCGCATCCGTCCAGGAGACCTACGTCAGCAGTCCCTACCCGCGTCCGAGCAGCCAGCTGGCTCGCCCGGTCTGATCCCGCGTGCCGCCCGACGTCGGTCGGGCGGCCTCAAGGAGTTTTCACCCCCACGATGTCGATGATCAAAAACAGCACCTGGAACATCCTGGGTGTCGTCATTCCCAGTGCCATCGCGCTGCCCACCATGGGCGTGCTGTCGCGCCTGCTCGGGGTCGAGCAGTTCGGCCTGTTCACCCTGGCCTTCGCCATCGTTGGCTATGCCACCCTGTTCGATGCCGGCCTGTCGCGGGCGGTAATCCGCGCCGTGGCCATGCACCATGGCGACAAGGGACTCAACCGGCTGGTCATGGGCACGGCCACCGGCGCCGTCATCGGCCTGAGCCTGCTGGCGACGCTGCTGCTGTGGTTCGGCGCGGGCAAGGTGGTGAGTCTGCTGCACGTCTCGCCCGAACATTTCGACAATGCCGTGGCCGGCTTTCGCTGGCTGAGCCTGTGCGTGCCGCCCTTCCTGCTGGCGACGGTCTGGTTCGCCTACCTGGAAGGCAACGAGCGCTTCGGTGAATTCAACATCCTGCGGACCTTCTCCAACAGCCTGCTGGCGATCGCGCCGCTGATCGCGGTGCTGATCGAACCGAGCTTTTCCGCCACGGTGATCGGTCTGGTGCTGGCGCGGGTGGTGTCCATGGCGCTGGCCTACTGGCCGCTGCACAAGGACTTCCCGGAAGGCATCCGCACCTTCAAGGTCGAGGTGTTCAAGGAACTGCTGAAATTCGGCAGCTGGATGACGGTGAGCAACATCATCAGTCCGCTGATGGTCTACTTCGACCGCTTCGTGCTGTCGCACATGGTCGGCGCCAGCCGCGTGTCCTTCTATACCGCTCCGGCCGAAGCGGTCTCGCGGATGCTGATCATCCCCAATGCCGTGGCCCGGGTGGTGTTCCCGCTGCTGAGCAAGAGCGGCGACGACGCCGCGCGCCAAGCCAACAAGGCCTTCTGGGGCCTGCTGCTGATCAGCCTGGCGATGGTGCTGCCGATCCTCGTCCTGGCGCCCTGGATCATGACCGTGTGGATGGGTCCGGAGTACGGCGGCGATGCCGCGCAGATCCTGCGCATCCTGGCGGTGGGTTTCATCTTCAACGCCCTGGCGCAGATTCCCTTCGCCAAGATCCAGGCCCGCGGCCATTCGCGGACCACGGCGATGATCCATCTCGCCGAGCTGCTGCCCTACCTGGGTCTGCTGGTGGTGTGCATCCAGCATTTCTCCATCATGGGCGCCGCCATCGCCTGGACCATCCGGGTGACAGTGGACTACCTGGCGCTGGAATACTTCGCCCGGCGCACGCCGCCGCTGCAACCCACGCCGGTCTACCAGCAGAGCTCCTGAGGGAGCCCTGTCCAGACGAACTTACGCAACACACGAGAGGTGCTGTCCGTGTCACGAGTGAAACGTCGTATCGGTGGTGGCCTGCTGGCCACCGTATTACTTTCCGCGGCGCTTTATGGCCAGGCTCAGCCACAGCCGGCGACAGCCAAGGTGGATCTCATCGGCATCAACCTGTCGGCCGCCGGCTTCGCCGGCCAGGTGCTGCCCGGCGTGGAAGGCACCAACTACTTCTATCCCACCGAGGATTACTTCCGCCGCTACGCGGCCAAGGGCATCCGCTTCATCCGCTTCCCCTTCCTCTGGGAGCGGGTGCAGCCCCAGCTGGGCGGTGAACTGGATCAGGCCCAGGTCGCCCTGCTGCAGCGCACCCTGGACTTCGCCGACAAGTACGGCATCCGGGTGATCCTCGACCTGCACAACTACGCACGCTATCGCGGCCAGCTGATCGGCTCGCCCCAGGTGTCCTATGCCAGCTACGCCGATGTCTGGAAGCGCCTGGCGCTGACCTTCCAGAAGCATCCGGCGCTGTACGGCTACGATGTCATGAACGAACCCCATGACACCCAGGGCCTCTGGCCGCGGGCGGCGCAGACGGCCGTGGACAGCATCCGCACGGTGGACATGAAGACGCCGATCTTCATCGCCGGCGACAGCTGGTCCAGTGCCCAGCGCTGGCCACAGGTGAATGGCGATCTGCTGATCAAGGATCCGGCGGACAACCTGATCTACGAGGCGCACATCTACTTCGACGAAGACTCCAGTGGCAACTACGCCTCGGGCATGAAGGGCGTCCATCCCATGATCGGCGTGGAAAGAACCCGCCCCTTCATCGAGTGGCTGAAAAAGCACAATTTGCGCGGCTTCATTGGCGAATATGGGATACCTGCACACCCGCAATGGCTGGAAGCCATGGACAATCTGCTCAGCTATCTGGGCGAGCAGTGCGTACCCAGCGCCTATTGGGCGGCGGGTCCGGGCTGGGGCGACTATCCTCTGGCCATCGAACCGAAGAATGGCGCGGAGAAGCCGCAGATGGCCCTGCTGGAAAAACACCTGAACAAACATGACTGCGAAGTCATAGGACCTCGTTAGCGGAGATATGACGGATTTCGAACGGCGTCACCTTTTTCCGCTCCGGTGGCGCTGAACTCGATGGCCAAGGGCCAGTCCTAGACCAGCAGACTCAGGTGCTCGTACAACTAAAAACTGAGACCCGAGTTCTCTCGCCGCTGGATAGGCTGGCCGCATGGAATCCAGTCCCCTGTCGAGGACCGTTATGTCTCGCGAAGGAACACCATGAATAACCGGCTCGTTGCTTCTACCTTCCGATTTATTCCTCTTGCTCACACTCAATCAGCAATCAAGGACGAATGACATGAAAACCAAATTTACCGCTCTGGCCTTGCTGTCTGGCATCGTCCTGCAGGGTTGTGCCTACTCCCCGGGTCAGTACCTGGATCAGGACGACCTGAAAAGCGATCCGAGCATCCAGGGCACCAAGGTCCAGCTGATCCCGATCACCAGCTCGCTGCTGATGAGCCAGGATTCCGCGGCCCTGTCCAAGGCTCCCGACCTCAAGCCCCTGCTGGACTACAAGCCGCAGGCTTACCGCGTCGGTGCGAGCGACCTGCTCTACATCACCGTCTGGGATCACCCCGAACTGACCGCTCCGTCCGGCGCCCAGCAGCAGCTGGAAGCCAACGGTCGCCTGGTGCGTCCGGATGGCACCCTGTTCTACCCCTACGTCGGCACCGTGCGCGCCGCCGGCAAGACCCTGGAAGAGATCCGTACCGATATCTCCCGTCGTCTGGCCACCTTCATCGACAATCCCCAGGTCGACGTCAGCGTGCTGAAGTTCGGCAGCCAGAAGGTCACCATCTCCGGCGCCGTGAACAAGGGCGATGCCATTCCCCTGACCACCAAGCCCATCACCCTGGTGGAAGCCCTGGGTCAGGCCGGCGTGGCCAACAGCGGTGGCGCCGATCTGACCGGCGTGACCCTGGTGCGTGACGGCAAGGAATACCGCCTGGACACCGACAGCCTGAACCGCAAGGATTCCAAGCTGTACGGCATCTACCTGAAGGACGGCGACAGCCTCCACCTGCCCTACAACGATGCCCGCAAGGTCTATGTGGTCGGTGAAGTCCGCGCTCCGGCAGCGGTCAGCTACAAGATCACCAACCTGAACCTGATGGAAGCCCTGAGCCAGGCCGGCGGCATCCAGCAGGAAACCGCCAACGCCGATGCCGTCTACGTCATCCGTGGCCCGGAAGACCTGAAGGCCCCGGGTGCCACCGCCCAGGTCTTCCACCTGGCGGCCAAGAATCCCACCGCCTATGTGCTGGCGCAGAACTTCCATCTGCAGCCGCAGGACGTGGTCTTCGTCGGCCCGGCCGGTATCACCCGCTGGAACCGCTTCGTCAGCCAGCTGCTGGGCTCGACCAACATCCTCTCCACCAGCGCCAACCTGAACAGCAGCTTCAAGTAACAGCGCTCGCTTGCCGTCATGCCGGTTACCGCCGCGCATGACGGCAATTCCCCTGATGTTCCGCGACCCCCCTCCTGCCTTCCCGCGCTACACCTCCTCGCCCACACGTCTGAAACCCGCTGCCTAGACAGGCTTTCCAGCAGACGATTAATTATTTCGATACCTATTAACCCGGTAATTGCTGCCGCTCGGCTTGGCGCTGGCAGTTTTTCGTCACGCTTTTGCGTAATGTAGCTAACCTGATACCGAAGTTGGGCACGTTTAAGGACTGGGTGTGGCGTCAGGCAAGGCAATTAGAGCAGGGTCCCGCTTGGGTTGGTGGAGCAGGCTGACGGTATGGCTGTTGGGCTCCCTGTCCCTCATGGGGACGGCCCTGGCCGCGCCCGCCAGCGTGGCCTTCTGGTATGCGGAAAAGCCGCCGGTGGCCGAACTCGCCCAGTTCGACTGGGTGGTGCTCGAACCCGGCCATGCCAGTGCTGCCGATGTCCGCGCGCTGCACGACGGCGGTGCCCAGCCCTTCGCCTACCTGTCCATCGGCGAATTCGCCGGCGATGCGGCGGCGCTGGAGAAGGCCGGTCTCAGCGCGGGTGCCAGCCCGGTGGCCAACAAGGCCTGGGGCAGCCAGGTGATGAACCTGGCAGCGCCGGTATGGCGAACCCACCTGCTCGAACGCGCCGCCCAGCTGGCCAAAGCCGGTTACACGGGGCTGTTCCTCGACACCCTCGACAGTTTCCAGCTGGTGGCCGAAGACCAGCGGGAAACCCAGCGCCTGGCGCTGAAGAGCCTGCTGGCCGAGCTGCACCGCCGCCAGCCAGCGCTCAAGCTGTTCTTCAACCGTGGCTTCGAGGTGCAACCGGAATTGCCCGGGGTGGCTGCCGCCATGGCGGTGGAATCCCTCTACGCCGGCTGGGATGCCGGCAAGAAGACCTATCGTCCCGTCAGCGAGCAAGACCGCGAGTGGCTGAAGCCGCGGATCGAGGCGGCGCGCAGTGCCGGTATCCCGGTCATCGCCATCGAGTACCTGCCGCCGGAGCAGCGTGAGGAAGCCCGGCGCCTGGCCAAGCGGCTGCGCGACGAAGGCTATGTGCCCTATATCACCACGCCCGATCTCAATACCCTGGGCATCAGCTCGGTGGCCCTGCAGCCACGGCGGCTGGCGCTGCTCTACGACGGCCGCGAAGGCGCCCTGCGCCAGTCGGCGGTGCACCGTTTCCTGGGCAGTGCCCTGGAGTATCAGGGCTATCGCCTGGACTATTTCGATGCCTCCAAGCCGCTGCCCGCGGCCTGGCCCAGTGCTCTCTACGCCGGGGTGGTGGTGTGGATGACCAGCGGTCCGCCCCCTCATTCCCGGGAATTCAGCGACTGGATCGGCCTGCGCCTGGACGAAAAGACCCCCCTGCTGATTCTCGGCGGCCTGCCGCTGGACAACGAGGCCCTGCTCAAGCGCCTGGGTCTGGGCGTCAGTCGCAAGCCGCTGCCCGACGGCCTGACCCTCAAGGTGCTGGACCCTGCCCTGGCCGGCAACTTCGAAGCACCGGTCAAGTTGCGCACGCGTGACCTGCCCGCCGTGCAGACGCTGCCCGGTGGGCCGACCCCGGTGGTCAGCCTGAGCGGTCCGGGCGGTACCTTCGTGCCCATGGGCGTGGCCTCCTGGGGCGGCTTCGCCTTCGGCCCCTATGTCATGGAAGACGGTCCCGAAGCCAGTCGCTGGATCATCGATCCCTTCGCCTTCACCGCGAAGACCCTGCAACTGCCACCCCTGCCGGTACCCGATCCGACCACGGAGAACGGTCGACGCATCGCCACCGTGCACATCGACGGCGACGCCTTCGCGTCCAAGGCGGAGATTCCGGGGGCGCCCTTTTCCGGCCAGGTGGTGCTGGAGCAGTTCATCCAGCCGCATCCCTTTCTGACCTCGGCGTCGATCATCGAAGGCGAGGTCGGCCCCAAGGGCCGCTATCCGGAGCTGACCGCGCAGCTGGAGCCCATCGCCCGTCGCCTGTTCGCCGATCCCAAGGTGGAGGTGGCCACCCACACCTTCAGCCATCCGTTCTTCTGGCAACCGGCGGTGGCCGAGCAGAGCGAGAACTTCGAAGCCCAGTACGGTTACATGATGCAGATTCCCGGCTACGACAAGGTGGATTTCACCCGGGAGATCGTGGGTTCGACCCGCTATATCAACGAGCGCCTGACCACCCCGCAAAAGCCGGTGAAGATGGTGTTCTGGTCCGGGGACGCCCAGCCGGATGCCGCCACCCTCAAGCTCGCCTACGACAATGGCCTGCTCAACGTGAACGGCGGTAACTCGCACATCACCCGGTCGCAGCCTTCGGTGAGCGGACTCTATCCCTTCATCCGCCCCACCCCGGGCGGCCTGCAGTTCTATGCGCCCATCATCAACGAGAACGTCTACACCAATCTCTGGCGCGGTCCCTACTACGGCTTTCGCGATCTGCTCTATACCTTCGAGCGGACCGAGCACCCCCGGCGTCTGCGCGGCCTGCATCTCTATTACCACTTCTACTCGGGCACCAAGCAGGCGTCACTCAAGGTCATGGAAGAGATCTACCAGGGCATGGCCGCCGAACATCCCATTTCGCTGTGGATGAGCGACTACCTGAGTCGCCTGCGCGGCTTCTATACCGCCAGTCTCGCCCGGGAAGACGACGGCAGCTGGTCGATCAAGGCCCTCGACGGTCTGCGTACCCTGCGCCTGGATCCGCGCCTGGGTTGGCCGGATCTGCAGCGCTCCAGGGGCATCGCCGGGGTCCGCGATCTGCCGCAGGGGCGTTATGTCCACCTGGCCGGCGCTCAGGCGCGGCTGGTCCTGCGCGACAGCCGCGACCCCACCCCCGCCCTCGAAGAGGCCAATATTCCGCTGCAGCAGTGGGACTACCTGTCGCCGACGCGCATCCGCTTCGCCTTCGCCGGGCAATTTCCGCTGGAGCTGACCCTGCGCGCGTCCTCGGCCTGCGAGGTGCGGGTCGGCCGCGAGCGCTACAAGAGCCAGCCGGCTGCGGCCGGACTCCAGACGTTCAAACTTCCGCTAACACGAGTGAGTGACGGTGAGATCGTCTGCGGCTAAGAAAACCCGGCTCCTGAGTGGTTGGACGCTGCTGGGGGTCGCGCTCCTCACCGCACTGGTGCTGGTGCTGACCTTTCATGGCAAGCAGGTCTTCCTGCCCGGCGAGGAGCCGGCCGATCAGGTATCCATCAGCTACGCCCAGGTGCTGCTCAAGGCGACCCCGGACGACACCGGGCTGCGCATGAAGCTGATCGACCAGCTGATCGCCCTCGGGCGCATCGCCGAGGCGCGGCGGCAATTGCAGCTGCTGCCGAAACCGCTGGCGTCGACGCCCTTCTATGCCCTGGAGCTGGACATCCTGCAGGCTGAAGCCCAGCCGCAAGGCCTGGCCGACGCCGATCGCGAGCGCCTGGCCCAACAGCTGAGCGCCCTGGACGTGGCGACCCTGAGCACGCCCCAGCTGCAACGGGTGGCCGAGCGCGCCCTGCAACTGGGCGATCCGGCCACGGCGGCACAGCGTTATGTCGAACTGGCCCGCCGCGATCCGCCCCGGCGCCAGCAATGGCTGGAGCAGGCGGCGCGCTGGAGCCTGGCCGGCGGTCGTCAGCAGGAGGCCGCGCGCCTCTATCTGCGCCTGGCCGATCTCACCGATTCGGCCGAGCAACGCCAGGGCTACCGGCACCAGGCCTTCGATGCCTGGCTTGCCGCCGGCCAGGGCGCCGAGGCCGCCGCCCTGCTGGAACAGGAACTGCCGCGGCTGCAGGCCGATGCCAGCGGTCTGGCCTGGCTGCAGGCCGGGGTGGCCGCCGCCCAGGGCAGCGGGCGCCTGGACCTGGCCCAGCGCCTGGTCGATCGCTGGCGCGAGTGGCAGCCGGACGACCCGGCCGCCCTGGAGGCCGGCTACCGACTGGCCCTGGGCCGAGGCGACACCGAACGTGCCTGGGAAGAGGGTCATCAGCTGCTGGCACTGCGTCCGGACGATGAAAAACTGCTCGCGGAACTGGCCCAGCTGGGCGAGTGGACCGGCCATATGGACGAAGCCCTCGACCTCTGGTTGCGCCTGCTGGCGCGCCAGGACGATCCGGAACGGCGCGATCATGCCTGGAAGCTGGCCGCCCGGGCGTTTCGCTTCGATGCCGTGGTCGAGTTGCTGGCCGAGGCGTCGCGGCAACGGCAACTGGACAAGACCGAACTGGATGCGCTGATCTTCGCTTACGAATCCCTGGGCGATCCCGCCGCCGAGGAGCGCTGGCTGCGGGACTACATCCGGCGTCAGCCGAAGCAGCGCCTGGCCTGGGAGCGGCTGCAGCAGCTGCTGGCCCGTACCGAGCAGGGCGACGCCGAAGCCGCAGGCTGGGCCGCGTTCGGCAAGAGATTCCCGCTGACCAACGCGGAGTATCTGACCTGGGCCGGCACCCTGTGGGAGCTGTTCAAGCCCGAAGAAGCCTGGAAGGTGCTCGAGGGCATGCCGGCCAAGCAGCGGCAGGGCGTCGACTACTGGCGGCTGCGGGCGGAGCTGGCCTGGGAGCTGGAGCGCGACGGCGAGGCTCAGCTGGCCTTCGAACGCCTGGCCACGATCGACAAGGGCCTGACCGCCAACGACGAGGATCGCCTGCTGGCGATCTATCTGCGCACGGCGCCGCGCAAGGCCCTGGCCTTGCTGGAAAAGAGCTGGGAAAAGAGCAAGAACCAGAAGCGCCTGACCGACGCCCTGCAATGGGCCGAGCAACTCAAGGACACGGCGGCGCTGGAGCGGCTGCTGGCCAGTGCCGCGCGCGAGCCAGCTTCGGCCGACAATCCCGCGGTCTGGCTGGCGCGCTCGGGGCTGGACTTCCAGCGCGGGCGCATCGCCCAGGCCGAAGAGGGCTATCGCCAGGCCTTGCAGCGCTTTCCGGATGACGACCGCTTCCGCGAACGGCTGCTGTGGCTGCTCATTGATCAGAATCGCCAGACCGAACTGGCCACCCTGCTGCGCGACTGGAAGGGTCGGGCCCGAGACAGCGACGTGCTCTGGTTGCCCTTCGGCAGCGGTCTGGTGCTGCTGGGCCAGGCGGAAGAGGCGCTCGGCTGGTATCGCCGCTACCTGGACGCCCATCCCCAGGACTGGCTGGTGCAGGCCGCCTACGCCGATGCCCTGGACGCCGCCGGTCACCAGGACGCGGCGCTGCGGCTGCGCAAGGCCGTCACGCCGCACCTGGCCAACGACGAGGTGCCGGCCACCCCCGAGCGCTATGCCACCTACCTGCGCCTGCTCTCCAGCCTGCGCGGTCCCCAGGCGGCGCTGGCCCAGGCGCGCCTCTGGCAGGATGGCTCGCCGAGCATGCTGCAACTCTGGTTCGATCAGTGGCTCGACGCCCTCAGCCAGAACAACGACGACGGCCTCAAGGGCGAATGGCTGGCCTGGGCCAAGAGCCGTGGTCTGAAGGTGCGCCAGTACGAGCAGTTGCAGGAAGTCCTGCGCCGGCAGAATCGCGGCGAGCTGGAAAAGCTGCTGGCGGCCGGCGACCTGGATCCGGCGCAGCGTGTCGAGGTGCTGCAGCGCCTCGGCCATGCCGGCGACGCCCAGGCCGCGGCCCTGACCGCCGCCGGCGACGAGCCGCCGGAGGTCATCCAGCGGCAGCTGCTGCGCCAGGCCACCGAGCAGGCCGAGCGCACCCCCAACGGCGTCCAGGCCGGCTGGGAACGCCGCGACTATGGCGGTCTGATCGAACAGGGCACCGAGGTGCGCGCCGCCCGGCGACTCAGCGATGACATCTATGCCGATGTCCAGCTCAAGCAGAATCGCGTGGAGAGCAGTGGCCTCAAGTCCGATGCCCTGGGCAACGAACACCAGATGCTGCTCAAGGTGCTGAAGAACCTGGCCGATGGCGGTCTGGAAACCACCGTCGACGCCAGCCAGCGTTCGGACAGCAATCGCCTGGGCCTGGGCGTCGCCCGCACCTGGCGTATCGATGGCAACACCGAGATCGAAGCGGCCCTGGACTGGCACCGGCAACCCGACGAGAGCGGCTATCTGCGCGCCCTCGGCCGGCGTGACAGCGTCAGTCTGGCCGGGCGTCACAACCTCACGCCACGCGACCAGCTGAGCTGGCGGGCGGCGCACAATCGCTATTCCAGTCGGGACGGCGATGCCCTGGGCAGCGGCTTCGCCTTCAACCTGGAGCTGAGCCACATGATCTTCTTCGAAGGTCCCACCTGGCAGGTGCGCAGTGGCATCACCTATCAGCAGAACAGTGCGCGCAGCACCCTGCCCGCCAGCGTCACCCGCTACCTGCAACCGCTGGCCGGCAGTGGCGAGAACGGCGAGGTCACCGTGGCCGACCTGGAAGCCCTGGGCGGCACCCAGCTGTTGCAGGATCGCTATGGCCAGCTCTATGTCGGCAGCAGCTGGCGACGCGGCATTCCCGGTTCGCTCAACCGCACCCATCCTCAGTACAGCTGGCTGGTGGACACCCTGGTCGGCTGGCAGTGGACCGAGCGCGAATTCAACTACGGTTTGAATGTCGGCCTGGGCATGGTAGTGCTCGGCGACGACGAACTGGCGTTCACCGCCGGCTACCAGTCCGCGCCCCAGGGCAGCGGCGGTCAGGCCGGCAGCACCCTGGGCATTCAATACAGCAATCGAATCGGTCGCTAGGCCGCTTCAAGGGAGAGACCTCATGAACATCACGCGTCTGCTCGTCGCCAGTGTCGCCACCGTGCTCCTGGCCGGCTGCTCGAGCTTTACCCGACCCAGTGGCGAAGCCCTGCCCAAGGATGCCCGCTGGGGCCTGGTGCCCCTGGCCAACTATGCCCAGGCGCCCATGGCTGGCGATCGCGCGGCGCAGATTCTGGTCAGCGTGCTCGGCGAGCGCGGCATCCGTCCGCAGGTCTATGACGACGGCCAGGGTGGCAATCCCACCGACGACGAGAAGGCCCGCCAGCGCGCGGCCCTGGACTGGGCGCGGCAACAGAATCTGCAATACGTGCTCACCGGCAGCGTCGACGAGTGGCAGTACAAGAACGGCCTGGACGGCGAACCGGCGGTGGGCGTGACCCTGCAGGTCATCGAGCCGGCCAGCGGCCGGGTGGTCTGGAGCAACAGCGGCGCCCGCTCCGGCTGGTCGCGCGAGAGCCTGGCCGCCACCGCGCAAAAGGTCCTGCGCGGCACCGCGCAAGAGCTGCAGCTGCGCTGATGGCCCTGCAATCCGTCCACAAGGACTACACCCTGGCGCCCCGCGCCAGTGGCCGCCTGTCCTGGCTGGAAACCCTGCTGGTCACGGCGGCCGCCCTGGGGCTGGGCTTCTGGCTGGTGCCGGAAGATCCCCTGATGGTCGGCCTGGCCTTTCCCTGGGTGGTGTTCGCGCCCATCCTCATGGGCGTGCGCTATGGCTTCATGCGCGGCCTGGTGAGCGCCAGCCTCTTGGTTGTGGCCCTGCTCTATCTGCACCGCCAGGGCTATCCGGCCTACGAGGAGATCCCGCCGTCCTTTATCGTCGGCGTGTTGCTCTGCGCCATGCTGGTGGGCGAATTCCGCGATCTCTGGGATCGGCGCCTGGAACGGCTGGACCTGGCCAACGACTATCGCCAGCTGCGCCTGGATGAATTCACCCGCGCCCACCACCTGCTGCGCATCTCCCACGATCGCCTGGAGCAGCGCGTCGCCGGCAACGATCTCAGCCTGCGCAGCTCCCTGCTGGACCTGCGTCGCCAGCTGCGCGAGGTGCCGCGCGAGCAGGATGCCCTGCAGGCCCTGGCCGAACCCATCGTCGGCCTGCTGACCCAGTACGGTTCGCTGCGGGTAGCGGGGCTGTACCGGGTCGACGGCAACGGCCGTGTGGATCGTCGCGCCCTCGCCAGCCAGGGCGAGATGCCCGGCATCGATCCCGACGACCTGCTGGTGCGCCTGACCCTGGAGCGTGGCGAGACCCTGAGTATCCGCCAGGCGCTGCTGGAACGCGGCGAGACCCAGCATTCGGCGCTGCAGGCCTGCGTGCCGCTGCTGGACACCGAGGAGCGGCTGCTGGCGGTACTGGCCATCGAGCAGATGCCATTCTTTTCCTTCAACGAACGCACCCTCAACCTGCTGACCATCCTCGCCGGCCACATCGCCGACCTGCTCGGCAGCGATCCCCAGGCGCTGGCCCTGGCCGACGATGATGCCCAGCAATTCTCCCAGCACCTCAAGCGCTCGCTGCGCGACGCCCAGCAGCACGCCCTGCCCGCCTGCCTGTTCTGCTTCGAGATGACCGAGGCCGACGGTGGCGAACGCGCCCTGGCGCTGCTGGAAGGCAGTCGCCGAGGCCTCGACCTGCAACTGCGCCTGACCAATCAGGCCGGTCACCCCTGCCTGCTGGTCCTGCTGCCGCTGACCTCCTCCGACGGCCTGGAAGGCTATCGCCGCCGGCTGCGCCAGCTGCTGGCCGAGCGCCATGGCCAGGACAGCACCCTGGAAAGCCTGGGCGTGCGCAGCCATGAGCACGAGCTGCTGCCCAAGACCCGCGCCCAGGAGCTGCGCGTCTTCCTGTTCAACGAGTGTGGCCTGCATGAACAGCAAGTGGCTGTTTAGCGGCGCCTTCGCCTTCGAGGCCAGCAGCTGGGCGCTGCTGTTTGCCAACCTGCCGGTGGCGGCGGCGGCCCTGGCCTTCGCCGCCGCCCATGCCGCCGGCAGCGCCCTGCTGGCAGGGGGCGCCTGGCTGCTGCTGCCCCGGCGCTACCAGCGCCCACTGCCCTGGAGTCCGCTGTTTCTCTTTGCCCTGGCCTTCTTCATTCCGCTGCTGGGCGCAGCCGGGGTGATCGCCGCGGTGTTTCCAGCGCTCTATCTGCCGCGCAAACATCGCGAGATCGCCTGGGAGGCGCGCAGCGTGCCCAATCTGCCGTTCCGCCCGCTGGAACGGCGCGAGGAGATGCTGTTCAGCGACGGCGGCCTGCAGGACGTCCTGCGCCACGCGCCCAGCACCGACAAGCGCCTGACCGCGCTTTTCGCCACCCGCCGCATGCCGGGGCGCGACGCCATCCCCATCCTCAAGCTGGCCCTGCGCGATCCGGCCGACGACGTGCGGCTGCTCGCCTATTCGATGCTCGACCAGCAGGAAAGCCAGATCAACCAGCGCATCGAGACCCAGCTCGGCGAACTGGCCAGCACCCCCGCCGAGCGCCAGCCGGCGCTGCACGGCACCCTGGCCCGCGGCTACTGGGAGCTGGCCTACCTGGGCCTGGCCCAAGGCAGCGTCCTGCGTCACGTGCTCGGCCAGGCCCGCGAACACATCGAACTGGCCCTGGCCGGGGAAGAAAACGAAGAATTGCGCATCCTCGCCGGGCGTATCGCCCTGGAGCAGGGCGAGCCCGAGCGTGCCCTGGAATTCTTCCAGGCCGCCGAGGCGGCGGGCGTACCCCTGGCCCAACTGGCGCCCTTTCGCGCCGAGATCGCCTTTCTGCGCCGCGATTACGCGGTCATCCCGGCACTGCTCGACAGCCTGCCGGCGGATCTGAAGAAGCGGCCGCCGTTCGCCGCCCTGGTGAAGTACTGGTTATGAAAGACGCCCCCGCCGCGACCGTGACGCCCGATGTCTGCCTGCTCTTGGAGGGCACCTGGCCCTATGTGCGCGGCGGGGTGTCGAGCTGGGTCAACCAGTTGATCCTCGGCCTGCCGGAGCTGACCTTCTCGGTGTTCTTCATCGGCGGTCAGCGCGAGAACTACGAGAAGCGCCACTACGCCATCCCGCCCAATGTGGTGCACATCGAGGAACACTTCCTCGCCGGGTCCTGGGTGCCCAAGGCGGCGCCCATCAGTCCAAGACGCCAGGCGCCGGTGCAACTGCTGCGCGACCTGCACGCCTTCCTGCACCACCCCGACGAACCCAGCGCCGCCCAGGGCGATGCCCTGGTGGACGCCTTCGCCCAGGGCAGCGTGACCCTGGATGACTTCATGTACAGCCGCGCCAGCTGGGAGGCCATCACCGAGGGCTACGAGCGCTATTGCACCGACCCCTCCTTCGTCGACTACCTCTGGACCCTGCGCGCCATGCAGGCGCCCTTGCTGATGCTGGCCGAGGCCGCGCGCCGCCTGCCGCGTCCGCGGATGATCCACTCCATCTCCACCGGTTACGCCGGCATGCTCGGCGCCATCCTGCAGCGGCGCTGGGGCTGCAACTTCCTGCTCAGCGAGCACGGCATCTACACCAAGGAACGCAAGATCGACCTGGCCCAGGCCAAGTGGATCGCCGAAGGGCCCGACGAAGCCCTGCGCACCGGGCTGGACGTGGACGTCAGCTACATCCGCCGGCTTTGGATCCGCTTCTTCGAGCGCATCGGCCTGCTCACCTACAAGGCCGCCGATCCGATCATCTCGCTCTATGACGGCAACCGCCGCCGGCAGATCCAGGATGGCGCCGATCCCGCGCGCTGCCGGGTGATCCCCAACGGCATCAGCCTCACCCAGTGGCAGGACGCCCTGGAGCGCCGCCCGGAAGGGGTGCCGCCGGTGGTCGGGCTGCTCGGCCGGGTGGTGCCGATCAAGGACGTCAAGACCTTCATCCGCGCCATGCGCGGGGTGATCAGCGCCATGCCCGAGGCCGAGGCCTGGGTGGTCGGCCCGGAAGACGAAGACGAGGAATACGCCGCCGAATGCCACAGCCTGGTCACCAGCCTGGGCCTGGAGGGCAAGGTGAAATTCCTCGGCTTCCAGAAGATCGGCGACATCCTGCCCAAGCTCGGCCTCATGGTGCTGACCTCCATCAGCGAGGCCCAGCCGCTGGTGATCCTCGAAGGCTGGGCCGCCGGGGTGCCGGTGGTGAGCAGCGACGTGGGCTCGTGCCGCGAGCTGATCGAGGGTTCCATCCCCGAGGACCGCGCCCTGGGCACCGGCGGCAGCGTGGTCGCCATCGCCGATCCCCAGGCCACCGCCCGCGCCATCCTCGCCCTGCTGCGCAATCCCGGTCGCTGGCAGGCCGCGCAGCGCACCGGCCTCGCCCGGGTCAATCGCTACTACACCGAGCCGCTGATGCTGGAACGCTATCGCGAGCTCTACCAGGACGCCATCGGGAGGGTCGTCTGACATGGCCGGCATCGGCTTCGAACTGCGCAAGATCCTCGCGCGCGACTCCTACACCGCCACCCTGCGCGCCTATGTCTACGCCGGCTTGATCAGTTCCGGCCCCTGGGTGCTGTCGATCATCAGCGTCATGCTGATCGGCGTGCTGGCCACCGGCATCGTCACCCCCAGCGTGCTGATCCGCCAGTTCCTGGTCACGGTGACCTACCTCATGGCCAGCTCGCTGATCCTCACCGGCGGCCTGCAGCTGTATTTCACCCGCTTCGTCTCGGACCGGCTGTTCGAGGAGAAACAGACCAGCATCCTGCCCAATCTGGTGGGCATCCTGCTCCTGGTCACGCTGGTCGCCGGCGGCCTGGGTTTCCTGCTGCTGGCCACCCTGTTCGACCAGCCCTTCGCCTACCGGCTGCTGGTGCTGGCCAACTTCGTCACCCTCTGCGATCTCTGGCTGGTGATCATCTTCCTGTCGGGGATGAAGGCCTACAACCGCATCCTGGTGGTGATGACGCTAGGCTACGCCATCATGATCGCCGCCGCCTTCGTGCTGCGCTTCCTCGGCATGGACGGCCTGCTGATGGCGCTGCTGCTGGGCCACGCCGCCCTGCTGTTCATGTTTCTCTACGACATCATCCGCGAATACCCGGCCGACCGCCTGGTGGCCTTCGACTTCCTCGACCGCAAGCAGATCTTCATCAGCCTGCTGGTCACCGGGCTGTTCTACAACCTGGGCATCTGGGTCGACAAATTCGTCTTCTGGTTCAATCCGCTGACCTCCGATGCCGTCATCGGTCCGCTGCGCGCCTCCATCCTCTACGACCTGCCGATCTTTCTCGCCTACCTGGCCATCATCCCCGGCATGGCGGTGTTCCTGGTGCGCATCGAGACCGACTTCGCCGAGTGGTACGAGCGGGTGTTCAACGCCGTGCGCGGCGGCGAGACTCTGCAGCACATCAGCCAGCTCAAGGAGCAGATGATCCTGGCCATCCGCCAGGGGCTGCTGGAGATCTGCAAGGTCCAGGGCCTGACCCTGGTGCTGGTGTTCCTGCTGGCGCCCCAGCTGCTGGCCTGGCTCGGCATGTCGCACTACTACCTGCCGCTGTTCTATATCGACGTGGTAGGGGTGAGCATCCAGGTGGTGTTCATGGCGCTGCTCAACGTCTTCTTCTACCTGGACCGGCGCGACACCGTGCTGATGCTCTGCACCCTGTTTCTCGGCCTCAACCTGGCGCTGACCCTGCTGAGCATCGAGCTGGGTCCGAGCTTCTTCGGCTACGGCTTCACCGTCTCCCTGGCCTGTTGCGTGCTGCTGGGCCTGCACCGCCTGGACCGGGTGCTGGATGACCTGGAATACGATACCTTCATGCTTCGGCACTGAAGGCCGCCGGCACCGGACGAACGGTGTGACCCGCTCCCTCTGGAGGCGTCCAACACAGCTCATCCCTGCAGGACCCTGCCATGAATACCGCCGCCTTGCGCCTCGTGATCCAGACCACCCAGGGGCGCGCTCGGGACAGTGGCGAGGCCAGCCGTACCTTTGCCGACCAGGCGGCGCGTACCGCCAGCGCCGACGCCACCCGCGGGCCGGCCCTGGAGCGCTTCGCCAGCGCCTATGTCGACAAGGTGCCCGATGCCCTCGAAGCCCTGCTGCTGCAGGCGCGAGCGGTGGCCTTCGAGGCGCCCCTGACCGGGGTGCTGGAACGCGCCCTGGCCGGCTTCGCCCCGGCGGCGCTGGCCCAGGCACCCTCGGCCAGCCTGGCCCTGCTGGCCGCGGCCTATCGCCTCCATCGCCTGCTTGAAGGCCTGCAGGAGCGCCTGGCCGCCTGGTGGGGCGCCACCCGCGCGCCGGCGGCGCCCAGCCTGGGCAATCTCATCGCCCATCAGGTACTGGGCCAGCTCACCGTCGCCGCCCTGGAAGACGCCGTGGAGGGCTGGCTGGATGACCTGGACGCCAGCGTCGAGGCGCCGCTCACCCAGCAGTGCTTCCAGCCGCGGCAACGGCGTGGCGCCCTGACCACGGCCCGCCCGGCCCTGACCCTGAGTCGTCAACGCCAGCGCAGCGTTCGATAAAACGCACGTTTCGGCGCCTTTGGCGGCCGAGTGTCAAATATATTGATAACCCTTCCGGGCCGGTTTAGGG
This sequence comes from Pseudomonas sp. RIT411, assembly GCF_003057735.2. Taxonomy (NCBI): domain Bacteria; kingdom Pseudomonadati; phylum Pseudomonadota; class Gammaproteobacteria; order Pseudomonadales; family Pseudomonadaceae; genus Pseudomonas; species Pseudomonas sp. RIT411. The sequence continues at coordinate 386,221 of NZ_QBIZ02000003.1, forward strand.
TGGCTGCTCACCGCCATTAGCGAGGAGTCACCCATGAGCTTGCCCAGCCGCGCCGAGTGGGAGCAGCGCTTCCAAGGTCTCACCCTGGAAGGTCGCGCCTTCATCGACGGCGCCTATGTCGACGCCACCGCCGGCGCCACCTTCGACTGCCTGAGTCCGGTGGACGGACGTTTCCTCGCCAAGGTCGCCAGCTGTGACGCCGCCGATGCCGACCTGGCCGTGGCTGCCGCCCGCGCCGCCTTCCAGAAGGGTACCTGGGCGCACCTGGCGCCGGCCCAGCGCAAGCGCGTGCTGATCCGCTTCGCCGACCTGCTGCTGGCCAACGCCGAAGAGCTGGCGCTGCTGGAAACCCTGGACATGGGCAAGCCCATCGCCGACTCCCTCACCATCGACGTGCCGGCCTCGGCCAATGCCATCCGCTGGAGCGCCGAGGCCATCGACAAGCTCTACGACGAGGTCGCGCCCACGCCCCATGACCAGCTCGGCCTGGTCACCCGCGAGCCGGTCGGCGTGGTCGCCGCCGTGGTGCCCTGGAATTTCCCGCTGATGATGGCCTGCTGGAAACTCGGCCCGGCGCTCGCCACCGGCAACTCGGTGGTGCTCAAGCCCTCGGAGAAGTCGCCGCTGACCGCCATCCGCGTCGCCCAGCTGGCGCAGCAGGCGGGCATCCCGGCCGGGGTGTTCAACGTGTTGCCGGGTTACGGCCATACCGTCGGCAAGGCCCTGGGCCTGCATGCGGACGTCGACACCATCGTCTTCACCGGTTCCACCCGGGTCGCCAAGCAGCTGCTGGCCTATTCCGGCGAATCCAACATGAAGCGCGTCTGGCTGGAAGCCGGCGGCAAGAGCCCCAACATCGTCTTCGCCGATGCCCCCGACCTCAAGGACGCCGCCGCGGCCGCCGCCAGCGGTATCGCCTTCAACCAGGGCGAGGACTGCACCGCCGGTTCGCGCCTGCTGGTGGAGCGCTCCATCAAGGAAGAATTCCTGCCGCTGGTGGTTGAGGCCCTAAAGGGCTGGAAGCCCGGCCATGCGCTGGACCCCGAGACCAACGTCGGCGCCCTGGTGGACACCACCCAGCTGGACACCGTGCTGCGCTACATCGAAGCCGGCCATGCCGAAGGCGCCACCCTGGTGGCCGGTGGCAAGCGCACCCTGGAAGAGACCGGTGGCGTCTATGTCGAGCCGACCATCTTCGACGGCGTGAGCAACGCCATGAAGATCGCCCGCGAAGAGATCTTCGGCCCGGTGCTCTCGGTGATCACCTTCGACACCGCCGAAGAAGCCGTGCAGATCGCCAACGACACCCAATACGGCCTGGCCGCCGCGGTCTGGACCCGCGACATCTCCAAGGCCCACAAGACCGCCCGCGCCCTGCGCGCCGGCAGCGTCTGGGTCAACCAGTACGACGGCGGCGACATGACCGCGCCCTTCGGCGGCTTCAAGCAGTCCGGCAACGGTCGCGACAAGTCCCTGCACGCCTTCGACAAGTACACCGAGCTCAAGGCGACCTGGATCAAGCTGTAAGCCATCGGCAGGCTGATCCCGGTCGGGGTCAGCCCGTCTCCCTTCAGCGCTGGTAGATCGTCGCCTGGTTACCGAAGCCGCTCTGCGTGATGCGCGCCGTGGAACCGACCTGGTCGATCATCGCCGAGTTGGAGTCGCCGGTCTGGCCGATGAAGGCACTGGCGCCGCTGAAGCTGTCCGGCACCGTGTCCTGGGTAATGGACGCCAGGTTGCCATTGCCTTGCTGCTGGATCTCCGCCTCCACCCGCACGCCGCTCTGAACGAAGGTCGCCTGGTTGGCATCGCCTGCGCTGATGCCGGCGATTCGGGCTTCCAAGCCGGTCTGGGTGGCGCTCAGTTCGTTGGCGTTGCCCTGCTGGGTGAAGGTGATGTCGCTGAAGCCAGCGCGTTGTGACAACTGGGCCTGGTTACCATCGCCGCCCTGGCTCAGCGCCAGGGCGCTGCTGTAGCGACTGGTTTCCTGCTCGGCCTGCACCTGATTGCCGTTGCCCTGCTGACGCAGCGTGGCCCGCCCACCGGCGAAAGACACGCTTTGCGTCAGCTGCGCCGCGTTGTTGTTGCCGGTCTGCACCACCTCTGCCAGGCCGCCGCCGCGTTGCTCCACGGTCACCCGATTGCCATCGCCGGTGCTGGTCGCCCGCAGGTCGTTGCCGCCGAAGCCCGCCTGGCGCACGCTGTACACATTGAGATCGCCCGCCTGGCTCAGGTAGGCCGATGCCGCATTGCCGCGCTGCTCCAGCTCCAGGCCGTTGCCCGCGCCACCGCCGGTTTGGGTGATCTCGGCGTAGTGGTTGCCGTTTTCCAGTTGGGTCACGACGATCTGCTGATTACTGCCTTCCTGGAAAATCTGCAGCCCATTGCCGCTGGACGTCTGCGCGATCCGCGCCTGGGCGCCGAAGGCCTGGCGCTGTTCGAGGGTCGTGCGATTGTCATCGCCGCTTTGCAGTTGCTCAACGCTATTGGCGCGACCACCGCTCTGGTTCAGGGTGGCCTGGTTGTCATTACCGGTCTGAGTCAGGGTGATGCTCTGCTCGACGGCGAATGCCGGCGCTGCAAGGCCAGCGAGCAGCGCCGCCAGCAAGGTAGGGGTCTTCATGACGGTCTTCCGCTCCAGTGGAATCTACCGAGGACAGGACGACTAGCCGCGACCCCGGCGAGATGGCGGAATCGACCGTACTGCAAGGAGGGCGTCGCGCACGGACGGCCCGTGCTGAGTGTGATCAGCCGGGCCCCCATCGCCATCCATCCAAAGAGCGGTTTTGACGAGCGTTGGCGGCGGACTGCCTGGGTACTCGACCAGCAGCCACCGCGACGGCCAAGGCCGGGGCGCCATGACCCGGCCTTGGCGCGGGCGCAGGCCTAGCGATAGACGTGGTAGGTGGCGTATCTGCTCACCTCCACGCTACCGCTCCAGCTGCTGATCACCCGCTTGGAATCCCAGTCGTACCAGTGCATCCCGGGTGGGTTGCCGATGCCGCGCGAACAACTGCCGGTGCGGACCCAGGCGCCGCGGAACTTGCCGCTTTTCCAGCGTCGCTCCACCACCTGAATGGGTTGCGCCTTGTAGCCCGGCTCTATCCTCACGCCCCAGGTGAAGGCGGTACTCATCGTGCGATCCTGCTTGTAGCTGCCATCGACGCCGAGGATGCTCAGGTATTTGCCGATGAAGGGCAGCTTCTCCGGATTGATCTTGACCCCTACCGACCAGCCGTAGCTGGAGGTCTTGGTCTCGCCCCAGGTGTAGGTGCAGTCGATGGTTCCTCTGGTCGAGCAGCGGAAGATCGGCCCGCGCCAGATCCAGTCCTCCCAGGTCTTGCCTGCCTGCTGGGTGGCGAAGGCCCGGGAACCGTCACCCAGGATGGCGGGCTCGGTGTGGTCGGTGAAGCACTCGCCGGCCTGCACCAGACCGGTCGACAGCAGGAAGCCGAGCGCACCAACCAAGGTGGATTTCGCAAAGGTATTCATAACTTTGGTCCCTCAAAGTCCGAAGACGTTTTCGATGGTGTTGCTCGCCTGATCCTGCTTGTTGCTCTGGGCCTTGCTCGCGGACAGGGCATCGGCGCGCGTGGGCCGATCGACGGGGGTTATCAGCAGGCCAGTGTCCTTCTCCGGCTTCTTCACCATCAGGGCATCCGCCTCGACGGTCATGCCCAGCGCCAGGGCCGCGTTCTCACTGGCGAGGTGCTGACCGGGTTGATTGTCGAAGATCACGCGTTTGCCTTGATCAAGGGCGTCGTTGATCTCCTTCTTGACGTTGCCGTCGACCTGCACATTGGGCCCGACCACCAGATAGTCGTATTCACCACCCGTGACGATCTTGGTGTCTTCCGCCTTCAATCTATTGAGGACGAATCCGGTATTGCCCAGCACCTTGAGCCGCAAGTAAGGACCCGTACTCAAGGACTCTGCTGCCTGGGCGGTAGTACCCAACAGCGTTGCCAACATCAGCGTGGCCACAGGCTTTAATTTCATATCGAACGCTCCTGTTACGACAGTCATGTCAAAAACGAAAGTCCCACTGAAATACCGAAAGCTCCCGCGAAATGCTCAACTACGCGGCTCTGGCAGTTCTAGCGGACAGCAGGAAACCCTTTACCGAAGTCAGTTCCGATAATTGTTTCCCTGACAGTGCTCAGGTAATCAGACAACCGCTAACAGCAACGACCTTGATAGCTAAATGCCCGCCTTTAGCCCACGGGCAACTTCGCTAGTCGTCCGGAAAAAGCCTAGCCAAAGTTTCTTTAAACAAATAGTAACGAATGGCGAGCAGGCGAAAGCAGGTAGAAAGTCGCTGTTTTAATGCTTTTAAATAAGCATATAAAAAGCGGCCTTACATTAGAGCAGAGCCAATAACCGTCAGCCGATGATCAATATTTTTTGTGTAAAACCAGATAAATAGCGCGACTGCCAAAACATCGACAGGCGCCAGCCGCCCAAGCCAAGGCCCAGAAAAAATGTAACGAGATAATTCATGGCTTTGGAAGGGCGCCGGACGTCCTGCGGCGGCGACGCGGGGAGCGGACAGCCCGCGCGCTGAAGGCGCGGGCCGCGAGGCAGGTATCAGCCCAGCAGATCCACCAGCAGATCGTCGTGGCGGCGCTGCTGACGATCCAGGCGCAGCTGGCGGGTGCGGAAGATCGACTTGAGGTCTTCCAGGGCGCTGGCGAAGTCGTCGTTGATGATCAGGTAGTCGTATTCGACATAGTGACTCATCTCGCTGACCGCCTCGCGCATGCGTCTTTCGATGATCTCGGCGCTGTCCTGGCCGCGATTGTCCAGGCGCTGGCGCAGGGCGGCCTGGCTCGGCGGCAGGATGAAGATCGACTGGGCGTGGGGCAGCTTGCGACGGACCTGCTGGGCGCCCTGCCAGTCGATTTCCAGGATCAGGTCGTGGCCTTCGGCGAGGGTGCGCTCCAGGGCGGCCTGGGAGGTGCCGTAGTAGTTGCCGAACACCTCGGCGTGCTCGAGGAAGTCGCCGTGTTCGAGCAGGTTGGTAAAGGTCGCGCAATCGACGAAGTGGTAGTTCACCCCGTCGGCTTCACCCGGGCGCATGGCGCGGGTGGTGTGGGAGACCGACACGCGGATGTCGGGCAGGGCATCCAGCAGGGCCTTGACCAGGCTGGTCTTGCCGGCGCCGGAAGGCGCGGAAACGATGTAGAGGGTGCCGGGAAGGGCTGTCATGAAGGTCCGCCTATTCGATGTTCTGCACTTGCTCACGCATCTGTTCGATGAGCACCTTGAGATTGATGGCCGCCTGGGAGGCCCGGGCGTCGATGGCCTTGGAACCCAGGGTATTGGCCTCGCGATTGAGTTCCTGCATGAGGAAATCCAGCCGCCGGCCGGCCGCGCCGCTGCCCGCCAGGACCCGCCGCACCTCGGCCACATGGGTCTCCAGACGATCCAGTTCCTCGGCCACGTCGCTCTTCTGCGCCAGCAGCACCAGTTCCTGCTCCAGCCGCGCCGGTTCGAACTCGACCCCCGCCTCGGCGCAGCGCTCGAGGATACGGCGCCGTTGCAGGGCCAGCAGCTCGGGCAGCAGCGCGCGCAGGGTCGCCACCTCCGCCAGCACCTGGTCCAGGCGTTCCTCGATCAGGCGCGCCAGTTCGCGGCCCTCGCGCTGCCGGCCGTCGAGCAATTCATCCAGCGCCGCCTCGAACAGCGCCAGGGTCTGGGCCTTGAGTTCGGCGCCATCCACCTCGGCGCCCGCCAGCACCCCGGGCCAGGCCAGCACGGCCAGGGGATCGAGCTTGGCCGGGCGCGCGATCAGCGCGGCGACGTCTTCGGCGGCGGCCACCAGTTGCGCGGCGCGGCGGGCATCGACGCGCAGGGCCACGCTCTCGTCGCGCTCCTCACGCAGCACGCACTCCAGCTTGCCCCGCGACAGGCGCCGGCGCAGCGCCTCGCGCACGCCGGACTCCAGATCGCGAAAGGTCTCCGGCAGCCGCAGGTGGGGCTCCAGATAGCGGTGATTGACCGAGCGCAACTCCCAGCTCAGGGTGCCCTGGGGCCCCGGCCGCTCGACCCGGGCGAACGCCGTCATGCTGTGCACCATGGCAGGATCCTCGTCTGACGATGCGTGGATCTGGGGCGATCCCGAGCGACCACGCATGTAAAACGCACGATTCTAGCGCACCTGATCGGAGCGACCCAATGCATCCGTGTCGCATGAGCCGGACGCTCCCTATACTATGGACCTGATATCTACGCCTTACAGGAAGCCCGCAATGAAGCGTCCCAGTGGCCGCGCCGCCGATCAGCTGCGCCCCATCCGCATCACCCGTCAGTACACCAAGCACGCCGAGGGTTCGGTCCTGGTGGAATTCGGCGATACCAAGGTGATCTGCACCGCCAGCGTCGAGGCCGGGGTGCCGCGCTTTCTCAAGGGCAAGGGCCAGGGCTGGCTCACCGCCGAGTACGGCATGCTGCCGCGCGCGACCGGCGAGCGGAACCAGCGGGAAGCCGCCAAGGGCAAGCAGGGCGGTCGGACCCTGGAGATCCAGCGGCTGATCGGTCGTTCGCTGCGCGCCGCCGTCGACCTGTCCAAGCTGGGCGAGAACACCATCTATATCGACTGCGACGTGATCCAGGCCGACGGCGGTACCCGCACCGCCTCGGTGACCGGTGCCTGCGTGGCCCTGGTCGATGCCCTGGGCGCGCTCAAGCGCCGCGGCAACCTCAAGGGCAATCCGCTCAAGCAGATGGTGGCCGCCATCTCCGTGGGCATCTACCAGGGCACCCCGGTGCTCGACCTGGATTACCTGGAAGACTCCGCCGCCGAGACCGATCTCAACGTGATCATGACCGACGCCGGTGGCTTCATCGAGGTGCAGGGCACCGCCGAAGGCGCGCCCTTCCAGCCGGCCGAACTCAACGCCATGCTCGAACTGGCCCAGGGTGGCCTGCGCGACCTGTTCGAGCTCCAGCAAGCCGCCCTGCACGGCGAGTAAGGAAGCCCGCTCATGCACGATCTCGTCCCCGCCCCCAGCGCCGAAGCCCGGCGCTGGGCCATGCTCTGCCACTACGCCGCCTTCCTGGGCTTCGTGGTGCCCTTCATCGGTAACGTCATAGGTCCGCTGGTGGTCTGGCAGTTCAAGCGCGAGGACGACCCCTTCATCGACAGCCAGGGCAAAGAGGCGTTGAACTTCCAGCTCACCGTCACCCTGCTGCACATGATCTGCTGGCTGCTGGTGTGGGTGCTGATCGGCTTTCCGCTGATGCTACTGGTGGCCTGCGTGGCCTTCGTGCTGACGGTGATCGCCGGCATCAAGGCCAACCAGGGCCGCGATTACCGCTATCCCTTGACCTGGCGGATGGTGAAATAGCGGGCTTTTTGTGGCCTGCTTCTGATATCCGCGTTGAGGATTTCCGGTCGGCCCGGCGCCGTTTGACAGGCGCCGGAAGCCCTCCGCTATCATCCCCGCGTCGTACCTTTTTCCACCTGTCGCCCGTGGCCGTTCCTGACCGCCATGGGCGGTAGCGTGCCTGCCTTTCGCTTGCAGACCTCATCCAGCCCAGGGACAACGCCAAGGTGGCGAGCCCTCGCGCTGGTTATCGCTTTCGCGCCTTTCACGTCAGCGCAGCGGCCGCCCACGGCCCGCTGCCTCGGCATCAACCCAGGGATGATGATCATGTCGGCCGTAGTCGCCCCCCCGCAATCGGCGTTCCAGCAGGCTTTGTCCTGGCGCTATTCGACCCTCGCGGTCTGGACCGCCATCTCGCTGCTGTTCGTCGAGACCTTTTCCGGCGCCCTGCGCTACTACCTCGACATGGCCGGTGCCTCGGCGCTGATCTACCTGCCCAAGATCGCCTGCCTGGCGCTCTTCGCCCTGCAACTGGCCACCGCCAAGCTACCGCGCATCCTCTGGGTGGCCCTGCTCAGCATCCCGGCCTATGCGGCCCTGGCGTTGCTGCATGGCGCCAGCATCAACAACGTCTTCTTCTCGCTGTTCGTCTACAGCCCACTGCTGTTCGGCCTGCTCTGCGGCCGCGAGCTGCTGGAGCAGCGACGCCTGCTCGGCCGGGTGGTGCTGGGTCTGCTGATCGCCTCGCTCATCGGCATCCTGCTGGACAAGTACACCTCCGTCCCCTGGAAGGGCTACAGCTACACCCTGGGTGGCAACGACATCGCCGGCAACACCAACTGGATGGCCGGCGAGGCCGACCGCATCGCCGGTTTCGCCCGCGTGTCCAACGTCCTGGCCGCCCTGATCGCCGTCTACTGCCTCTATCTCTCCTATTTCGCGCGCTCCTACACGCTTTGGCTGCTGATGGCCCTGACCGGCCTGTTCGGCATCCTGCTGACCACCAGCAAGGCCCCGGCTGCGGCCTTCGCCTTCACCCTGATGCTGATGCTGGGTCGGCGCTTCCCGTGGTCCACCTACCTGCTGTTGCTGCTCGGCGTGGTGGGCGGCCTGCTGCTGCCGATCCTGAGCCTGATCCGCGACTTCGATCCCCATGTGGTAACCAGCGACAGCGGCCTGGCCTCCTTCTACGACCGCCTGGTCAACACCTGGCCCAACGTGGTCGAGGTCATGAGCGAACCCGGCTGGACCCTGACCGGCGCCGGCTTCGGCATGTTCGGTAGCACCATGGCCGCCTTCCCGGTGCCAGGCCTGGACCTGATGGTCAACTGCGACAGCAGCGTGGTCTATCTGTGGTGCGTGTTCGGCGTGGTCGGCATCGCTCTATACTGCCTGCAGCTGCCGCTGTTCATCCGTCTGTACCTCAATCGCGACCGTGAAAGCCACACTCTGCTGGCCATCGCCTTCTGTCTCTGCCTGATCGGCTGGACCACCGACCTCTTCGAGATCGGCGTGGCCAACCTGTTCATCGGCATCACCCTGGGCTATCTGCTGCTCAAGCCCAAGACCGACCCCGGCCTGCACCTGGTCCGCCCGGCACCGGAAACCCTGGCCCCCCACGCCTAGCCCGACGCCTCCTTCTCTCGCCTTCCCCTTGCTGCCCGGATGCCGCTCATGGACTTCAGGAAAGATATCAATGGGCTGCGCGCGATCGCCGTGATCGCCGTCGTCCTCTTCCACTTCAATGCCGACTGGCTACCGGGCGGTTTCGCCGGGGTCGACGTCTTCTTCGTCATCTCCGGCTTCCTGATCACCGGGATCATCTTTCGCGCCCTCGAACAGCAGCGCTTCCGCCTGTCCGCCTTCTACCTGTCCCGCGTCCGCCGCATCGTGCCGGCGCTGGCGGTACTCTGCGCCGTGCTGTTGATTGCCGGCTGGTTCTTCCTGCTGCCCAACGCCTATGGCGAACTGGGCAAGCACGTGGCGAGCAGCCTGGGTTTCGTTTCCAACCTGGTCTACTGGAAGGAAGCCGGCTACTTCACCGCCGCGGCCCATGAGAAATGGCTGCTGCACACCTGGTCGCTGTCGGTGGAATGGCAGTTCTACCTGGTCTATCCGCTGATCCTGGTGCTGCTGTCCAAGCTGGTGTCGCTCAAGACCCTGCGGGTGCTGATCCTGCTCGCCACCGCGGCCGGCTTCGCCTTCGCCGTCACCGCCTCCCTGCTCTGGCCGGAAGCGGCCTTCTATCTACTGCCGACCCGTGCCTGGGAGCTGATGGTGGGCGGCGTCGCCTATCTCTTCCCGCTGCAACTCGCCGCCCGCTCGCGCCGGCTGCTGGAAGGCGCCGGGCTGATCGCCTTGGCAGTGGGTTTCCTGACGCTCGCCGAAGGCGATGTCTGGCCGGGCTATCTGGCGCTGATCCCGGTGCTTGGCACTGCCGCCATCATCCTGGCCGCCCGCCAGGATTCGCTGGTCACCGGCAACGGTTTCTCCCAGTGGACCGGCACCCTCTCCTACTCGCTCTACCTCTGGCACTGGCCGGTGGTGGTGTTCATGAGCTATGCCGGCCTGCTCGACAAGACGCCGCACCTGCTGCTGGGCATCGCCGCCTCCTTCGCCCTGGGTTGGGCTTCCTACACCCTGGTGGAGACCCGTGCCTCGCGCCGCAAGGGCCAGAGCGGTGCAGCGCTGGCCACCGGCACCGGCCTGCTCGCCACCCTGTTCCTCAGTGCGGGCGCGGTGAACGCCACCGACGGTGCCATCACGCCGCTGCGCAGCATCAGCCAGTCGGACCGCGCGCAATTCGTGCAGGAATACCTGGATCGCCAGAAGAATCTCCACGACCTCTACTGGCTCAAGTGCGACGCCTATTCGGCCTTTACCCAACGCCACCAGGACGCCATCGACCCCAGCTGCACCCACGGCCAGGGCAAGGGTGGTCTCTTCGTCTGGGGCGATTCCCATGCCCAGGCCCTGTCCTTCGGCTTGCGCAGCCTGCTGCCGGCCGGCCTGCCCTACTACCAGGTGGCCTCGGCGAGCTGCAAGCCGCGCCTCACCGACGACATGGGTCGGCAAACCGAGACGCGAGTGACCTGCAACTACTCCAATCGCACCGCCCTGGAAGCCATTCAGCGCCTGCGTCCGGAGGTGGTGGTCATGGCGCAGAAGGCCGACCACGAAAAGACCGACTGGAACGCCATCACCGAGCGTCTGCACAGCTATGGCGTCAAGCGCATCGTGCTGCTCGGCCCCGTTCCCCAGTGGAGTCCGTCGCTGCCCAGCGTCATCGCCATCCGCCACTGGGGCAGCACCGATGACCACATCGCCGACTCCGCCCTGGATCGCCACGTCCTCGCCACCGACCAGGCCATGCGCCAGGCTAAACTCCCGGCAGGATTGGAGTACATCTCCCTGGTGCAACGACTCTGCGTCGAGGATGCCTGCCGGGTACGGGCTGCGGATGGCCGCACCCTGCTGCAGATCGACGATGGTCACCTGAGCGACAAGGGCTCGCTGTTCATCGTCGGCCATTACCTGCTGCCCAGTCTGCAACTGACGGCGGCCACTGCCCAGCGCTAGGGCGCCGACCGCACGCCAGCTTCCTGGCTCCATGAAAAAAGGCCGACCCCATCGGGGTCGGCCTTTTTTATTGCCGTGGCAGGATCAGGTCACCGGCGCCGGATTGAACAGCGCCAGGTCGTTGTGCAGGCGATGGCGCTCGGCCCAGGTCTGGCGGCGGCCGCTGGCCACGTCCAGGTAGCACTGGAAGATCTCCCAGCCCATCTCCTCCAGCGACAGCCGCCCGCTCACCACCCGACCGGCATCGATGTCGATCAGGTCCGGCCAGCGCTCGGCCAGCTGGGTGCGGGTCGAGACCTTGATCACCGGCACCATGGACAGTCCGTAGGGGGTGCCGCGACCGGTGGTGAAGATATGCAGGTTCATGCCCGCGGCCAGTTGCAGGGTGCCGCAGATGAAGTCGCTGGCCGGGGTGGCAGCGAAGTACAGGCCCTTGCCACGGATCTTCTCGCCGGGCGCGATGACCCCGGCGATGGGGCTGGTACCCGACTTGGCGATCGACCCCATGGCCTTTTCGACGATGTTGTTCAGCCCGCCCTTCTTGTTGCCAGGGGTGGTATTAGCGCTGCGATCGGCCATGCCCTGCTCCAGGTAGCGGTCGTACCAGTCCATCTCGCGGATCAGGGCGTCGGCCACCTCCGGGGTGGCGGCGCGCGGGGTCAGCAGGTGGATGCCGTCGCGCACCTCAGTGTTCTCGGAAAACATCACGGTGGCGCCGGCCCGCACCAGCAGATCGGCGGCCACGCCCAGGGCCGGATTGGCGGTGATGCCGGAGAAGGCGTCGCTGCCGCCGCACTGCATGCCCACCACCAGTTCGGACGCTGGTACCGTTTCACGGCGGCGCTGATCGAGCACCTCCAGACGCGCTTCGATCAGCCCCATGATCTGCTCGACCATGCCGGCGAAGCCATTGGCCGAGTCCTGCAGGCGGAACAGCCAGTCTTCTTCGTTCTGTCCGGCGGTGAGGTCGTCGCCCGGCATCAGCTGGCTGGCCTGCAGCTTCTCGCAACCCAGGCCGATGACCAGCGCCTGGCCACCGAAGTTGGGGTTGCGGCTGATGTTGTGCAGGGTACGGATGGGGATCACCGCATCCGGGGCGTTGATGGCCACCCCGCAGCCGTAGCTGTGGGACAGCGGCACCACGTCGTCGACATTGGGGTAGCGCGGCAGGATCTCCTTGCGTACCCGCTCCACGCAGTGGTCCAGCACCCCCACCACACACTGCACGGTGGTGGTCACCGCCAGGATGTTGCGGGTGCCGACGCTGCCGTCCGGATTGCGAAAGCCCTCGAAGGTGTAGCCTTCCAGGGCTTCGCCGACCTGACCGGGCGCGGTGGCCTTGGGCAGGTTGTCCAGCGCCGGCGGCTCCGGCATGCGCAGCAGGGCTTCGGTGATCCAGCTGCCGGCGGGAACGTCCTGCAGGGCGTAGCCGATGACCTCACCATAGCGCACCACCGCGGCACCTTCCCTGAGGTCCACCAGGGAGACCTTGTGACTCTGGGGAATGGCCTCGACCGTGGTCAGGCCATCGGCGAAGGCGGTGCCGGCGGCCACGCCGGGTTCGTTGACCACCACCCCGACGTTGTCCTGGGGGTGGAGCTTGATGTAGCGCGGCGAATCACGGTGATCGATCAGGTTCATGTTCTTATCCTCTGCCGGGGCTCAGGCCCGGGCCGGGTCAGGCTGGGTCGCGCCCAGGATCTCGCCATCGGCGGTACGCAGCTCGACGCGCTGGATGCGACCGACGATGAACAGGTAGCTGAACACCGCCACCAGGGCATTGGCCCCGACATAGACCAGCGCCCACTTGAAGGAGCCGGTGGCGGCGATGAGATAGCCGATGACGATGGGGGTGGTGATGGAGGCCAGGTTGCCGAAGGTGTTGAACAGGCCGCCGGAGAGCCCGGCGATCTGCTTGGGCGAGGTGTCCGCCACCACCGCCCAGCCCAGGGCGCCGATGCCCTTGCCGAAGAAGGCCAGGGTCATGAAGCCCACCACCATCCAGTCGGCGTCGACGTAATTGCAGAAGATCATGCTGGTGGAGAGCAGCAGGCCGCAGACGATGGGCAGCTTGCGGGCGAAGGTCAGGGAATGGCCGCGCCGCAGCAGGTAGTCGGAGATCACCCCGCCGAGCACCCCACCGATGAAGCCGCAGATGGCCGGCAGCGAGGCGATGAAACCGGCCTTGAGAATGGTCATGCCGCGCTCCTGCACCAGGTACACCGGGAACCAGGTCAGGAAGAAATAGGTGATGGCGTTGATGCAGTACTGGCCGAGGTAGACACCGAGCATCATGCGATTGGTCAGCAGCTGAGTGATGTAGTGCCACTTGGGACCGCCGCCCTGCTGGCGGGCGCCGTTGTCCATGTCCACCAGACCGCCGTTATCGCGGATGTGCGCCAGCTCAGCGGCGTTGATGCGCGGATGCTCCTTGGGGTTGTGGATGTACTTCAGCCAGACCCCGGAGAAGAGGATGCCCAGGGCCCCCATGATGACGAAGACGTGCTCCCAGCCGAAGTGGAAGACGATGCCGCCCATGATCGGCGCGAACAGCGCGGTGGCGAAATACTGCGCCGAGTTGAAGATCGCCGAGGCGGTGCCGCGTTCGGCGGTGGGGAACCAGGCGGCGACGATGCGCGCGTTGCCTGGGAAGGACGGTGCCTCGGCCAGGCCGACCAGGAATCTCAGCATGAACAGGGTGGTCACCGCCCAGGCCACCGGCAGGCCGCCGACCAGCCCCTGCAGCAGGGTGAACAGCGACCAGAAGAAGATGCTGCCGGCATAGACCTTCTTCGAACCGAAGCGATCCAGCAGCCAGCCGCCGGGAATCTGCCCGGCCACGTAGGCCCAGCCGAAGGCGGAGAAGATATAGCCGAGGGTGACGGCGCTGATGCCGAGGTCCTTCTGCAGGCTGGAGCCGGCGATGGCGATGGTGGCGCGGTCGGCGTAGTTGATGGTGGTCACCACGAACAGCATCAACAGGATCAGGTAGCGCACCCGGGTGGGTCTTGTGGCATCCATGGGGATCCCTCTTGCGTGATTGTTTTTATTGAAGGTGCGAGTCACCGGATGATTGCGCAATCATATCCTGATGCGACAATCTGACTCAGCCCTGGCGTTTGCCCAAGACTAAGCCATGATTGCGCAACCATACAAGTATGACGTCTAACAACTTAAGCGCCGATGGTCAGGTCGTGGCGCGGTCGATGATATGGAAACCGGTGTCGATGCGCACCGCCTCCCGGACACCATCGCCTTCGTCGAACCGTTGCAGCAACGCCTCTGCCGCCAGGGTGCCCATGCGATCGCCTTCGACGCTGACCGAGGACAGCGCCGGGTGCATCTGGGCGGCGCTGGAGAGATTGCCGAAGCCCAGCACCGCCAGGTCTTCGGGCAGGCGCAGACCGCGGCTGGCGGCTTCCGCCATGACGCCCTGGGCGACGGTGTCCGAGCTGCACACCACCACATCGAAGGCCTCGTCACGGGCCAGCAGCTGGCGCAGGCCCGCCCGTCCGGACTCCACCAGCGCCGGCGCCGGCAGGATCTCCAGCGGCGGTTCCGCCACGCCCAGCTCGGCCAGCCGCGCGACCAGGCTGCGACAGCGCCGCAGAGCGCGGGGGTCGTCCACCGAGACCACGGCGAAGCGCCGATAGCCACGGGCGTGCAGATGCTCGGCCTGGGCGCGCCCCACGGCTTCATGGGAAAAACCCACCTGCATGTCTAGCGGGTCTTCACCGAGGTCCCAGGACTCCACCACCGGGATGCCGGCCTGGGCCAGGCGCTGCCGACTGGCGGCGGTGTGCAGGGTACCGGTCAGCACGATGCCATCGGGCTTGCGCCCCAGCACCGCGGCCAGCAGCTGCTCCTCCTGTTCGGCGCTGTAGCCGGTCAGGCCCAGCAGGGTCTGGTAGCCGGCCTGGGACAGGCGCGCCATCAATGCCTGGACGGTCTCGGCGAAGATGGAGTGAACGATGGTCGGCACGAACAGCGCCACCAGGCGACTGCGATTGGAGGCCAGGCCGCCGGCCAGCAGATTGGGCACGTAGCCGGTGGCCTGCACCGCCGCCAGCACCTTCTCCCGCGCCGCCTCGCTGACGATCTCCGGTCGATTCAGCGCCCGCGAGACGGTGATCGGCGACACCCCGGCGACCCGGGCCACGTCGATGAGCGTGGGGGCAGCGGAATTGACCGCGGTAGAGAAGGCTTTGCTGGACTTCTTGGCCATGAATCGCTGGAGACGAGGAAGAGATCGGCCATGGTAACGGTTGGTGCGGGCGGCGTCCCCGGAGAACACCGGAGCGTGGAAAACGGCGCAGCGTTTTCCACCTGGGAATGGGCAGCGATGGATGAGAGAGCATCGAATCCCGTAGGAGCGGTCCATGGCCGCGATAAAGCCAGCGCCAGGTCTGATCGCGGCCATGGCGGTCCGCCGATGCGGCCGCTCCTACAGTTTAAGCAGCCATCGCACGGCCACGGCCGCGCTGCGCCCTACCCGCCCATCGCCGTCCGAATGTCCGCCGCCAGCTCCAGCACGCGCGCCTCTTCGGTATCCCAGGAGCACATGAAACGCGCCCCGCCGCTGCCGATGAAGGTGTAGAAGCGCCAGCCGCGGGCGCGCAGGTATTCCAGCGCCGGTTCGGAGAGCTGCAGGAACACCGAGTTGGCTTCCACCGGGAACATGAAGTCCACGCCGGGCACCCCGCGCACCCGCTCGGCGAGCAGCTGGGCCATGGCGTTGGCGTGGCGAGCGTGGCGCAGCCAGGTGTCGTTTTCCAGCACGCCAAGCCAGGGCGCGGAGAGGAATCTCATCTTGGACGCCAGCTGGCCGGCCTGCTTGCAGCGGTATTCGAAGTCCTCGGCCAGCTCGCGGTTGAAGAAGAGGATCGCCTCCCCCACCGCCATGCCGCTCTTGGTGCCACCAAAGCAGAGCACGTCGACGCCGGCCTTCCAGGTCACCTCGGCCGGGGTGCAGCCCAGGCCGGCCACGGCATTGGAAAAGCGCGAGCCGTCCATGTGCAGGTGCAGGCCGAGGTCGCGGCAGGTGGCGCTGATGGCCTGCAATTCGTTGAGGCCATAGAGGGTACCCACCTCGGTGGCCTGGGTGACGGTCACTGCCCGCGGCTTGGGAAAGTGGATGTCGGCGCGCTTGGTGGCGATCTGCTGGATGGCGCCCGGGGTCAGCTTGCCCTGGTGGGCCGGTGCCAGCAGCAGCTTGGAGCCGTTGGAAAAGAATTCCGGCGCGCCGCATTCGTCGGTCTCGACGTGGGCGGTGTCGGCGCAGATCACGCTGTGGTAGCTCTGGCACAGCGCCGCCAGGGCCAGGGAGTTGGCCGCGGTGCCGTTGAAGGCGAAGAACACCTCGCAGTCGGTCTCGAACAGCTGGCGAAAGCGATCGGCGGCGCGCGCCGTCCAGGTGTCGTTGCCGTAGGCGGTCTCGTGGCCGACGTTGGCCGCGGCCATGGCGGCCCAGGCTTCCGGGCAGATACCGGAATAGTTGTCACTGGCGAATTGCTGGGCGTTGCTGCTCATCGGGCAGTCCTCGCGACGGGTTCGGTGCGGGCCAGCAGCCAGTCGCGCGCGGCGCCCTCGACCAGCGGCAGTACGCGGCGGCGGACCTCGGCGTGATAGCCATCCAGCCAGTCCAGCTCATCGCTGCGCAGCAGGGCCAGATCCAGGCAGCGGGTGTCCAGCGGACAGAGGGTCAGGGTCTCGAAGGCCAGGAAATCACCGAATTCGGTGGTTTCCGCGCGGGTGCACAGGAGCAGGTTCTCCAGCCGCACGCCCCACTGGCCGGGGCGATAGATACCCGGTTCGTTGGAGGTGATCATGCCCTCGCGCAGGACATGGTGCGGGGTGACCGTGGCATAGAAGGAAATCGACTGCGGCCCCTCGTGCACATTGAGGAAGTAGCCCACGCCATGGCCGGTGCCGTGGCCGTAGTCGATGCCGGCGGCCCAGATCGGCTCGCGCGCCAGGGCGTCGAGCATGGGCGCGGCGACGCCGGCCGGAAAGCGTGCCCGCGACAGCGCCAGCATGCCCTTGAGCACCAGGGTGAAATCGCGCTTCTGGGCGGCGCTGGGGGTGCCGATGGGCACCACCCGGGTGATGTCGGTGGTGCCGCCCAGGTACTGGCCGCCACTGTCGATCAGCAGCAGGCCGTCGCCCTGGAGTTCGGCATGGGCTTCTTCGGTCGCCCGGTAGTGCGGCAGGGCGCCACCGGCGTTGAAGCCGGCGATGGTGGCGAAGCTCAGAGAGACGAAGTTGGGGCGCGCCGCGCGGGCCTCGCTCAGCCAGTCGTCCACGGTCAGCTCGGTGAGGCGCTCGCCACGGGCCAGGGCTGCCTCGAAACGGGCGAAGAAGACGCACAGCGCGGCGCCGTCCTCTTCCATGGCCATGCGCACCTGGGCCACCTCCTCGGCGGTCTTGCAGGCCTTGAGCAGGGTCGAGGGATTGATCTGCTCGTGCCGCTCGACCCCTTGGGGCGCGGCCTCGGCCAGCCCGAGGGTGACCCGCGCCGGGTCCACCAGCAGGCGACTGCCGGCCGGCAGCCGGGCCAGCTCGGCGGCCGCCTGGTGGTAGTCGGCCAGGGTCACGCCGTCCTCCACCAGGGCCGTGCGGATCTCGGCCGGCACCTTGGCCGGGTCGATGAACAGCTGGCAGCTGTCGCTACCCAGCAGCACATGGGCGAGGAACACCGGGTTGTAGGGCACGTCGGCGCCGCGCAGGTTGAGCAGCCAGGCGATGTCGTCCAGCGAGGAGATGAAATGCCAGTCGGCCTTGGCGTCCTTCAGCTTCTCGCGCACCTGGGCGAGCTTGGCGCTGCGCGGATGGGGGGCCTGGGGGGCGGCATGGGCATAGACCGGTGCCGCCGGCAGCGCGGGGCGCTCGCGCCAGATCGCCGCCAGCGGGTCGAGATCGGTCCGCAGCCGGATACCCTTGGGCTCCAGCGCGCGGCGCAGGGCCGCCGCTGCGCCGAGCGACAGCACCTGGCCGTCCACCAGTACCGTGCCGCCCGCGGGCACCTGGTCGGCCAGCCACTGCAGGTGGGCCTGGGGCTGGCTGGCGACCTGCTTCATCAGGTCGATGCCGCTGCCCGCCAGCTCCTGGGTGGCCTGCTCCCAGTAGCGGCTGTCGGTCCAGACGCCGGCGGCCTCGCGGGTCACCAGCAGCAACCCGGCGGAGCCGGTGAAACCGGACAGCCAGGCACGGCCCTGCCAGTGTTCCGGCAGGTATTCGGACAGATGGGGATCGGCGCTGGGGATCAGGCAGGCATCGGCGCCCTGCTCGGCCAGGAAGGCGCGCAGGGCGGCAAGTCGTTGAGCGGAAGTGGCGGTCATGAGCACCTCGACAAGGTCAGGGGCTCAGTGTGCCGCAGATATAAAAAAGCCGCACCCAAAGGGTGCGGCGGAGAAAGACCAAAGGAGCAAGGAGGGGTGGTCTTTCGAAAGCGGAGCGGCTCAGCGACGCGCGTCGGCGGCGGGAGCGGCCTGATCGCCGTAGTGCTGCATGGCGGCATGATTCTGATCGACCAGCTTGTATCTCAGGCTGGGATTGTCGTCGGCAGCGGCGAACTGGGTGGCGGTCAAGGCGGCAAGGGTCAGCAACAGGGCAGACAGAGAACGTTTCATGGCGAACTCCTCAAAGGTCGTGTTCATCGGGGTACAGGACCATTCTAGGGAAAGAACGCCGCCTAATAAATAGCTTGCTAATTAAATGACTGTTGCAAGGATTGCAACAAGCCCTGGCCTAGTCCTTGGCCCAGTAGCGCTGGTCCTCAAGCACCCGATTCTCCAGCTGCAGCCGTTCGGGCAATTCTTCCTTGAGGAAGTCTATCCAGGTCTTGATCTTGGCGTCGAGAAAGCGCCGCGAGGGATAGAGCGCATGGATATTGCGTTCGCGCAGGCGGAAGTTGGGCAGCAGGCGCACCAGGCTGCCATCGCGCAGGTAGTTGACCGCGATGTAGCTGGGCAGCAGGCAGATGCCCATGCCCTGGCGGGCCACGCTGGCCAGAGCCTCGGCGACATTGACCTGGAAGACGTAGCGCGGCGCCACCTGCTGCTCGCCGTCTTCACCGGCGAAGACCCAGCGTTCGGAGAAATTCGGATCCAGCAGGCGCAGGCAGTCGTGCGCGGCGAGATCGGCCGGCACCTTGGGCGCCGGGCGCTGCGCCAGATAGCTGGGCGCCGCGCAGACCACGCTGTAGACGCCACCGAGACGCTGGGCGACGAAATCCGAGTCGGCCAGTTCGGTGTCCAGGGTAATGGCGATGTCGTGCCCATCCTCCAGCAGCGCCGGGTGGTTCTGCGAGAGATTCATGACGATCTCGACATGGGGATAGCGCGCGCAGAAGCGCGACACCAGCGGCGCCAGCAACTGGGTGCCCAGACCAGTCATGGAATGCAGGCGCAGATGGCCATGGGGCTTGAGATGGGCGCCGCTGGCCTCGGCTTCGGCCTCGCCAACGTCCTGCAGGATGCGCCGGCAGCGTTCGAGATAGCGCTCGCCCGCCTCGGTCAGCGCCAGCCGCCGGGTGGTGCGGTGCAGCAGGCGGGTCTGCAGATGGCTTTCCAGTTCCGCCAGCAGGCGCGACACCTGGGCGGTGGACAGGTCGAGGGTGTGGGCAGCAGCCGTGAGACTGCCCAGATCCACCACCCGGACGAAGATGCGCATGCCTTGGAAAATATCCATTATTGCCTTTTTCGCAATGGAGTTTCGTCAAGTCGTCACTTTATTGAAAAAGTCGGACGCCCGATAGTGGTGCAGTGAGCTGCTGTGGATTCGACTTGCTGACCGCGCGAATCCTTCCCTCCGGCAGTGGCTCCTTGGATAGCTCCTTGCGGCCTTCCGGCAGACGTCTCCCCTGGAGACCTCAGCCGGAGGGCCGTTTTTTTTGCCTGGCGTTCCGACCAGGCCCCGGCCATCAGTCCCGCCGCTCCGGCTCGCGAATGCGATAGCTGGCGATGTACAGCGCCGGCAGGAACAGCAGCGTCAGCAGCGTCGCCGCGACGATGCCGCCGATCATGGCGTAGGCCATGGGGCCCCAGAACACCTCGCGGGCGATGGGAATCATGCCCAGGCTGGCCGCGGCGGCGGTCAGCAGGATCGGCCGGCGGCGGTGTTGGGTGGCTTCCACCACGGCGTCCCAGGGCGAGCGACCGGCCTGCTCGAAGGCATCGATCTGGGTCACCAGGATCACCGAGTTGCGGATGATGATGCCGATCAGCGCCAGCACCCCGAGGATGGCGACGAAACCCAGCGGCTGGCCGAAGGGGATCAGCCCCAGCACCACCCCGATCAGGCCCAGGGGCGCCACGCTCGCCACCAGGAACAGCTTGCGGATGCTGTGCAGCTGGATCATCAGGAAGGTGGCCATGAGAAACAGCATCAGCGGCACCACCTCGGCGATCGGGCCCTGGGCCTTGCTGCTCTCCTCCACCGTGCCGCCCACCGCCACCTGGTAGCGCGGCGGCAGCTTGGCGATGAAGGCATCCACGTCCGGCTGCAGCTGCTTGACCAGATCCGGCGCCTGGATCTCGCTGAGGATCGAGGCCTTGAGGGTGATGGTGGGCAGGCGATCGCGACGCCACACCAGCGGCTGCTCCAGGGCGTAGTCGATACGGGCGAAGGCCTTGAGCGGCACCGCGACGCCCTGGGGCGTCATGATCTGCAGATTCTCCAGGGTCTCCACCGAGCGCCGTTCGGCCTCGCTGGCGCGGGCCACCACGTTGACCAGGTAGATGTCGTCGCGCACCTGGGTCACCGGGGTACCGGTCACCACGCCATTGAGGATCTGCGCCACGTCCTGGGACGAGAAGCCCAGCTGCCGCGCCTTGTCCTGGTTGACCTCGACCTTGAGCATCCGCGCCGGCTCGTTCCAGTCGTAGAGGAAGTCACCCAGTTGCGGACTCTTGCCCAGCACGCTGGCCAGCGCCAGCGCCTGGCGGCGTACCTCGGCGACGTCCGGACCGCTGATGCGGTACTGGATCGGCCGGCCCACCGGCGGCCCCATCTCGAGCGGCTGGACGTAGCCGGACAGCCCGACGAAGTCCTGGCGCAGCCGCTGCTTGAGCTTGGGCAGGAGGCGATTGCGCGCTTCCAGGTCCTTGGCCACCAGGATTACCTGGCCATAGAAGGGATTCTCCAGCTGCTGGTCCAGCGGCAGGTAGAAGCGCACCGCGCCCTGGCCGACATAGGAACTCCAGTGGGCCACGTCAGGATCGTCGGCCAGGGTCTTCTCGAATCTGTCCATCTGCGCCCGGGTGGCGTCGAGCGAGGCGTTCTGCGGCAGGTTGAAGTCGATCAGCAGTTCGGGTCGATCCGAGGACGGGAAGAACTGGTTCTGCACGAACTTCATCGAGAACAGCGCCGCGGCGAACAGCAGCACCGTGAGGAGGATGGTCAGCCAGCGGTGGCGCATGGCGCCCAGCAGGAGGCCGTCGGACCAGCGCGCCAGGCGGCCGGGCTGGTCATGATCCTTGGGCTTCACCTTCTTCGGCAGGATGTGCACGCCGATCACCGGCGAAAAGAACACCGCGACGATCCAGGACAGCAGCAGGGCCACGGCGATCACCGCGAACAGGGTGAAGGTGTACTGGCCGGCGCTGCTGGAGTTGAGGCCGATGGGCACGAAGCCGGCCACCGTCACCAGGGTGCCGGTGAGCATGGGAAAGGCGGTCGACTCGTAGGCATAGGTCGCCGAGCGGTGCAGCGACTCGCCCTCCTCGCGCTTGGTCACCATCATCTCCACGGTGATCATGGCGTCGTCCACCAGCAGGCCGAGGGCGATAATCAGGGCGCCCAGGGAGATCCGCTGCATGGTGATGCCGCTGTATTCCATGAAGACGAACACCAGCGCCAGGGTCAGGGGAATCGACAGCGCCACCACCAGGCCGGCGCGCACGCCGAGGCTGATGAAGCTCACCACCAGCACGATGATGACTGCCTCGAACAGCGCCCGGGTAAAGCCGCCGACAGCCTTTTCCACCACCTGCGCCTGGTTGGAGACCACGTGCACGCCGATGCCCACCGGCAGGGCGCCGGTCAGCTCCTGCATCTTCTCGGTGAGGGCCGCGCCAAAGGTCTGGATGTTGCCGCCGCTGCTCATGGCGATGGCCAGGCCGATCGCCGGCTGGCCGTTGTAGCGGAACAGCGAACTGGGTGGATCGGCGTAGCCGCTGCGGATGTCGGCCAGGTCGGTGAGGCGGTAGAAGCGATCGTCGATGCGCAGATTGACCGCGGCCAGATCGGCGGTGGAGCGGAATTCGCCACTGGTGCGCACGCTGATGCGCTCGGCGCCGGATTCGATGGTGCCCGAGGGGGTCACCGCATTCTGCTGTTGCAGGCTCTGCATCACCTGGCGCTGGTCCAGCCCCAGGGCGGCCAGCTTGCGGGTGGAGAAGTCCAGGTAGATGACCTCGTTCTCCGCGCCGATCAGCTGCACCTTGCCGATGCCCGGCACGCTGCGGATCTCGCGGCGCACCTGCTCCACCTGGTCGCGCAGCTGGCGCATGCTGAAGCCGTCGCCGGTGAAGGCATAGATGCTGCCGAAGACGTCGCCGAATTCGTCGTTGAAGGCCGGGCCCTGGATGCCCTGGGGGAATTCGCCCTGGATGTCCGAGACCTTCTTGCGCACCTGGTACCAGATGTCGGGAATCGCCTTGGCCGGCGTGGTGTCGCGCAGGTAGACGAATACCGTGGACTGCCCCGGCCGGGTAAAGCTCTTGGTGTAGTCGAGGGAATCCAGCTCTTCGAGCTTCTTTTCCACCCGCTCGGTGACCTGGCGCAGGGTCTCCTCGGTGGTCGCCCCCGGCCAGCGGGTCTGGATGACCATGGTCTTGATGGCAAAGGACGGATCTTCCTCGCGCCCCAGCTTCATGTAGGAGAAGACGCCCATCAGCAGGGCGACGAACATCAGGTACCAGACGAAGGATTGGTGGCGCAGCGCCCAGTCCGACAGGTTGAAGCCTTTCATGGCCGAGCGCCCTCCTGATCCTTCACCCGCTGTCCCTCCTCGAGACTGTTGACCCCGGCTATCACCACCCGCTCTCCCGCCTTCAGGCCGTTGCCGATCCAGGCCAGGCCATCGGCCTCGCGCAGCACCTCAACCGGCCGCTGGCGCACCTGCACCTGCTCGCCCTGGCCTTCCACCACCCAGACCGAGCTCTGGCCATTCTGGCGCCGCAGCGCCTGCGCTGGCAGGGCCAGGCCGGCCGCCGGCGGCGACTCCAGCTCGCCCTGCACCAGGCTGCCGATGCGCAGCGCGGCCGGGGGCTCGTCCAGGGTCAGGCGTACCCGCCGGGTGCGCGTGGTGGCATCGGCCTGGGGCTCGATCTCGCGCACCCGGCCGGCGACCGCCACCTCGGGATCCAGGGCCATGCGCACGGTCAGGACGCGTCCCGGGGTCAGCTGGCCGATGGCCTGGGCCGGCAGGTCCAGCACCGCCTCGCGGACGTCCGGACGGGCGACCCGCACCACCGGCTGACCGGCGGACACCACCTGGCCGACCTCGGCCTGCCAGGCGGTGATCACCCCGTCGAAATCGCTGTAGAGCTCGGCATAGTCGCGCTGATCGCGGGCCTGGCGCTCGGCGCTCTGGGCCTGTTCGCGGGCGGCTTCCAGGGTGTGCAGGCGGGTCAGCGCCTGATCCAGCTGGGAGCGCGAGCCAACGCCCTGGTCGAACAGCTGCTGCTGGCGCCGGGCATCGTTGCGCGCATCGCGCCACTGGGCTTCGGCATCGGCGGTCTGGCCCTGCCGACTGCGCAGGGCATTGTCCTGATCGGTGGGGTCCAGCGCCGCCAGCAACTGGCCACGGCGCACCGGCTGACCCACGTCCAGCAGCCGCCGGGTCATGCGACCGCCGACGCGAAAGCCCAACACGCTCTCGTAGCGCGCCTGGATGCTGCCGGCAAAGACTTCGCGCCCGGGCGGCGGGGCACTCAAGGTCAGGGTCGCCACCGGCCGGATCGGCGGCGGCGGCGCCTCGTCATCCGAGCAGCCCGCCAGGACCAGCAGCAGACATAGCGGCAGCAGCGGCTTCATGGGCGCACCTCGTTGAAGGCCGAGCGCTCGGCGACTTCGACCCTCTGCCCGGGACTCAGCGCCTGGCCGCCGGCGACCACGATGCGGTCGCCAGCCGCGAGGCCCTCGTTGACGATGATGCTGTCGCGGGTGAAGCGCTCGATGCGCAGCGGCTGCAGGCTGACCCGCCCGTCTTCGCCGAGGCGCCAGGCGGCGGGCTGCTCGGTGGTGCCGTTCAGCGCCGTCCAGGGCAAGGCGAAGCCCTGCTCCGTCGCGCCCTCGAGCTGGGCATTGACCACCGCCCCCAGGGTCATGGCCGCCGGGGGTCTATCGAGTTGTACCTTGACGCGCACCGTGCCACTGCTCGCCACGGTCGGGGCGATCTCGCGCAGGGTACCCCGGGTCGTGACGGCCGGTTGCGCCTGCAGGGCGACGGGTAGGGTCTGGCCGACCTTGAGTTCGCGGGCCAGGGATTCGTAGAGATCGAAGACGGCGTCGAGGTCGCCACTCACCGCCAGGTCGAAGATCGCCGTGCCGGCCTGCACCACCTGCCCGGCTTCGGCGTGGCGGGCGGTTAGCACCCCGGCGGCGCTGGCGCGCAATTCGGTATAGCCCAGTTGCTTGCGCGCATCGTCGCGCTGGGCGACGGCGGTCTGCAGGGCGCTGCGGGCGCCGTCGAGGGTGGCCTGGGCCTGGTCGTACTGGCTGCGACTGGTGTAGCCCTTGGGCAGCAGGGCGGCCTGGCGCTCGAAATCGACCCGCGCCAGCCGGGTGCGGGCTTCCTGGGCTTCCACCTGGGCCTGGGCGGCGGCCAGGTTATTGCGCAGATCCTGGGGATCCAGCCGGGCCAGGACCTGACCCTCGCGCACGCGATCGCCGACATCCGCCAGCCGCTCGCTGATCTTGCCACTCACGCGAAAACCGAGCGGCGCCTGCACCCGCGCCTGGATATCCCCGGTGAAGGGGATGTGCTGACTGTCCTTTATCGGACTCAGCTGCACCACCACCACCCGCGCCAGTTCCTCGGTGGGCGGTTGCTCCTGGGAGCAGCCCGGTAACAGCGTTACCAGGGTCAGAGCAGCCGTTACCTGGCAGAGGCGAGCAAGGCGGAGAGCCCTCATGATTGTCCTTATCGGTGGAAGAGGCGCGATCTGCGAACTGACCACAGGCGGCGCAGGGGGTTCGTCTGACGAATTGTCAGGCGCCTGGCGATGCTTGGGAAGCGCTACGACGAGGGCGTTGGGCAAATGCCCGGCAACGGAGCGGCCATTCGCCCACAAATGTTCACAAATGCCCTGGAACCCGGCATTCCAGGCCGCAGTCAACTGAGACGTGCGCTGTGGACCTGCCCGTCCGCAGCTGATGCCCGCCACCGCTCCGGCGCGGGCCCCATCAGATTCACAGGTTTATTTCGACGAGGCCGAACTCATGAAAAAGCTGCTGATCACCTCTACCGCTGCTGTGATGCTGTCGATGGCCACGGGTGTCTTCGCGGCCGAAACCTCCAAGAGCGCCACGGCCGTCAACGGATCCGCCACCACCGAGGTGCCGGGCAAGACTACCGTGAAGGGCGGTGCCGATGGCGCTGCCGAAGTGCCCTTCAAGAGCGACAAGCCCAACAAGGTCGACGCTCGCAACCAGAACAACATGCAGTAATCACCGTACCTGGCGGTAACAGAAAGCCCCGGCATGCCGGGGCTTTTTGCTGTCTGCCGTTCAGGCTGCAGACAAGACAAACCCCGCCGAAGCGGGGTCTGTGGAAAGGATGCAGCAGCCGGGCTTAGCGCCAGAACGGCTTGTGCATTTCCTGGTAGCGCTGGGCCTCGGTGATACCGGCGTCAGCCAGCATACGGGCGTCCAGGCGGGCCAGTTCGTTGCGGCTGGCGATGCGACGCTGCCAGGTGGACAGGGTGGAGATAACGCGCAGGGCAGCGGGCACACGGTTGCTGGGCTTGGCGTTGTACAGCGAGGAACTGAAGGTGCGTTCCATGGTGGCTTTCCTTCCCGCTTGTGACGGGTACTGGTCATCGAATGGCGCCATTGTCTCGCCAGGCGAGTGCTACCACCAGTAACAGTCCAGGGAAAGGTTCGCGGATCACTCGGCACACAATTGCAACTGTACTGCTGCAATTTGGGTCATTCTGTAACGCATTGCACCATTGCAGTGCAAAATTTGGTTACCAGAGGGAACATCGCGGGAATTTGAGCTGTACAGTTGGCCGGAAGGCCAGGAAACAGGAGTGCTGTTCTACCTGTTACCGCGGCCGCTGTCCAGCCTGGAAGGAACTCCGTGCTCCAGAAAGGAGCGCTTCCGACGCCCGGTGGCGCCGGAAGCCTCTGGTCATCAGCGCGCGGCAGCGGCCAGGCTCGGGGTGGCGGGCTGACGCCGGCCTACCCAGGTGCCGATGGCCACGACCAGCAGCGCCAGCAGACCGGTCGCCAGGATCTCGAAGCGATGGGCTTCGCTGAACAGCATCACGGTCAGGGCGCCGACGATGAAGACGATCACCGCCCAGGTCAGCCAGGGGAACAGCCACATGCGGAACTCCAGGGTTTCGCCGCGGGCGATCAGCTTGCGTCTCAGGCGCAGCTGGGTCACGGCGATCACCAGATAGACCAGCAGAGCCACGGCGCCGGAGGTGGACAGCAGGAAGCTGAACACCGCCTCGGGCATGGTGTAGTTGGCGATGGTGGTCAGGAAGCCCACGGCGGTACTGGCCAGCACGGCCGCGCGCGGCACGCCGCTGCTGGAGGCACGACCCATCTTGGCCGGGGCATCGCCACGGCGGGCCAGCGAATAGAGCATGCGCGAAGCGGTGTAGAGCGCCGAGTTCAGGCAACTGGCCACGGCGACCAGCACCACGCAGTCGACGATCAGCTTGGCATTGGGGATCGACAGCACCTCGAGGGCGCGCTGGTAGGAACCCACGATCGGCAGCTGGGCATCGTTCCAGGGCACCATGGACACCACCAGGAAGATGGAGACCAGGTAGAACAGCGCGATCCGCCAGATCACCGAATTGGTGGCCTTGCTGATCTGCCGCGACGGGTCCTTGGACTCGGCGGCGGCGATGGTGACGATCTCGGTCCCCATGAAGCTGAACATGGTGGTCAGCAGGGCGCCGAGCACCGCGCCGAAGCCATTGGGCATGAAGCCGCCGGTATGGGCCATCAGATTGCTCAGGCCGCTGACCTCGCGACCCGGCAGGGCGCCGACCAGGGCGGCCGCGCCCAGGGCGATGAAGGCGACGATGGCGATGACCTTGAGCAGGGCGAACCAGAATTCGAACTCGCCGTATTTGGCGACGCTGAACAGGTTGGTCACGGTCAGGATGCCGGTGATGATCAGGGCGAATTGCCAGGTGGCGATCGCCGGGAACCAGGCATTGAGGATGGCGGCGGCGGCCACGGCCTCCAGCGGGATCACCAGCACCCAGAACCACCAGTACAGCCAGCCGATGGTGAAGCCGGCCCAGCGGCCGATCCCCTGCTGCGCATAGGACGAGAAGGAACCGGTATCGGGCGAGGCGACGGCCATTTCACCCAGCATGCGCATGACCAGCACCACCAGGGTACCGGCCAGGGCGTAGGCCAGCAGCACGGCCGGGCCGGCCGCGGCGATGGCATGACCGGAGCCGACGAACAGACCGGCACCGATCACCCCGGCGATGGACAACATGGTCACATGGCGCGGTTTGAGCGCCGGAGAGAGGTTGCATTCTACGTTGGACATAAGGTGTTACCTGACAACGGAAAGCCTCCCAAGTGCAACTTGCGCGCCACCCGAGCTGAAATCGGCACAAAATGAACGCAAAGGGTGCAACGCCTCGCGGAAAGCGGCGAAAAAGCGGCGTTCCGTCGAGCTATCGCGCTAACCATCTGATGTGAAAAGCGATTTCTTTCAGGTATGCGCGCCCCATCGGCTTGCTTCGTTAGGTATCACCTTGTGCAACTTGCACTCTTATGGTGCTTGTACAGGTGGAACCTTAGGTAACCCCGGGCCCGGAGCTGGCCGCCACGCCCTTCGCTACCTGACCGCAGAACCAGGACACGACGGAAGCGACCGCCTTGCCTGGCATCCGCTGTTGGCTCGCCTGGGTGGCAGGGACCGCCCAGGACCGCGGCTTGAGCGCTTTTCTATGCCAATGCAGCAGCAGTGGGAACTTGCCGAGCCGCCAGGGCTCTGCACACCTGCGACAAAATGTAACCGCGGCCGGCAGATGTTGGTAATATTCCAACATATTAGCTAGCTAACCATAAGCCCTGCGGTTCCACGTCGGGCACCTGATGAGACCCTGACCATGTCCGCAGACGATTCCGTCCCGGCCCGCCGCGACTTCCTGCGCAAGTCCCTGAGCCTGATTCCCGTGGTCGCCCTGGCGAGCGGTGCCCCCTCGGGCCTGGCCCTCGCCGCGCCCACCCCGGAAAGCAAGCCGGGCAGCAGTCCGCGCGCCGACCACTATCAACCGGTGTTCTTTACCGCCGAGGAATGGGCCTTCGTGCAGGCCGCGGTGGCCCGGCTGATTCCGGCGGACGACCTGGGCCCGGGCGCGCTGGAAGCCGGTGCGCCGGAATTCATCGACCGGCAGATGCAGACCCCCTACGCCCGTGGCGGCCTCTGGTACATGCAGGGCCCCTTCGCCGCCGATGCCGCACCGGAGATGGGTTACCAGAGTCGCCTGGTACCCCAGGACCTCTATCGCCTGGGCATCGCCGCGGTGGATCGCTGGACCCGCCAGCAGCACGACAAGGTCTTCGCCGAGCTGGCACCCGCCGCGCAGGACGCGGCCCTCAAGGCGCTGGAAAGCGGTGACGCCAGCCTGGACGGCGTACCGGCCAAGCTGTTCTTCGCCCAGCTGCTGCAAAACACCCGGGAAGGCTTCTATTGCGACCCGCTGCATGGCGGCAACAAGGAACTGGTCGGCTGGAAGCTGGTGAATTTCCCCGGCGCCCGCGCCGACTTCATGGACTGGGTGGAGCGCGACGAGCGCTATCCGCTGCCCCCGGTCTCCATTCGCGGGGAGCGCGGTTGATGGCCAAGGTATTGCCCAGCAAGCAGGTAGTGATCGTCGGCTTCGGCTGGACGGGGGCCATCATGGCCAAGGAACTGACCGAGGCCGGCCTGGACGTGGTGGCCCTGGAACGTGGCAGCTACCGCGACACCTATCCCGACGGCTCCTACCCGCAGGTGATCGACGAACTCACCTACAGCATCCGCAAGAAGCTGTTCGTCGATGTCTCCAAGGAAACCGTCACCATCCGCCACAGCGTCAACGACGTCGCCCTGCCCAACCGCCAGCTCGGTGTCTTCCTGCCTGGCGATGGCGTAGGCGGCGCCGGCCTGCACTGGTCGGGGGTGCACTTCCGCGTCGACCCGGTGGAGTTGCGCCTGCGCAGTCATTATGAAGAGCGCTACGGCAAGAAATTCATCCCCGACGGCATGACCATCCAGGATTTCGGCGTCAGCTACGCCGAGCTGGAGCCCTACTTCGATTTCGCGGAAAAGGTCTTTGGCACCTCGGGTACCGCCTGGAGTATCAAGGGCCAGGTGGTGGGCGACGGCAAGGGTGGCAATCCCTATGCGCCGGATCGCTCCAGCGATTTCCCGCTGCCGGCGCAAAAGAACACCGTCTCGGCGCAGCTGTTCGAGAAGGCCGCGCGGGAGGTGGGCTATCACCCCTACAACCTGCCCTCGGCCAACACCTCGGGGCCCTACACCAACCCCTACGGTTGCCAGATGGGCCCCTGCAACTTCTGCGGCTACTGCAGCGGCTACGTCTGCTACATGTATTCCAAGGCCTCGCCGAATCTCAACATCCTGCCGGCGCTCAAGCAGGAGCCGCGCTTCGAGTTGCGCAGCCAGGCCCATGTGCTCAGGGTCAATCTCGACAGCACCGGCAAGAAGGCCACCGGGGTGACCTACCTGGACGCCCAGGGCCAGGAGCTGGAGCAGCCGGCCGACATCGTCATCCTCGCCGCCTTCCAGTTCAACAACGTGCGCCTCATGCTGCTGTCGGGCATCGGCCAGCCCTATGACCCCAGGACCGGCGAAGGCGTGGTCGGGCGCAACTTCGCCTACCAGAACATGGCCACCATCAAGGCCTTCTTCCGCCAGGATCAGCACCACACCAACCCCTTCATCGGCGCCGGTGGCAATGGCGTGGCGGTGGACGACTTCAACGCCGACAACTTCGACCACGGCCCCCACGGCTTCGTCGGCGGCTCGCCCATGTGGGTCAACCAGGCCGGCACCCGGCCCATCGCCGGCGCGGCCAATCCGCCCGGCACGCCCCAGTGGGGCAGTGCCTGGAAAAAGGCCCAGGCCGGCTACTACAACCACCAGCTGTCGATGGACGCCCACGGGGCGCACCAGTCCTATCGCGACAACTACCTGGACCTGGACCCCACCTACCGCGACGCCTATGGGCAGCCGCTGCTGCGCATGACCTTCGACTGGAAGGACAACGACATCCGCATGACGCGCTTCATGGCCGCCAAGATGAAGAAGATCGCCGAGGCCATGAATCCCGAGCACATCAGCGTGTCGGTCAAGGATTTCGGCGGTCACTTCAACACCGCCAGCTACCAGACCACCCACCTGAACGGTGGCGCCATCATGGGCACCGACCCCAAGACCAGCGCGGTCAATCGCTACCTGCAGAGCTGGGACGTGCACAACGTCTTCGTACCGGGCGCCTCGGCCTTTCCCCAGGGCCTGGGCTACAACCCCACCGGCCTGGTGGCGGCCCTGACCTACTGGTCGGCGCGGGCCATCCGCGAGCAGTACCTGAAAAATCCCGGCCCGCTGGTGCAGGCATGAGAGGCGCGCCCATGATCCTTCGTACCCTCGCGACCCTGCTGCTGGGCAGCGGCCTGGCGCTGGCGGCCCAGGCCGCCGAAGACACCGACCCGGCGCTGGTCAAGCAAGGCGAATACCTGGCCCGCGCCGGCGACTGCGTGGCCTGCCACACGGCGCCGGGTGGCCAGCCCTTCGCCGGCGGCCTGCCCATGCAGACGCCCATCGGCACCCTCTATTCCACCAACATCACCCCGGATCGGCAGACCGGCATCGGCGACTACAGCTATGCCGACTTCGACGCCGCCATCCGCCAGGGTATCGCCAAGGAGGGCCATACCCTCTATCCGGCCATGCCCTACCCCTCCTATGCCCGGGTCAGCGAGGGCGACATGCGCGCCCTATATGCCTACTTCATGCACGGGGTCACGCCAGTCGCCCAGGCCAATCGCGACAGCGACATCCCCTGGCCGCTGTCCATGCGCTGGCCGCTGGCGATCTGGCGCCAGCTGTTCGCTCCCGAAGTGGTGCAATTCCAGCCCGCGCCGGACCAGGATCCGGTGGTGGCCCGCGGCGCCTATCTGGTGGAAGGCCTCGGCCACTGCGGCGCCTGCCACACCCCGCGTGCCTTCACCATGCAGGAGAAGGCGCTCTCCCCCGCCGACGGCAAGGACTTCCTGGCCGGCAGCGCGCCCCTGGAAGGCTGGATCGCCAAGAATCTGCGCGGTGATCACCGCGACGGCCTGGGCAGCTGGAGCGAGGAACAGCTGGTGCAATTCCTCAAGACCGGGCGCTCCGCCGACAGCGCGGTGTTCGGCGGCATGACCGAGGTGGTGCAGCACAGCCTGCAGTACCTGAGCGACGCCGATCTGCAGGCCATCGCCCGCTACCTCAAGACCCTGCCGGCCAAGGATCCGCACGACGCGCCCTTCCAGGCCGACGGACGGGCCGCCGCGGCGCTCTGGCGCGGCGACGACAGCGCCCGTGGCGCCCAGGTCTATGTGGACAACTGCGCTGCCTGTCACCGCACCGACGGCCAGGGCTACGACCGGGTGTTCCCGGCGCTGGCTGGCAATCCGGTGCTGCGCACCGCCGACGCCAGTTCGCTGATCAACATCGTGCTCAAGGGCGGCACCCTGCCCGGCCTGCACACGGCGCCGTCGACCATCGTCATGCCGCCCTTCGGCTGGCGGCTGAACGATGCCCAGGTGGCCGACGTGGTCAGCTTCATCCGCGCCAGCTGGGGCAACGCCGCCGCCCCGGTCAGCGCCGCCGACGTCGCCAAGTGGCGCACCGATGACAACCGCACCACATCCGGTGATGACCTGGGCCAGGCCTTCGGTCACCAGCGACCCGCTCCGTCGCCCGCTGGCGGCGACACCCCGGCAGGGGCGCACTGAGTCCCTGCCAGACTGACGCTCGGTCAGTCTGGCAGCAGCTCGTCGAGTGCCAACGACCATCAAGCCCGGCGCCGACCGACGGGCTTGCGCGGTTAGCATCGATCCTGCTAGCTTGATTGGGTTAGTACCAAGCTGACCCCAATCGCTGGACGCCTTTCCGCTCGTTGTAGCAGCGCGAAATCAGCGTCATCCGGATCGACTGATCCCTCGATTGCTCAGGATCTGCCGCCGCGGCCTCTGAATCTCGTGCCCGGCCGGTTGCCTGCCTTCCCAAGTACTTACCTGCATGCCTGGGCGTTTCGCCCACACGCTGCCTTCCTCCAGCCAGAGATTCAGCCGTCGGCCGTTATGGGTACGAGGTTGCTGGAGTTATTTCACCGCGCCGACTGAGCGTGGATCCCAAGGATAGTCATATGAACATTCAAAACCAGGCCATCGCGGCCATGCAACACCTCCGGGCGGCCTTTGCGCCGTTCCACTGCATCACCACCCCGGCTTCGCGCAAGGGCGGCTTCAGCTTCACCGTGGTCGACGAGCGCGGCGTGGCCTGTCGCAGCGAGCGCCTCTACCCCGAGCAGTACAGCGCTGCCGACGGACTGGAGCGCGTCATCGCCCGTACCCGCCGCGCCCTGGCCGCCTGAGACGCGCTACGAGTGCCGGACGCATCACGGATTCCGTGATGCCCATGCCGGCCGCCTCCATCTGCGGTATGTTTGGCACAGCTTCGCGTAGGCGTGAGCCAAACAATGAATCCCAAGATGGAGGTCGCATGTCGCAAGTCGTATTCATCCGCCATGGCCAGTCGGCGTGGAACCTGGAAAACCGCTTCAGTGGCTGGGCGGATGTGGATCTGACCGAACAGGGGATCCGCGAGGCCCACGAGGGCGGTCAGGCACTCAAGGACGCCGGCTTCCTCTTCGACGTGGCCCACGTCTCGGTGCTCAAGCGCGCCGTGCGCACCCTCTGGCACGTGCAGGAAGGCATGGACCAGATGTGGTTGCCAGTGGTGAGCGACTGGCGCCTCAACGAGCGTCACTATGGCGGCCTGACCGGACTGAACAAATCCGAGACCGCCGCCAAGTACGGCGAGGAACAGGTGCTGGTCTGGCGCCGCAGTTACGACGTGCCGCCGCCCGAGCAGAGCGTCGAGGAGCAGCAGGCGCTGGCCGCCGATCCGCGCTATGCCGGTCTGTCGCTGGATCAGGTACCGCGCACCGAATGCCTCAAGGATTGCGTCGAACGCGTCCTGCCCTACTGGAACGAAGTCCTGGCGCCGGCCATTCGCAGCGGCCAGCGCGTGCTGGTGGTCGCCCATGGCAACTCCATGCGCGCCCTGATCAAGTACCTGGACAACATCTCCGACAGCGACATCGTCAGCCTCAACATCCCCAACGGCGTGCCGCTGGTATACGAGTTCGACGAAGACCTGAAGCCTACCAAGCACTACTACCTGGCCGACCCGGACGAGGTCGCCGCCAAGATGGCCGCGGTGGCCAATCAGGGCAAGGCGAAGTAAGGCGTTTCATCGCGGCCATGGCGGTCCGCCGATGCGGCCGCTCCTACGGTTACCTAGGAGTCTGTAGGAGCGGCCCATGGCCGCGATTTTCTTAGCGAGAAAACCGGATCGTTTTCAAGACGAGACCTGTAGCGTGGAAAACCGCTTAGCGTTTTCCACAACCAAGGTCGTGGGTGAACAGTGGATAAGGCTGCGCCGTTATCCACCCTACCTCACGCCTGGCCGTTCTGGCGCCCTACCACGCGCGCCTCGCCCAGCACGCCCTCTTCTTCCGCCTGGGCCGCCTGGATTTCCTCGTCACCTTCCACCCCGCCATCGCCCGGGGTCTTCTCGCCTTTTTCCTTGCCGTCGTCGCTGTGGTGCTCGATCACCGCATTGATCTCCGCGCCGAACAGCAGCACCGCGGACGACAGATAGAAGTACAGCAACAGCACGATGATGGCGCCGATGCTGCCGTAGGTAGCGTTGTAGTTGGCGAAGTTCTGCACGTAGTAGCCAAAGCCCAGGGACGCCAGGATCCAGACCACCACCGCCAGCACCGAGCCGGGGGTGATGAAGCGGAAGTCCTGCTTCACGTCCGGGGTGACGTAGTAGAGCGCCGCCACGGCGATCATCAGCAGGGCCACCGCCAGCGGCCAGCGGATCAGTGCCCAGAGGGTCACCATGTAGTCTTCCAGCCCCACGTAGGCAGCCAGCCAGTTCATCACCTGAGGCCCCAGCACCATGAGCGCGGCGGCGCTGAGCAGGATTCCGGCGAGGCCGATGGTATGCAGCACCGACAGCGGAATGCGCTTCCAGGCCGGACGGCTTTCCACCACGTCATAGGCGCTGTTCATGGCGGTCATCAGCGAGCGGAAGCCACCGGAGGCGGACCAGAGCGCGACGATGATACTGAAGGACAGCAGCCCGCCCTTCTGCGTCTGCAACTGGTCGATGATGGGATTGACGGTGTCCAGCGCCGTGACCGGCAGCAGGTAGGCGGCCTGTTCGCGCAGGAAGGTAAAGAAGTCCGGCAAGTGCAGGAAGCCGATCAGGGCGATCAGGAACAGCAGGAAGGGAAACAGCGAGAACAGCATCTGATAGGCCAGCGCTGCGGCATAGGTGGGCATGTCGTCGGCCACGAATTCCTGGACGGCACGCTTGATGAGGGTGAACGGCGAAACGCCGCGCAGGCTGAAGGCAAACAAGGACATAACGGCTCCTGACGAACGTTCCTCACGAAGGATTCCTGGGGCCGGCCTGCACGGCCTGCGCCCGGCGGCTTTGCAGGTCCGCCCTACCTTCAGAGTGGCAGCGGCCGGGTTGGTTGCGCCCTGACGTCAGAAGCCGGACCCCGAGGCATCCCGGCAGGCAGCGACTTCGGCGGCGGTAGGCGGGCGGATTTCCTCTATCCCGCGGCTTTCGTCGAATTCGATGTAGCCGGCGGCGGCGAATTCGCGCAGCCAGCCATCCATGGGCCAGAGTCCCCAGCGCGCCTGGAAGCGCCGGGCGTTCTCCAGGATGCTGGCGAAATGGTTGAGCGGTGGGTGATAGGTCGGATGGTACTGGTGGAAGGCCCGCGCCTCGGCCTGGTAGACCGGCACCCCCGCCGCGCGGGCGCGAAAGGCGAAGTCGGTGTCCTCGCCGCCATAGCCACGATAACCCTCATCGAAACCGCCGATGCGGCCGAAGGTGGCGCGGGTACAGGCGAAGTTGAGCGACCAGAACAGCGGGTGGGGAATCGCCTCGCCAGGCGGACGATCCCGGTGCAGGGGATGGACGACGCCGCTGGCGCGCAGCTCTTCCGGCGTCCAGTCACCTTCCGCGACGCCCGCCGGCAGGTAGTGGACGAAGCCCTGGTGCAGGGCTTCGGGGTGGGCCGTTAGCGCCTCTTGGTAGGCGTCGAGCAATTCCGGCGCGGGGATGCAGTCCACGTCGAGAAACACCAGCTCCTCGCCTGGCGCGGCGGCTACGGCAGCATTGCGCGCAGCGGCCAGGGGCAGGATGCCGTCGCCCTCGACTCCGTGCACCTGGATCGGAAAGTGTGGGCTGTGCCAGGCGCGCGGTGCCTCGTTCATCTGCACCACCACCAGGGCCGCAGGGGGGGTCGGCGCCCGCTCCAGGCCACGGATGAGATTGGCCAGTTGCCGCTCGCGGCCATGGACCAGGGTCAGGACGATCATGCCAGCACCTCGTGGGCGACCTGTCGAATACAGGCAGCGGCGCGCCGGGCGCCCTCGCCATCGCTTACCGCCGCCCAGCGCTCGGGATCGAGTTCGCGCGCCCTGGCCAGCAGCCCCGGCCAGTCCTCGTCGGCGGGCCAGCTTTCGCAGGTGATCGCCAGGTCCTGGGCGGCCAGCAGGCGCCCGGTGGACAGTTGCTCGTCGAAGGGCCGGGCATCCGGCAGGCAGAGGAAGCGGCAGCG
The DNA here is from genome assembly GCF_003057735.2 of Pseudomonas sp. RIT411. Classification (NCBI taxonomy): domain Bacteria; kingdom Pseudomonadati; phylum Pseudomonadota; class Gammaproteobacteria; order Pseudomonadales; family Pseudomonadaceae; genus Pseudomonas; species Pseudomonas sp. RIT411. Next base: position 422,261 of record NZ_QBIZ02000003.1, read on the forward strand.
CAGGTCGGCCAGTTCCGCCACCAGGCTGTCACCCGCCGAGCCGACCACCAGCTCGGCGCGGGTCAGCCAGGGTGCGGGATCGGCCACGCTGCCCAGAAAAGTCAGATTGGCCGGTGCCTCGATGGCGTCCTCCAGCACCGGCCCCAGCACCGTCCAGTGCCAGGCGGGACAGGCGCGGGCGGCCGCCACCAGGCGCGCGCGGCTGAAGGCGGTGCCGCCATGGCCGGCGATGACGGTGATCGTGCCGGGCTCGCGCCCGCGGTCGGGCCCTTGCCCGGCATAGCGCGACAGGCTGCCGGCATAGCAGGTCTTGGCCCGCCAGGCGGCCGGGGTACCCGGCTCTTCCAGGCAGTCCGGATAGGGTGCCAGCAGGCGACTGGCACTGGCGTAGGCCAGTTCGTGGGCGGCATCGAAGCGACTGCCGCGCTGGCGCAGATAGATCGTCGGCACGCCGCACAACCGGGCCAGCAGCGCCACCTCCACCGAGACGTCGACCACCAGCAGGCAGGGCCAGGCGCGGCGAAACCAGTCCACCAGCAGGCCCATGCGTTCGCGCAGCCCTGCCACCCCCAGCGGCGCATAGTGCAGGCAGGCGAAGGCTTCGCCTTCGACGCCCGCGGCCACGTCGGGCGGCAGCGGGCAGAGCTGGACGTTGGGCAGCGCCACCCGTTCGGGCAGGCGACTGCCGAACAGGGTCAGGGGGCCATCGAAGGCCGCGGCGATGGCCAGGGCGCGGGTCACGTGGCCGGCGCCATGGTGGTGGGCGTAGTAACCAATGTTCAGCTCAGTCACGGGCAGTCTAGCCACGGGCGACTCGGCCAGCAGCGACATCGGCGAGCAGGCGCTCGTAGCGGTCGATCATCAGCTGGTGGCTCCACTGGGCCTCGGCCCGCGCCCGGCAGGCCTCGCGGGACAGCGACAGGGCTTCGCGCAGGGCCGCCGCCAGCGCCGGCACGTCGCCCGGCGGGGCCAGGGCGCCGGTCTCGGCGGTGAGCAGTTCCGGCAGGGCGCCGCGGGCGAAGGCGGCGACCGGTGTGCCACAGGCCAGGGCCTCGGCGACGATCAGGCCGAAGGGTTCGTCCCAGCAGGGCGTGACCAGACAGGCACGGGCCTGGGCGACCTCGGCCGCCAGGGCGGTACGGTCCAGGTGACCGAGGTAGACGGCGCCGTCTCCCAGGCGGGGTTCGATCTCCTGACGGAAATAGCGCTCGTCGGTGGCCTGGCCGGCCAGGCGCAGGGCCACACCGGCCTCGCGTGCGGCATCCAGCGCCAGGTGCGGTCCCTTGTCCGGCACCAGGCGGCCGAACCAGAGGGCATGGTCGCCGATCGGCGTATCGCGCGGACGCCAGGCGTCGAGGTCGATGCCATTGGGAATCACGTGGCAGGCCGGCGCGAGGTGCGCCCAGTTGTCGGCATTGGCCTGGGACACCGTGCAGTAATGGCCGCCACCGCGCTTGTGCAATTCGCCGAGGGCGTTGATCAGTTCGAAGAACGGCGGGGTGTGCAGCACCGTGAGCATGGGGGTGCGGATCAGCCCGGACATGGTCACCGGCACATAGTGCAGGGCGTTGTTGAAGATGACGTCGAAGCCGTAGCCATCGATGCGCTGCATGCAGTCCAGATAGCCATGGTGCTCGTCGAGGTATTCGGAGCTGAGCACGTTGCGCTTGCGCCGGCAGCCGTCCGCGCCGTAGTTGCCGTCGTCGAGGATGGGCACCACCTCCAGCTCCGGCGCCGAGGCCGAACTGGCGAACAGCGTCACCGCATGGCCACGCTCGCGCAGCCGCAGGGTGATGTCGTAGGTGAAGGCTTCGAGACCGCCGGCGAACGGCTGGCGTACCGGGTGTTTCACGTGGGTAAGAATGCCTATGCGCATGGAACCGTCCGCCTGCTGTTGCCTGTCATCCCACCGTCCTTATCGCGAGCCGCTGGTTGATAGGAGTCTCAGCGACGGGAATTGGTTGTGCGCTTCGTCGTGAAAGCCGCACGGCGGGCAAACCGCGGAACCCTGCCGGGGGTCAGCCTTCCTGGACCCGTATTCCCAGCAGACGACGGAGGTTTCCATGCGTTATGAACTGCACTACTGGCCCAGCATCCAGGGCCGCGGCGAATTCGTCCGCCTGGCGCTCGAAGAAGCCGGCGCACCCTATCTGGATGTCGGCAACGCCCCGGAAGGCGAAGGCCTGGGTGTACCCGCCCTGGAAGACTATCTGCAAGGCAGGAAGACCCGCCGCCCGCCCTTCGCCCCGCCCTTTCTCAAGGCCGGTGACGAGGTCGTCTCCCATGTCGCCAACATCCTCCAGTTCCTGGGGCCGCGGCTGGACCTGGTACCGGCCGACGAGGAAGCCCGCTTCTGGGTGCACGGCCTGCAGCTGACCATCACCGACCTCACCGCCGAGGCCCATGACGTCCATCATCCGGTGGCCATCTCCCTGACCTACGAAGAACAGCAGGACGAAGCCCGGCGCCGCGCCAAGGCCTTTGCCGGCGAACGGATCCGTACCTACCTGAGCTACTTCGAGCGGGTGCTGGGCTACAACCCGGCGGGTGACCATTGGCTGGTGGGCGACCAGCGCTCCTATGTCGACCTGTCGCTGTTCCAGGTGGTGGCCGGCCTGACCTATGCCTTCCCCAACGCCATGCGCCGCCTGGCACCGGAGATCCCGCGGGTGCTGGCCCTGGCCGAGCGAGTGGCCGCGCGACCCAACATCGCCGCCTACCTGGCCTCGCCCCGCCGCCTGCCGTTCAGCGAGAACGGCATCTTCCGTCACTATCCGGAGCTGGATCCGGCCTGACGGGCAAAAGAAAAGGCCGCCCGGGGGCGGCCTTTTCGTCACGACTGGACTCAGGCGCGGTCGATGGTGTTCTTGACCGCTTCCTTGCCCTTGCCGACGTTCTTCTGCAGCTTGCCTTCGGCTTCCTGGGCACGACCCTCGCCTTTCATGCGCGAGTTGTCGGTGGCTTCGCCGATACCTTGCTTGACCTTGCCGGCCACTTCTTTGGCGGTACCCTTGATCTTGTCGCTGGTGCTGCTCATATCAGTCTCCTTGGGATCGCACAGGCAGTGCGCTTGTAAAATCCGACTGCGGCTCTAGCCGGGTGGTTTCGACCATTCGTCGCACAGCGCAGCGGCAAGCCGCGCCAGGAAGCTTTGGGCAGCGGCGCTGGAAGCCTTTAGACTTCCCGCCCTTTTTCGTGAGCGACCGCCCAGGCGCCACCCCTCGCGGGAACGTTGCGCAGGGGCCGTCTCTCCAATTGCCACACCCTACACAGGAGAATCCTGATGTCGCTGAGCCAATTCGACAACCTGCCGGGCGTGACCGCCCAGCCCGACGCCGCCACCCGCGAGTTCGTCTTCAACCACACCATGCTGCGGGTCAAGAACCTCGAGACCTCGCTGGACTTCTATACCCGCGTGCTGGGTTTCACCGTGGTCGATCACAAGGACTTCCCGGACGCCAAGTTCAGCCTGACCTTTCTCGCCCTGGTCGATCGCAACCAGGTGCCGGAAGAGCCGGAGGCCCGCCAGCGCTGGCGCAAGTCGACCCCGGGCATCCTCGAGCTGACCCATAACCACGGTACCGAGAACGACGCCGAATTCAGCTACCACAACGGCAACAGCGATCCGCGCGGCTTCGGCCACACCTGCGTGGCGGTCCCGGACATCCGCGCCGCCTGTGAGCGATTCGAGCAACTGGGCGTCGCCTTCCAGAAGCGCCTGACCGACGGCAGCATGAAGGAAATCGCCTTCATCAAGGATCCCGACGGCTACTGGGTCGAAGTCATCCAGTTCACCCCCCTGTCCTGATCCCCGCGGGCCCGGCGTCCGCCGGGCCCCGTCCTGCTGAAGACATCCGACGACTTTTCAGCGCTTAACTGATACCGACCGGCTCCAGGCCATCGACGCCTGCCCGGGCCTTTGGCGTACTGCTGGCGAAAAGCCTTACCAAAGTCGTATTGCGCACCCCAGCCAGCGACGCCGCCAGAGAGCCCACCATGAAAAAAACAACAAGAATCCGTACCGGGATGTACAGCGTCCTCAGCCTGTTCGTCGCCTGCCTGCTGCTCGCCTGCCTGTACGGCTGGATCAGCGCCCGGACCAGTGCCCAACAGATCCGCGACCTGGATAGCCTGACGATGGAGCAGCTGGACCGGGTCAACAACGCCGCCACCTGGATCAGTCGCGCCAGCGCCAACTCCCATACCGCCATGCTCGACCGCGTCAACGGCGATGCGGCCAAGGCCGAGAAAGGCGTGAAGCTGGCCCTGGAGCGGCTGGACATCGCCCGCAAGCTGATCACCGACATGCAGGCCAACGTCAGCGATCCCAAACTGGTCGGCCAGATCGAAGCCATGCTCAAGGCCTTCGACGCCTACAAGGCCATCGTCGAAGGGCAGATCGCCGCCTGCCGCGCCGGCGACCTGCCTGGCTACATCCGGATCAGCGACGGTGCCAAAGGGGCCAGTACGGCCTTCGCCGACACCCGCCAGGCCTTTACCGACGAGATCACCAGCCGTATCGACGCCACGCTGGCCGCCTCCGACAGCCGCGTGTCCCAGGCCCAGGTCGGCAGTCTGCTGCTGGTCGGCCTGACCCTGCTGCTGGCCGTGCTCTCCGGCTGGTTCATCGCCCGCCGCGTGCTGGCCCCGCTCAACGAAGCCGGCGAGCACTTCGCCGCCATGAGCGAAGGCGATCTGACCCGCCGCATCGAGGTGCGCAGCCATGACGAGATCGGCCAGCTGTTCGCCGGTCTCGCCACCCTGCAGAGTCGCCAGCGCGACACCCTGGCCCAGCTCAATCGCACCGCCGAACGACTCGACGGCGCCGCCCAGGAACTGGGTCAGGTCACCGCCCAGAGCAATCGCACCCTCAATCAGCAGCAACAGGAACTGGAACAGGCCGTGACCGCGGTGACCGAGATGACCGCCGCCGTGGAAGAGGTGGCGCGCAATGCCGCGTCCACCTCGGATACCGCTCGCGAATCCGATCGCCTGGCCGCCGGCAGTCGCGGCCAGGTGGCCCAGGTGCTCAGCGAATTGCAGAGCATGCAGAGCACGGTCAAGGAAAGCGAAACCGTCATCGCCAGCCTGGCGCAGCAGGCCAACCAGATCGGCAAGGTGCTGGACGTGATCCGCGCCGTCTCCGAGCAGACCAACCTGCTGGCGCTCAACGCGGCCATCGAAGCCGCCCGCGCCGGCGATGCCGGTCGTGGCTTCGCCGTGGTGGCCGACGAGGTGCGCAGCCTGGCGCAGCGTACCCGCCAGTCGACCCTGGAGATCGAGCAGATGATCGGCAACATCCAGACCGGCACCGGTCAGGCGGTGACCGCCATCCAGCGCAGCAATACCCTCGCCGGCACCACCCTGGAAACCACCGAGCGCACCGGCCAGAGCCTGGAGCACATCTTTGTCGCCATCGGCGACATCAACGAGCGCAACCTGGTCATCGCCAGCGCCGCCGAGGAACAGGCCCAGGTGGCGCGCGAGGTGGATCGCAACCTGATCAACATCCGCGAGCTGGCGGGCGTGTCCAAGCGCGGCGCCGACCAGATCGAGACCTCCAGTCGCCAACTCGCCGCGCTGACTCACGAGATCCACGGCCTGGCCGCGCGCTTCCGCGTCTGACCCGGCGCGCCCCTCCCCCCGGATACAGGCGCCCCGGGGGGAGGGGCGGCTTTACCCATCTTTACGTTTTCTTGGCATGACGTTGCTGCCGGGACAGGCGAAAATTGGCTCCGGGCGCCAGGCGTGGCGCCGCTTTTCGCTACGGAGCTGCCTGACGTCATGACGACCTGCCCTACCCCGCGCGGCCCGCGCCTGCGCTGCCTGCTGCTGTCCTTTCTCGCCTCGCCCCTGGGCCTGCTGGTGCTGCTGACCGGCGTGCTGCAACTGCTCGGCCCCGGCTAGGGCCGCAGCGTCCGCTCACCGAAGCGAACGGACGCCACGGGATCACAGGCGGAAGCGCGCCACCAGGCCATTGAGGTCCACGGCCAGGCGCGACAGCTCGGCGCTGGCGGCGCTGGACTGCTCGGCACCCGCGGCGGTCTGGACCGACAACTCGCGGATGTTGACCAGGTTGCGATCCACTTCGCGAGCCACCTGGGCCTGCTCTTCCGCCGCGCTGGCGATGACCAGGTTGCGCTCGTTGATGCCGCCGATGGCGCCATGGATGCGCTCCAGGGCATGGCCGGCGCCGCGGGCCACCTCCAGGGTGGACTGGGCACGCTCGGTGCTGCTGCGCATGGCCGCCACCGCCTGATCGGTGCCCTGCTGGATGGTGCCGATGGAGGTCTCGATCTCGCGGGTCGATTCCTGGGTGCGATGGGCCAGGGCGCGCACCTCGTCGGCCACCACGGCGAAGCCGCGACCGGCCTCACCGGCGCGCGCCGCCTCGATGGCGGCATTGAGCGCCAGCAGATTGGTCTGCTCGGCCACGCTGCGGATCACGTCCAGCACCTTGCCGATGTCGTTGACCTGGACCGCCAGATCGCCCACCAGGGTGGCACCGTGCTGAACGTCTTCGCTCATGGTGGCGATGGCACCCACGGTTTCCTGCACCAGATCGCGGCCATCACGGGCCACGCCGGCGGATTCCTGGGACGCCTGGGAGGTGTTGACGGCGTTGCGCGCCACCTCGTCCACGGCCGACGACATCTGGTTCACCGCGGTGGCGGCCTGTTCGATCTCGGCGTTCTGGCGCTGCAGACCACGACTGGATTCATCGGTCACGGCATTGAGTTCTTCCGCCGCCGAGGCGAGCTGGGTGGCCGAACCCAGGATGCCCTGCAGGGTATGCCGCAGCTGGCCCTGCATGGTCTTCATGGCCTGCAGCAGGCGCGCGGCTTCGTCGCGGCCTTCACTGTGGATTTCCTGACTGAGGTCACCGGTGGCGATCACCTCGGCGGCCTGCACGGCGCGGGCGATGGGCTGGGTGATGCTGCGGATCAGCAGCCAGGCGAAGACCACGGTCAGCAGCGCGGTGGCCGCCAGCAGCAGCACCAGCCACTGGATGGCGTGGCTGTAGTCGGCAGCGGACTGCTCGTTGGCCGCAGCGGTCTGCTGGTCGACCAGGTCGGTGAGTTGCTTGAGCACGCCGTTGACCGCATCGGAGTTGGCCAGCAGGTCTTCGTTGAGCAGGCGGCGCAGGGGCTCCAGCTGATCGGCGGCGGAAAACGCCAGCATGCGCTGCTGCAGACCGTCGTACTGGGTGATCAGCTGGCCGTAGCGGCGGTAGGCGGTGCGTTCTTCATCGGACTGGATCAGCGCCTCGTAGCGCTGCTGGGCGGCGCGCATCTGGCCGTTGCGCTGCTGGAACAGCGCCTGGGTCTTGGCGATGATCTCCGGCTCGCGATTGAGCAGCAGCCGATAGGAGAGCACCCGCAGGCGCAGGGTCAGGGCGGTCAGCTCGTCGAGCGCGGCCACCCGCGGCATGGCACGGTCTTCGATGGCCAGGCCCGAGGCGCGGATGTCGTTCATCTTGACCAGGGCGGTGCCGCCGAGCAGCAGCAGGAGCAGACCGATAAAGGCGAAGCCGAGCGTGGCACGCCGCGCGATGGAGAGATTGCGAAAGGACATGGGGAGTTTCCGTTGAGCCTGGAAAGCCCCCGCTATCGACCGCGCGATGCAAATCCTGAGGTCCGTTGTCGGACCGGATTTTTGGGCGGCTATCGAGCAAAGCCAGCAAACCCTTGTCCTATAGGGCATTGGACCTATTGAAAGCCTGGCGAAAGCTCTAGGCTGCGGCACTGTGCCGCAGATCACAGGCCGGACGCAAAGTGGGCGAAAGACGCTCGATGTCTGCCAGCGGCATTGCGTTCACATTTTTGCACATCTCTCGCAAGCCACTGATCGCCAAGGAAAACTCTTCGGCTATCGCGATTCACGTTTTCTTCACGGAGAAAAGCGCGATTCGGCGCCTATATTCCGGCTTCGTGCCGATAAAAGGGCTAAAAGCGCTGATCGTGCAGCGATAATGGCGGGATGATCTCAGTATAAGTTTGAAATATCTTCTGCGTTGTCTGTCACGAGCTATTGTTTCAGCGTGGATTAAGGTTGTGGTCACCAGACTGAGTGACCGGGTGCCAGGACGCTGCCCGACGACGCGATGGACCGCCAGACAATGAAGCCACCGGAGCTCGAGAGAGTCGGGGCGTATCGAGGCGATGCCAGGGGGCGTCTAGCCACTAACCAGCGCTTGCCGCTGCCATTGCGTACTTGAGAAGAGGTCAGAAACAGATGAGCGACAACACGGATACCTTCGGCGCACCCGACGAGGCCCTCCTGCAACTGGTCGATGGTTTCAAGCGTTTCCGCCAGGATGTCTTTCCCGAACAGGAAGCGCTGTTCAAGAAGCTCGCCAGTGCGCAGTCGCCCAAAGCCATGTTCATCACCTGCGCCGACTCGCGCATCGTCCCGGAGCTCATCACCCAGAGTTCGCCGGGCGATCTGTTCGTGACCCGTAACGTCGGCAACGTGGTGCCCCCCTACGGCCAGATGAACGGTGGCGTCTCCACCGCCATCGAATACGCGGTCGTGGCCCTCGGCGTGAAGCACATCATCATTTGCGGCCACTCCGACTGCGGCGCCATGAAGGCGGTGCTCAATCCCGATCCGCTGGAAAAGATGCCGACGGTAAAGGTCTGGCTGCGCCACGCCGAGGTCGCCCGCACCGTGGTCGAAGACCATGGTCATTGCGACTGCGGCCACGGCGGCACCCTGGGCTTTTTGACCGAGGAAAACGTGGTGGCCCAGCTGGTCCACCTGCGCACCCACCCCTCGGTGGCCTCGCGCCTGGCCAGCGGTCAGCTGCAGATCCATGGCTGGGTCTATTCCATCGAGACCAGCGAGATCAAGGCGTACGACGCCCAGCAGGAGCGCTTCCTGCCCCTGGATGGCGAGAACATGCCGGTCGCCACCCCGCGTCCGCGTCTGCAGCAGGCCTGATCCACGGTGGCCATCCGGTTCGCCGGATGGCCATTGCAAGACGGGTCAGCCGATCCGTCGCCATAACAGCGCACCGCGCCGGGCGATCCCCACTTGGGGCTCCATCGGGACCGTCCACCCTTTCCGCTAGCTGCCTGAATCCCGAACCGTGTCATACGACGTGATATGACGCGCGGGCACCCCTTTACCTAGTCGCTGGAGGACCAGGACCATGCTTGGCAATCAACAGACCCCGGGGCGCAGCCTGTCGCGCGATGCCCTGGCCTCACTCGTGGTGTTTCTGGTCGCCCTGCCGCTGTGCATGGGGATCGCCATCGCCTCCGGCATGCCGCCGGCCAAGGGCATCATCACCGGCATCATCGGTGGCCTGGTGGTCGGCTTTCTCGCCGGCTCGCCGCTGCAGGTCAGCGGTCCGGCCGCCGGTCTGGTGGTGCTGGTGTTCGACCTGATCAACCGCCACGGCATCGAGGCCCTGGGCCCGGTGCTGCTGCTGGCCGGCCTGCTGCAGCTCATCGCCGGCTTCACCCGCCTGGGCGCCTGGTTCCGCGTCACCTCGCCCGCCGTCGTCTACGGCATGCTCGCCGGCATCGGCATCCTCATCGTGCTCTCTCAGCTGCACGTGATGCTGGATGCCAAGCCGGCGGCCTCGGGCCTGTCCAACCTGCTGGCCTTCCCCGGCGCCGCCCTCACCGCGGCAAGCCAGTGGAACGGCAGTGGCAGCGGCGCCCAGGCGGCGCTGATCGGTCTGCTGACCATCGCCAGCATGTGGCTGTGGGAGAAATTCCGCCCGCAGACCCTGCGCTTCCTGCCCGGCGCCCTGATCGGCGTGACCCTGGCGACCCTGGCCAGTCTCTGGCTGGCGCTGGACATCCGCCGCGTGGAAGTGCCCAACAACCTGGCCGACGCCATCGACTGGGTGACCTTTGCCGACCTGGGCATGCTGGCCAATGCCGAACTGGTGGTGGCCGCCCTCGCCCTGGCCTTCATCGCCAGCGCCGAGACCCTGCTTTCGGCCGCCGCGGTGGACCGCATGCACACCGGGCCGCGCTCGCACTTCGACCGAGAGCTGGGCGCCCAGGGTGTCGGCAACCTGCTCTGCGGTGCCGTTGGCGCCCTGCCCATGACCGGGGTCATCGTGCGCAGCTCGGCCAATGTCCAGGCCGGCGCCACCAGTCGCGCCTCCACCATCTTCCACGGCCTCTGGCTACTGGCTTTCGTCGCCGCCCTGCCCTTCGTGCTCAAGCTGGTGCCGGTGGCGAGCCTGGCCGGCGTGCTGGTGTTCACCGGCGTCAAGCTGGCCGATCCCAAGTCGCTGACCGGGCTCAAGCGCTATGGCCGGACACCCATGATCATCTATGCCCTGACCGCCCTGATGATCGTCGCCACCGATCTGCTGACCGGGGTGCTGGTGGGCTTCGGCCTGTCCATCGCCTTCCTGGCGGTCAAGGCGGCGCAACTCAAGGTCAGCCTGACCTATCGCGAAGACCAGCCGGACCAGGCCGACCTGCGCCTGGTGGGCGCCGCGACCTTCCTGCGCGTGCCCCAGCTGACCAAGGTGCTGGAGCAGGTCAAGCCCGGCACCACCCTGCACGTCCCCCTGGAGCGCGTCTCCTATATCGATCACGCCTGCATGGAGCTGCTCGAGGACTGGGGGCGCACCCAGGCCAGCAATGGCATGCGCCTGGTGATCGAGCCCAAGGCCCTGGAGCGCCGCCTGGAAGGCCAGGCACCGGCGGGTCAACCGGTCATGCCGACCCAGGCACCGGCCTGATCCGGAGGGTGGAGCGGCCAGCGGCCGCTTCACCCCCTTCCCTCACCTCAGCGGCGCTGCCGGATCAGAAGTCCGCAGCGCCGTCGCTGATCGCGATACCGGCTTGCCAGAGCCCCTCATCGTCGCTCCGCCTCCTTTCTCCCCGGCCATAAAGTGGACAGAATGTCCACATAGATGGCCAAAATTGGTCGATAAATGTCCAAGTCGGCATCAGTCATCCTACCAACGGCTAATAGTCTGCTAATTAACTTTCGCTCTTCTCGGCTTTGCCTTATAACGCTATCTGGTTCGACTTTTGTCGCACCAACGATCTTTGTGTCGGGCCACCCTCTATCTCGGGGGTAATCGCTTTGCCAGGAAAGCCATGCGACGCCCACACGGCTAAAAATGACTCCAAGAGAGGTAGGTATGCGCAAGCCTGAATTGGCGACTGTGATCGCTGAAAAAGTCGGACTTCCAAAGGAACAAGCCAACGTCGTGCTCAACACGCTGCTGGATGAGATCGCGAATGCGCTGCACCGCAAGGACAGCGTTACCCTGGTCGGCTTCGGTACCTTCCTGCCGCGTCACCGCGGTGCCCGCATGGGGAAGAATCCCCAGACCGGCGAGCCGGTCAAGATTCGTGCGAGCAACACGGTGGCGTTCAAGCCGGGCAAGGCGCTGAAGGACAGCATCGAAGGCTGAGCATGAGGCGGCACGGATCGCCGCTGCAGCCAAAAGGCATCGCCCGTGCGATGCCTTTTTTGTGTCCGCGCAGAAGACGCGGAGCGGGGTGATCAGCCGATGGCGATCATCTCGAAGTCGCCCTTGCCCACGCCGCAGTCCGGGCACAGCCAATCCTCGGGCACATCCTCCCAGCGCGTTCCCGGCGCGATGCCGTCGTCCGGCCAGCCCAGGGCTTCGTCATAGATATAGCCGCACACGATGCATTGCCATTTCCGCATGTTCTGTTATCTCTCAACCGGCTTCAGGTAGCGCGCACGCTACGCGAAAGCCCGGCAAAGGCCAACCGTGCCGGAACCCCGGCGGACGCCCAGGGCTCCATAGGCTGCGCGTGGCAGCTACCCGTCTTCCACCCCGATCAGCTAGGCTGAGTCCATGAATTCCTCGCCATCGCCCATGCCCTGGGCCATCTATTTCGCCGTGCTGGGCAGTGTCATCAGCGTGGGCCTGGCCAGCGGCCTGTCGATGCCGCTGGTCTCGCTGCGCCTGGAAGGCTGGGGCTATGGCAGCTTCGCCATCGGCGTCATGGCCGCTTCGCCAGCCCTCGGCATCCTCACCGGCGCCAGTCTGGCCGGACGCCTGGCCGCGCGCATCGGCACGCCGCGGCTGATGCGACTGTGCCTGATCAGTGGCGCCGCCTCGCTGATCGTGCTCTCGCTGCTGCCCAGCTACCCCTTGTGGCTGCTCCTGCGCCTGGCCCTGGGCGCCATCCTCACCCTGGTCTTCGTGCTTGGCGAAAGCTGGATGAACCAGGTCATCACCGATCGTTGGCGCGGCCGCCTGGTGGCCCTCTATGGCAGCAGCTACGCCCTGAGCCAGCTGGCCGGTCCGCTGCTGCTGGGGGTGCTGGGCACCGAGGGCGACCAGGGCTTCTGGCTTGGCGGCCTGCTCATGCTCGGCGGCGCTGCCCTGCTGCTCGGCCGTCAGGGCGCGCCGGCCGCCGGCGGCCACACCGCGGCCTGGCGAGCGCTGCTGGACTTCTGCCGCGGCGCTCCAGCCATCGCCTGGGCGGTGGCGCTGTTCGCCTGCTTCGAGGCGATGATCCTCACCCTGCTGCCGGTCTATGCGCTCAACCAGGGCTTCGGCCAGCAACTGGCGCTGTACATGGTCAGCGCCGTGGTGGTGGGCGATGCCCTGCTGCAACTTCCCCTGGGTCTGCTCGCCGATCGCCTCTCGCGCCAGGGCCTGTTCCTTGGCTGCGCCCTGGGGCTGCTGGCGGTCAGTCTGGCCCTGCCGCTGCTGCTGCACACCGCGGGCGTCTGGCCACTGCTGGTGCTGTTCGGCGCAACCGCCGGCGGCCTCTTCACCCTGGCGCTGATCCTGGTGGGCGAGCGCTATCGCGACGCCGAACTGGTCAGCGCCAACGCCTGCATTGCCCAGCTCTGGGGTGTCGGCTGCCTGGTCGGCCCGCTGGTCACCGGCGCCGCCAGCCAGTGGCTCACCGGCCACGCCCTGCCGCTGCTGATGGCGGCCGGCGCCGCGGTATTGCTGGTGATCGTCGGCCGTAGGGGCAGCGCGCCGACCATGCAAACGGCAATTTAATACCCAATATCGCGCTATATAAGCTTGTTTCAGGCACTATATTGCCGATAATACGTATAGCACCCATAATTATCGGCAGTATATTGCCGGAGGTCTGCCGTGAGTACGCTCGTGGTTCAAGCCTATCTGAGCGGGCATTGGCACGATGCCCTGCGCCTGGTTTTCGATGACCCTGGGCAAGGCCCCCAACAAGGCGCCTGCACCCTCAGCTATCTGGCCGCCTACCTGAGCGATCATCTCGACGATTTCGGCAAGCCGACGGCTGCAGCCGTGAGCGCCAACCTGCCTTTGAGTTGGGAGGTCGAGCGCCTGCCCCATTGGCCAGCGTTTCTCCAGGACATTCTCCCGGCTGGCGCCGCTCGCCGCTTTCTGCTGCCTCGCCTCGGGCTGACCGCAGCGGAAGCTGCGCAGACCGACTTTCAATTGTTATCGCGCTGCACGCCAGCGCCCATCGGCCATCTGCGAATTCGTGAGTCGCTGGACGGGCTGGCGCAGACACCCTCCGTGGGCTTTACCCGTGAACAGGTCATCGCTCGCGATCAGGACTTTTTGGAGTATGCCTATGAGCAAGGTGCCGCCATCGGCGGTGCAACCGGGGCAGGTGGCGATGCACCCAAGCTACTGCTGGCCGAAGATGCTCAGGGCTTGCTCCATCCAGATGCCACCCTAACCGATGACTTGGCCTGTCGACACTGGCTGGTGAAGTTTCCGCGCAACAAAGGCAACGCCACGGACCAGGATATCCTGCGTAGCGAGCACGGCTACTATCGGGCCTTGAATACCCTTGGGCTGGAGACCGTCGCTGAAAACGGACTCGCCCTGGAAGAGGGTCGCCGACCCAGTCTCTGGCTGCCACGCTTCGACCGCTGCACCGGCCCGCAACACGTAGAGCGTCTGGCCGTTGAATCCCTCTATTCGCTGACTCACACCCTGGTGCCCGGCAGCTATCTGAATCATCTCGACGCCATCGGCGCCCTGATCAGGGTCTGGCGCGCAGCGGGTCAGGACCGTGAGATTCCGGCGCTGCTGGACGACTACCTGCGCCGTGATCTGCTCAATCAGCTGCTGGGCAACAGTGACAACCACGGCCGCAATACCGCCATTCTGCGGAATGAGCATCGCGTGCGCCTGGCGCCTCTCTACGACCTTGCCCCCATGGTCATGGATGAGCAGGGCATCACCCGAACCAGCAAATGGCCAACGCCCGTCGAGCAGGCGGGCGCTGTCGATTGGTACGCGACCTGTCGGCTGCTGGCCGAGTGGGACGATCCCGAACGGCTGTGGGAAGCACTCAAGCAGAACGCCGAGCAGCTCCGCGCCCTGCCGGACCTGTTGCAGCCGATGCTGCCCCGGGCCACCTGGGAACATCCGCGGATTCCGTTACGGCGTCTGGATAGCCATTTGCGCGAGGCAGGGCTGCTATGAACCTCGATGATCCGGAACTGCGGCAACACAAGCTGGATGATATCCGTGAAGGATTACAGACCGGGCGCCTGAGTCTGGGCACCGGTGTCCGGCGTCTGCGTCGCGACATAACCGGCCTGACCCAGGCTGACTTCGCACGCATGGCCCGTATCTCGCTGCGTACCTTGCGACAATTGGAGCAGGATGAAGGCAATCCCACCCTGGCGACGCTGCAAGCGGTCTTTCGACCCTTCGGCCTGGGAATGGGCGTCGTCCCCCTGAAACGCCATTGATCCCTACGAAAAACGCCGGCACGGGGCCGGCGTCTGTTGTCTCGGGCAGCGCTTAGAACGCCGGCACCACGGCGCCCTTGTACTTCTCTTCGATGAATTGCTTCACCGCCGGGGTGTTCAGCGCCTTGGCCAGCTTCTGCACGGCATCGCTGTCCTTGTTGTCCGGACGGGCGACCAGGATGTTGGCATAGGGCGATTCCTTGCCTTCCAGCAGCAGGGCGTCCTGGGTCGGGTTGAGCTTGGCTTCCAGGGCGTAGTTGGTGTTGATCAGCGCCAGGTCGACCTGATTCAGCACGCGTGGCAGGGTCGCGGCTTCCAGCTCCTTGAACTTGAGCTTCTTGGGATTCTCGGCGATGTCCTTGGGCGTGGCGAGGATGTTGGCGCTGTCCTTGAGCTTGATCAGCCCGGCCTTTTCCAGCAGCAGCAGGGCACGGCCGCCATTGGTGGCGTCACTGGGGATGGCCACGACGGCGCCTTCGCGGACTTCGTCGAGCTTCTTGATCTTTTGCGAGTAGATGCCGAAGGGCTCGACATGCACCTGGGCGACGGTCACCAGGTCGGTACCGCGGCTCTTGTTGAATTCATCCAGGTAGGGCTGGTGCTGGAAGAAATTGGCGTCCAGACGCTTCTGGGCCACCTGCAGGTTGGGCTGCACGTAGTCGGTGAAGACCTTGATCTGCAGGTCCACCCCTTCCTTGGCCAGCTGGGGTTTGACGAATTCGAGGATCTCGGCGTGGGGCACCGGGGTGGCGGCGACGCTGAGGGTCTCGGCGGCGTGGGCGGCCAGGCTGGCGGCCAGCAGGGCGGCGGTGGCGAGCAATTTCTTCATGGCAGTTTCCTAGAACGGGGTGGAACCGTCGACGCTTCTGCGAGCGTCGACGGCGATGGAGCCGAGGCTCAGAACGCGGGAACGACGGCGCCCTGGTACTTCTTCTCGATGAATTGCTTCACCTCGGGGGTGGTCAGGGCCTTGGCCAGCTTCTGGATGGCCGGGTCGTTGGCCTTGTCGGCACGGGTGTAGAGCAGGTTGGCATAGGGCGACTCGCCGCTCTCGATGAAGATGGCGTCCTTGGTCGGCACCAGCTTGGCTTCCAGGGCGTAGTTGGCGTTGATCAGCGCCAGGTCGACCTGGTTCAGCACGCGCGGCAGGGTCGCGGCTTCCAGCTCCTTGAACTTCAGGTGCTTGGGATTCTCGACGATGTCACGCGGGGTGGCGGTGACGTTGCTCGGATCCTTGAGGGTGATCAGGCCCTGCTTGGCGATCAGCAGCAGCGCGCGACCGGAGTTGCTCGGGTCGTTGGGGATGGCCACGGTGGCGCCGTCCTTGAGGTCCTTGATGTCCTTGATCTTCTGCGAATAGGCACCGAAGGGCTCGACGTGCACCGCCACCACCGGCACCTGGTCGCTGCTCGGGTTGCTCTTCTTGTAGCTGGCGTAATAGGGCTTGGTCTGGAAGTAGTTGGCATCCACCTGCTTCTGATCGGTCTGACGATCAGGCTGGATGTAGTCGGTGAAGACCTTGATCTTGAGGTCCACGCCTTCCTTGGCCAGCTGCGGCTTGATGAATTCCAGGATCTCCGCGTGGGGAACCGGATTGACCGCGACGGTCAGGGTCTCGGCGGCCTGGGCGGCGGTGGCGACACCCAGGCCGAAGGCCAGGGACAGCAGGGTACGTTTCAGCGACATCTGGATTTTCCTTGTGCAAAACCTTCGAGTGGATGAAGCCTGGATCAACGACGACTGAAATGGGCGACGAGGCGATCGCCGACCATCTGCAGTACCTGGACCAGCACCAGCAGCAAGAGCACCGTGACCACCATGACGTCGGTCTGGAAGCGCTGGTAGCCGAAACGGATGGCCAGATCGCCCAGGCCGCCGCCGCCGATCACCCCGGCCATGGCGGTGTAGGACACCAGGGCGATGGCGGTGACGGTGGTGGCCGCGATCAGCCCGGGCAGGGCCTCGGGCAACAGGGTGCGGGTGACGATCTGCCAGAGGCTGGCGCCCATGGCCTGGGTCGCCTCGATGATGCCGCGGTCGACCTCGCGCAGGGCGGTCTCCACCAGCCGGGCGAAGAAGGGCGCGGCGCCCACCACCAGCGGCGGAATGGCGCCCTCGACGCCCAGGGAGGTGCCGATCAGCCAGACCGTGATGGGGATCATCAGGATCAGGAGGATGATGAAGGGCACCGAGCGCAGCACGTTGACCACGAAGGAGAGGATGCCGTAGACCAGCGGCTGCTCCAGCAGCTGACGGCGGCTGGTGAGAAACAGCAGCACGCCCAGCGGCAGCCCGAGGATCAGGGTGAAGAGCATGGACCAGCCAAGCATGGCCAGGGTGTCCTGGGTCGCCTGCCAGATCTCGGCCCAGTCGATGTTGGTGAAGAGTTCGTCCATCAGCGCAGGACCTCCACGGTGACGTCGGCGGCCTGGAAGCGAGCCAGGGCGGCGTCCAGGTCACCGCCCACCAGGGCGATGGTGAGCTGGCCATAGGGCTCGTCCCGGATGCGGTCGATGCGACCGCCGAGAATGCTGTAGTCGACACCGGTCTCCCGGGCGACGTGGCCCAAGAGCGGTGCATAGGTGGCTTCGCCGCGGAAGGTCAGGCGCAGGATGCGGCCTTCGACATGGGCATAGGCGTCGGCCAGCTCGGCCTCGTCCTGGTGCTCGGCCTCGAACACGAAGCGGCGGGTGGTGGGGTGCTGCGGGTGCAGGAAGACATCGGCGACGGTGCCCTGCTCCACCACGGCGCCGCCGTCGAGCACGGCGACGCGATCACAGACGCGGCGGATCACGTCCATCTCGTGGGTGATCAGCACGATGGTCAGGCCCAGCTCGCGATTGAGTTCGGCGAGCAGTTGCAGCACCTGGGCGGTGGTCTGGGGATCGAGGGCGCTGGTGGCCTCGTCGCAGAGCAGGATCTTCGGCTCGGTGGCCAGGGCGCGGGCGATGCCGACGCGCTGCTTCTGACCGCCGGAGAGCTGCGCCGGATACTTGCGCGCCTGGTCGGACAGGCCGACCCGCGCCAGCAGCTCCTCGACGCGCTGGGCGATCTGCGCCCGCGAACGGCCGCCGGCCAGTTCCAATGGCAGGGCCACGTTGGCCGCCACGGTCTTCGAGGAGAGCAGATTGAAGTGCTGGAAGATCATGCCGATGCGGCGGCGGAAATCGCGCAGCTCGGTCGAGCCCAGGGTAGTGACCTCGGCGCCGTCGACCTGCAGGCGACCGCCGCTGGGGGCTTCGAGGCGGTTGATCAGGCGCAGCAGGGTGCTCTTGCCGGCACCGGAATGGCCGATCAGGCCGAAGATCTCGCCGGCTTCGATCCTCAGGTCGACCGGCTGGAGCGCCGCGACCTCGCGACCGCGCGTGCGGTACGTCTTGTGGACAGCGTGGAATTCGATCAATGGAAAAACCTTGTGGGTATCGTCAGACAACTGGAGGGTGATCCAGCCGCGCAGTTTAACGCGCGCGCTTATATCTGCTTAGCACTTGTTGTCGGGTATTAAGCCAATAAAGGCATATGGCCAGTTCGTGCGCCGGGACTTCACCCGCGGGAACAGCCCGTCGCTTCGCATCAGCCAAGCGGAACACCAGCTCCAGCCCATGAGTCACTACAGGACTGCCTGAATTCGCCCCACATTCCGTAGGGGACGCAAAGAGCGCCTGACAGGCGCCTGATGAGGACTTTCCATGGCTACGCCCCCCAAGAGTGAACTCGCCGGTACCGACACCCTGGATCGCCAGAACACCTCGAAGAAAATCGAGCAACTGGAGCAATTCCGCTCCGATGCCACCGGCCAGGCACTGCGCACCAACCATGGCGTGAAGATCGCCGACAACCAGAATTCGCTGCGCGCCGGCACCCGCGGGCCTTCCCTGCTCGAAGACTTCATCATGCGGGAGAAGATCACCCACTTCGACCACGAGCGCATCCCGGAGCGCATCGTCCATGCCCGCGGCACCGGTGCCTATGGCTATTTCCAGCCCTACCAGGACTGGTCCGACCTGACCAAGGCCGCGCTCTTCCGCGACCCCAACCACCAGACCCCGGTGTTCGTGCGCTTCTCCACCGTGCAGGGCCCGCGCGGCTCCGGCGACAGCGTGCGCGACGTGCGTGGCTTCGCCATCAAGTTCTACACCGAGGAAGGCAACTGGGACATGGTCGGCAACAACATGCCGGTCTTCTTCATCCAGGACGCCATCAAGTTCCCCGACTTCGTCCATGCGGTGAAGCCCGAGCCGCACAACGAGATCCCCACCGGCGGCAGCGCCCACGACACCTTCTGGGACTTCGTTTCCCTGGTGCCCGAGTCGGCGCACATGGTGCTCTGGACCATGACCGACCGCGCCATCCCGGTGAACCTGCGCAGCATGCAGGGCTTCGGCATCCACACCTTCCGCATGATCAACACCGCCGGCAAGGGCGTCTTCGTCAAGATCCACCTGAAGCCCGCCGGCGGCGTGCGCTCCCTGGTGTGGGACGAGGCCCAGAAGCTGGCCGGCAAGGACACCGATGCCCACCGTCGCGACCTCTGGGAAGCCATCGAAGCCGGTGACTACCCCGAGTGGGAATTCGGCGTGCAGATCATTCCCGAGGAAGACGAGCACAAGTTCGACTGGGACATCCTCGACGCCACCAAGATCATCCCCGAGGAGCTGGTGCCCATCACCCCGCTGGGCAAGCTGGTGCTCAACCGCAACCCGGACAACTACTTCGCCGAGACCGAGCAGGTGGCCTTCTGCCCCGGCCATGTCGTGCCCGGTATCGACTTCAGCAATGATCCCCTGCTGCAGGGTCGGCTGTTCTCCTACACCGATACCCAGATCAGCCGTCTCGGTGGGCCGAACTTCCACGAGCTGCCGGTCAACCGCCCGGTGGTGCCGAATCACAACGGCCAGCGTGACGCCAAGTACCGCATGACCATCGACAAGGGTCGCGCCTCCTACGAGCCCAACTCCATCGACGGTGGCTGGCCCAAGGAAACCCCACCGGCACCCCAGGACGGCGGCTTCGAGAGCTACTACGAGCGCATAGACGGCCACAAGGTGCGTGAGCGCAGCGAGACCTTCGGCGACCACTTCTCCCAGGCCACGCTGTTCTACAACAGCCTGTCGGAAGCCGAGCAGGCGCACGTCGCCGATGCCTACAGCTTCGAGCTGGGCAAGGTCGAGCGCATGTGGATTCGCGAGCGCCAGGTCAACGAGATCCTCGCCAACATCGATCTGGAGCTGGCGCAGAAGGTGGCCAAGAAGGTCGGCGTGACCCCGCCCACCGCCCCCACCGTGCAGCCGCGCAAGGTCTCCATCGACAAGTCGCCGGCGCTGAGCCAGCTCAATCTGCTGTCCGGCAATATCAAGGGCTTCAAGGTGGCGGTGCTGGTAGGTGACGGCGTCATCGCCAGCGAGGTGGACGCCATCAAGCAGGCGCTCAAGGCCGAAGGTGCTCATGTGAAGGTGCTCGGCCCCACCGCCGGCCCGGTCAAGGCCGCCGACGGCAGCGAAGTGGCCGTGGACGGTTCGGCCGAAGGCATGCCTTCGGTGGCGCTGGACGCGGTCTATGTGCCGGGCGGCGCCGAGAGCGTCAAGGCCATGCTCGACGACGGCGTGATCAAGCACTACCTGCTGGAAGCCTACAAGCACCTCAAGGCCATCGCCCTCACCGGCGAAGCCGAGCAGTTGCTCAAGGCGGTCTACCTGGACACCGACGAGGCGCTGCTGACCGGCAGTGATTTCAAGGCGGTGCAGCAGGACTTCTTCGCTGCCATCGCCAAGCACCGTTGCTGGGCGCGGATGCCGAAGATCAAGTCCATCCCGGCCTAAGCAGGCAGACATGAAAAAGCCGACCGTCGCGAGACGGTCGGCTTTTTTTTGGGGGTCATCGCGGCCATGGGCCGCTCCTACAGGTGCATCAACTACTGTAGGAGCGGCCCATGGCCGCGATCAAAGGCTTTAACTCAGTACCAAGACCCCATCCATTTCCACCTGGGAGCCCTTCGGCAGCGCGGCCACGCCGATGGCGGCGCGTGCGGGATAGGGCTGCTGGAAATAGCGACCCATGATCTCGTTGACGGTGGCGAAGTGGGCGAGGTCGATCAGGAAGATGTTCAGCTTGACGATGTCGGCCAGCGAACCACCGGCGGCTTCGGCGACGGACTTGAGGTTCTCGAAGACCTGGACCACCTGGGCTTCGAAGCCGTCCACCAGCTCCATGCTGGTCGGATTGAGCGGGATCTGCCCGGAGAGATAGATGGTGTCACCGACCTTGATCGCCTGGGAATAGGTGCCAATGGCGGCGGGCGCCTTGTCGGTGTGGATCACTTGCTTGCTCATGGGTCGCTCCTGTGCGGGAAAGGCCCGATTCTGCAAGCCGGTGGTGACACCCTGCAACCTCAGCTGCGAACCCGAGTGATACCGGCCACGCCCTTGAGCGTCCGCAGCTTCTTGATCACCCGCGCTAGGTGCACGCGATCACGCACGCTGACCACCAGCTGGACCACGCTGACCCGGCCGTCACGCTCGTTCATGCCGATCTTCTCGACGTTGGCGTCCGCGGCGGTGACGTTGTTGGCCAGCATGGCGATCAGGCCGCGCTGGTGTTCCAGCTGGACGCGCAACTCGACGCTGAATTCGCCGGTGACGTCCTTGGCCCAGTTGAGCACGATGCACTTTTCGCTGTTATGCCGGAATTCAGCGATGTTCCGGCAATTTTCCAGGTGGATCACCATGCCCTTGCCGGCCGACAGGTGTCCGACGATGGGATCGCCCGGAATCGGCGTGCAGCACTTGGCGTAGCTGATCACCAGGCCTTCGGTACCGCGGATCGCCAGCGGGCCCTGGGGCGTGGTGCTGGCCTGGGGTTCCAGTGGCTCTTCCTGCTCGCTGCCGGACACCAGGCGCCGCGCCACCACATAGGCCATGCGGTTGCCCAGGCCGATCTCTTCGAGCAGGTCTTCCAGCACCACGCCCTTGTATTCGCCGAGCACCGAGAGGATGCGCATCGGCGAGATCTTCGACAGCTGGGTGCCGAAGCCGGACAGCGCCTTGTTCAGCAGCCGCTCGCCGAGGCTGATGGACTCGGAGCGACGCTGCTGCTTGAGCGCATGGCGGATGTTGGTGCGCGCCTTGCCGGTGACCACGAAGTTGAGCCAGGCCGGATTGGGCCGGGCGCCGGGGGCGGTGACGATCTCCACCGTCTCGCCGCTGCCCAGCGGCTGCGACAGCGGCGCCAGGCGGCGGTTGATGCGGCAGGCGATGCAGCTGTTGCCGACGTCGGTGTGCACCGCGTAGGCGAAGTCCACGGCCGTGGAGCCCTTGGGCAGCTCCATGATGCGGCCCTTGGGGGTGAAGACGTAGACCTCGTCGGGAAAGAGGTCGATCTTCACGTTCTCGATGAATTCCAGGGAGTTGCCCGCGCGCTGCTGCAACTCGAGGATGCCCTTCACCCACTGGCGGGCGCGCAGGTGACTGGCGCGCGGCTCGTCGCCGCCGGCCTTGTACAGGCCATGGGCGGCGATGCCGTTGTTGGCCATCTCTTCCATCTCGCGGGTGCGGATCTGGATCTCGATGGGCACCCCGTGCATGCCGAACAGGGTGGTGTGCAGGGACTGGTAGCCGTTGGCCTTGGGGATGGCGATGTAGTCCTTGAAGCGCCCCGGGAACGGCTTGTAGAGATTGTGCACCGCGCCGAGCACGCGGTAGCAGGTATCGACCTTGTCGACGATGATGCGGAAGCCGTAGACGTCCATGATCTCGTTGAACGACTTACGCTTGCCGCGCATCTTCTGATAGATGCTGTGCAGGTGCTTTTCGCGCCCGACCACCTCGCCGTCCAGGCCGTCACGGGCCAGGCAGTTGGCCAGGGATTCCTGGATCTTGCCGAGGATCTCGCGGCGATTGCCCCGCGCGGTCTTGACCGCCCGCTGGATGCGTTCGGCGCGCATCGGGTGCATGGCGCGAAAACCCAGGTCCTCGAATTCCACGTAGAAATCGTGCATGCCCAGCCGGTTGGCGATGGGCGCGTAGATTTCCAGGGTTTCCTTGGCGATGCGCCGGCTCTTGTCCGGCGGCATGGCGTCCAGGGTGCGCATGTTGTGCAGCCGGTCGGCCAGCTTGACCAGGATGACGCGGATGTCCTTGGACATCGCCATGGTCATCTTCTGGAAGTTCTCCGCCTGGGCCTCGGCCTTGGTCTCGAACTTCATCTGGGTCAGCTTGCTGACCCCGTCCACCAGCTCCGCCACCGTCTCGCCGAACTGGCCGGCCAGGGCTTCCTTGGCGATGCCGGTGTCCTCGATCACGTCGTGCAGCATGGCGGCCATCAGGCTCTGATGGTCCATGTGCATGTCGGCGAGGATGTTGGCGACGGCCAGCGGATGGGTGACATAGGGCTCGCCGCTGCGGCGGCGCTGCCCGTCGTGAGCCTGCTCGGCGTAGTAGTAGGCCCGCCGTACCAGATTGACCTGGTCAGGGGTCAGGTAGTCCGCCAGACGCTCGGCCAGCAGGTCGATGCCGGTCGGGTGGACGTCACCATACGCAGGCTCGGCGGCCATGGCTTAGAGGGCCTCGCCGTCCGCTTCTTCGTTGACTTCGAAGGCGGCGAACAGCGGCTCTTCTTCGACGATGTCGTCCAGACGGATGACTTCTTCGTCGACCAGGCCTTCGGCGATCTCGCGCAGGGCGACGACGGTGGGCTTGTCGTTGTCCCACGGTACCTTGGGCTCCTTGCCGCCGGTGGCCAGCTGGCGCGAGCGCTTGGTGGCGAGCATGACCAGCTCGAATCGGTTGTCTACGTTGTCCAGGCAGTCTTCGACAGTAACGCGGGCCATGGTCTTCCTCGTGGCGATGATGATCCCGGGAACGGGGGACCCGATAGTATAAAAATTCGCCAGTGGCAAGGGAAGGGGCGGTGGTCGGAGGGTCAGCGGTCGTTGGTGGTGCTCCAATAGAGGATCCACCACCCGAAGGCCTTTTGCCTGAGCTACTGGATCGCTAACGTACTACACGCTTTTCCTTCATTTACAGAAAACGCCTTTTTGAGTTCCTTCGAGAAGGCCCGATGGATCGTACGGCCCGGGCGATAGGCTATTAACCAAGCCGCTGAATAGCTTTCTGATCAAAAGGAATGGATCAATGTCGGGATACGCCAAGCCATGGATGAGCGTGGATGATCAGCTGGATCAATTGACTCGACGCGGCCTGGCCGTCACTGATAGAACGTTGGCGCTCAACTACCTGAGCCGAATCGGCTATTACCGCCTGAGCGGCTATTGGTATGCGTTTCGAGAGCGAAGCGGTGCCCTGTTATTGCTGGATAGAGGTAAGAAGCCGCGAAAGCTCAAGGTCACCACCGTGACACTGGACGAATTCAAAGTCGGTGCCACCTTTCAGAATGCCGTCGACCTCTATGTGTTCGACAAGAAGTTACGACTGCTGACGCTGGACGCCCTGGAGCGCATTGAAGTCGGCTTGAGAGTCGACATCGCCTACTGCCTCGGTGCCAGAGATGCCTTTGCCTACCTGCGCCCCGAACTATTGCACGGCGACTTCAGCAGCAAACTGGATCCTCGAACCGGACTCAGCCGCCACCACGACTGGATGGGACGTCAGGCAAAATTGATCGCCCGCTCCAAGGAAGACTTCATTCGGCATTGCAAGGATAAGTACGGGCTGCCTTTGCCAATCTGGATAGCGGCGGAAGTGTGGGATTTCGGCACGATGTCCACGCTGTACAGTGGCTTGCAAGAGACCGACCAGGACGCCATTGCAGCCAAGTATGGGCTATCGAACGGTCGTGTCTTTTCGTCCTGGTTACGTAGCCTCAACTATCTGCGCAATGTTTGCGCGCACCACAGCCGACTGTGGAATCGCAACATCGTCGATCAGCCAAAACTGCCCTACCTGGCCGAGGCACCTTGGGTACAGCCTTTCATAGGCAACGCCCATGCTCTGGCACGGTGCTATCTACTGCTGCGCATGACACGCCATCTGCTGGACGTCGTGAATCCTCGATCAACCTGGTCACAGCGAATCAAGGCGCATCTACTGAGCTTCCCTGAGCTATCGCACCTGGGCCTGAACATCGCGGGCATGGGCGCCCAGCCTGGCTGGGAAGCCGACTGGTAAAAACGCAGGCAATAAAAAACCCCTCAGCAGCTTCATCACCTAAGTGAGTCAGCCGAGAGGGGCCGTGTTGGGATCCATACTAGGGAGCGACCTGAAGTCCGTCAAGCCTGCGCATGCGGAGGCTCTGGACCAAGGCCAGTATCACTCAACGCTCGATCCGCAAGACACGTCCGAGCGTTGAGCATCAATCCTCTCAGGCCCCCGCTTTCTTCTTCAACCGCCAGGCGTGCAGCAGCGGCTCGGTGTAGCCGCTGGGCTGCTCGCGGCCCTTGAAGATCAGGTCGCGGGCGGCGCGATAGGCGTAGGACGTGTCGAAGTGACCGGCCATGGGCTCGTAGAGGGCGTCGCCGGCGTTCTGGCCGTCGACCACCTTGGCCATGCGTTGCAGCGTCTCGTCCACCTGTTCGGCGCTGACCACGCCGTGGTGCAGCCAGTTGGCGATGTGCTGGCTGGAGATGCGCAGGGTGGCGCGGTCTTCCATCAGGCCGACGTCATGGATGTCGGGCACCTTGGAGCAGCCGACGCCCTGGTCGACCCAACGCACCACGTAGCCGAGGATGCCCTGGCAGTTGTTGTCCAGCTCCTGCTGGATGGCCTCGGCGGACCAGTCCGGCGACTCGGCCACCGGCACGCTGAGCAGCCCGGCGAGCAATTCGCCGCGGGCGGCGTCGACATCGCTGCGCTCCAGCTCCTGCTGCACCTGCTGGACGTTGACCTGGTGGTAATGCAGGGCGTGCAGCACGGCGGCGGTGGGCGACGGTACCCAGGCGGTGTTGGCGCCGGCCTTGGGATGGCCGATCTTCTGCTCCAGCATGGCGGCCATCAGATCGGGCATGGCCCACATGCCCTTGCCGATCTGCGCCTTGCCGCGCAGGCCGCAGGCCAGGCCGACCAGCACGTTGTTGCGCTCGTAGGCGGTGATCCACTTGGAGGTCTTCATGTCGCCCTTGCGCAGCATGGGGCCGGCCAGCATGGCGGTGTGCATCTCGTCGCCGGTGCGGTCGAGGAAGCCGGTATTGATGAAGGCCACCCGCGCCGCGGCGGCGGCGATGCAGGCCTTGAGGTTGACGCTGGTGCGCCGCTCCTCGTCCATGATGCCCAGCTTGACGGTGTTGGCCGGCAGCCCCAGCAGGGCCTCGACACGGTCGAACAGCTGGACGGCGAAGGCCACCTCGGCCGGGCCGTGCATCTTGGGTTTGACGATGTACACCGAGCCGCTGCGGGAATTGCCCTGGCGCTTGAGGTCGTGCATGGCGATGGTCACGGTGACCACGGCATCGAGGATGCCCTCGGGGATCTCGCGGCCGTCTTCCAGCAGCACCGCCGGATTGGTCATCAGGTGACCAACGTTGCGGATGAACAGTAGCGAGCGCCCGTGCAGGCTCAGCGGCTGGCCGTCGGCGCCCTGGTACTCGCGATCGGGGTTGAGGCGGCGGGTGAAGGTCTCGCCGCCCTTGCTGACCTCTTCGGCCAGGTCGCCCTTCATCAGGCCCAGCCAGTTGCGATAGGCCAGCACCTTGTCGGCGGCATCCACCGCGGCGATGGAGTCTTCCAGGTCCATGATGGTGCTGACCGCAGCCTCCATCAGCAGGTCCTTGACCCCGGCGGCGTCGGTCTTGCCGATGGCGCTGTCGCGGTCGATCTGGATTTCCAGGTGCAGGCCGTTATGGCGCAGCAGGACCGCGGACGGTGCCGCGGCATCGCCCTGGTAACCGACGAAGGCGGCCGGATCGGCCAGTTCGCTGGTACCGCTCCTGAGGTCCACCACCAGGCGGCCATCCTGGATGCGGTAGGCGGTGGCGTCCCGGTGCGAGCCGCTGGCCAGGGGGGCCACGCCATCCAGCACCTGGCGGGCGAAGGCCACCACCTTGGCGCCACGGGCGGGGTTGTAGCCCTTGCCGCGCTCGGCGCCATCGGTTTCGGGCAGGGCGTCGGTGCCATAGAGGGCATCGTACAGCGACCCCCAGCGGGCGTTGGCGGCGTTCAGGGCGTAGCGGGCGTTGAGCACCGGCACCACCAGCTGCGGACCGGCCTGTTCGGCGATCTCGCGGTCGACCCCGGCCGTCGAGGCCTGCACCTGGCCGGGGACCGGTTGCAGATAGCCGATGCCCTCCAGAAAGCGCTGGTAGGCGGGCAGATCGGTGACCGGGCCGGGATGGGCGCTGTGCCAGTTGTCCAGCTCCACCTGCAGGCGATCCCGCTCGGCCAGCAGTTCGCGATTGCGCGGCGCCAGCTCGTGCACCAGCTGGTCCACGCCCGACCAGAAGGTGGCGGTATCGAGTCCGGTGCCGGGCAGCACCTCCTCGTCGATGAAGCGCTGCAGCTCGGTGGCCACCTGCAGGCGGCCCAGGGTAGTGCGGTCGGTCATGATGGCTTTCCTTGATATGAAGCTATGAATTCAGTTGAGCGCGGCGATGGCGGCTTTCGCGACCTGCGCATCTTCCGGCGCCTTGACACCCGAGACGCCGACAGCGCCCACCACCTGGCCGTCCACCAGGATGGGCACCCCGCCTTCGAGCATGCCCTGCATCAGCGGGGCGCTGAGAAAGGCGGTGCGGCCGTTGTTGATCATCTCTTCCAGCACCTTGGACTCCTTGCGCGCCAGGGCGGCGCTGCGGGCCTTTTCCGGGGCGATGTAGGCGCTGTTGGGCGCGGCGCCGTCGAGGCGCAGCAGGGCCAGCGGATGGCCGCCGTCATCGGCCACGGCGATGCACACGGCCCAGCCCTGGCGCTCGGCTTCGGCGCGACCGGCGGCCAGCAGGGTGTCGATCTCGGCAAGGGTGAGCACGGCTTTGGTCTTCATGGGGCCTCCAGGGTTCAGGGTTGGGTCGGAGCGGCCAGGGCCGCGTCGAGGATTTCGATCCAGTGGCGCACGGGAGTCCGCCCGGCGCCGTCGAGATGGCTCTGGCAGCCGACGTTGGCGGTGGCGATCACCTCGGGGTGACCGCTCTCCAGGGCGTCGAGCTTGGCGTCGCGCAACCGCCGCGACAAGTCCGGCTGGGTCAGCGAATAGGTGCCGGCCGAGCCACAGCAGAGGTGGCCGTCGGGCACCGGCGCCAGCGGGAAGCCGAGGCGCTGCAAGACGCCCTCCACGGCGCCGCCCAGGCGCTGGGCGTGCTGCAGGGTGCAAGGGCAATGGAAGGCCAGCCGCGGGGTGTTGGCCAGGCGCAGCTCTTCCAGCGGCAGCTCGCGCAGCACCTCCACCAGGTCGCGGGTACGCGCCGAGACTTCCCGCGCCTTGGCCGCATAGGCCGGATCGTCCTTGAGCAGGCTGGCGTATTCCTTGACGAAGGCGCCGCAGCCGCTGGCGGTCTGGATGATGGCTTCAGCGCCGCTCTGCAGGGCCGGCCACCAGGCGTCGATGTTGCGCCGGGCGCGGTCGAGTCCGGCCTCCTGGGCGTTGAGATGGTAGTCCACCGCGCCGCAGCAGCCGGCGCGGGGCGCGGCCTCCAGGCTGATGCCGAGGCGATCCAGCACCCGCGCGGTGGCGGCATTGGTGTTGGGCGAAAGCCCCGGCTGCACGCAGCCTTCGAGGATCAGCATGCGCCGGGCATGGCGTGGCGCGGGTCGCAAGCCCGGAGCGGCAATGCGCGCCGGCAGCTTGGCCTGGACGCCTGCCGGCAGCAGCGGCTTCAGCGCCTGGCCGCTTTTCAGCAGCGCGCCGAACAGGCGCGGCTGCGGCAGCACCTGGCGCAGGCCGGCGCGCAGCAGGCGCTGGCCCAGCGGGCGCGGTACCCGGCGCTCCACCTCGGCGCGGCCGATGTCGAGCAATTCGTGATAGGAGACGCCCGAGGGACAGGTGGTCTCGCAATTGCGGCAGGTCAGGCAGCGGTCGAGATGCTCGCGGGTCTTTTCGCTGACCTCGCCGCCTTCGAGCATGCCCTTGATCAGGTAGATGCGCCCGCGTGGACCGTCCAGCTCGTCGCCGAGCAGCTGGTAGGTCGGGCAGGTGGCATTGCAGAAGCCGCAGTGCACGCAGCTGCGCAGCACCCGCTCGGCATCGGCGGCGCGGGGCAGTTCGCGGGCGGCGGGACTCAGATTGGTTTGCATGACGTCTTTCCCCTACAGCCCGGCGTACAGCCGACCCGGATTGAAGATCCCCTGGGGGTCCAGGCGCGCCTTGAGGCGGCGGTGATAGTCCAGCAGCGCGGCGGGCAGCGGATGCTGGGCCTCGCGCTCGGTGTCCGGCGTGTAGCAGAGCGCATGGCCGCCAGCGCGCGCGGCGATCTCGCGCAGCACGGTGGCTGGGGCATCGCTCTTGAGCCAGTACTGGGCACCGCCCCAATCCAATAAGCGGCTGCCGGGCAGGTCCAGCAGCGGGGTGTTGACCGGCACCGACAGCCGCCACAGGGGCGCGGGCCCTTCGAAGAAGGCCAGCCGCTGTTCGTTGAGCTCGTCCCAGAAGCCTTCGCCCAGGGCTTCACCGCCCAGGCGATCGGCCGCCGAGCGTACCGAACCCTCGCCGCCTTCCAGGCGCAGGTGCAGCCGCTGGCCGTCATGGCAGGCCGCCGAGATCGGCAGGGCTTCGCGGCCCCAGACGGCCAGGCGTTGCAGGGCGCGTTCGGCATCCAGATCCAGACTCAGACTCTGGGTGCAGCGCGGCCTGGGCAGCACCTTGAAGGACACCTCGGTGATCACCCCCAGGCAACCCTGGCTGCCGGCCAGCAGGCGGGAGACGTCATAGCCGGCGACATTCTTCATCACCTCGCCGCCGAATCTCAGGTGTTCGCCGGTGCCGGTGATCAGCCGGGTACCCAGGACGAAATCCCTCAGGCTGCCGGCCCAGGGGCGGCGCGGACCGGAAAGACCGCAGGCCAGGGTGCCGCCGACGGTAGCGCCCTCCCCCAGCCGCGGCGGTTCGCAGGGCAGCATCTGCCCCTGTTCGGCCAGGGCGGCGTTGAGTTCGGCCAGCGGCGTACCGGTGCGCACCGTGGCCACCAGTTCGGTGGGATCGTAGTGCACCAGACCGCGATGGCCGCTGACGTCCAGCGGCTCGCCCTCCACCGCACGGCCCAGCCGGGCCTTGGTGTCGCCGCCATGGATGCGCAGCGGCTGGCGACGGGCCAGGGCCTCGCGGACCTGGTCGAGGAGCAGGTTCAGACTGTCCATCAGAAACGCTCCAGTTCGGGGTGGGGCAACTGGCCGCGATGCACGTGCAGGCCGCCGAATTCGGCGCAGCGGTGCAGGGTCGGCACGTTCTTGCCGGGATTGAGCAGCCCGGGGGCGTCGAAGGCGGCCTTCACCGCATGGAAGAAGGTCAGCTCGCCCGACTGGAACTGGGTGCACATGGCGTTGATCTTTTCGCGACCGACGCCGTGCTCGCCGGTGATGGTGCCCCCCACCGCCACGCAGAGATCGAGGATGCGGCCGCCCAGGGCCTCGGCCTGTTCCAGCTCGCCGGACCGATTGGCATCGAAGAGGATCAGCGGGTGCAGGTTGCCGTCGCCGGCATGGAAGACATTGCCCACCGCCAGTCCGTATTCTGCCGACAGCGCCTCGATGCCGCGCAGCACCTCGGGCAGGGCGCGACGCGGGATGGTGCCGTCCATGCAGTAGTAGTCGGGCGACAGCCGTCCCACGGCGGGAAAGGCGTTCTTGCGCCCGGCCCAGAATTTCTGCCGCTCGGCCTCGTCGCGGGCCAGGCGGATCTCGGTGGCGCCGGCGGTGGCCAGCAGGGCGCTGACCCGCTCGATGTCGGCGGCCACGTCGGCTTCCACCCCGTCCAGCTCGCAGAGCAGGATGGCGGCGGCGTCCACCGGGTAGCCGGCGTGGATGAAGTCCTCGGCGGCTCTCAGGGTCAGGTTGTCCATCATCTCCAGGCCGCCGGGGATGATGCCGGCGGCGATGATGTCGGCCACCGCCGCCCCGGCGCGCTCGATGTCGGCGAAGCTGGCCATGACCACCCGGGCGCAGGGCGGTTTGGGCAGCAGCTTGACGGTCACCTCCACCACCACCCCGAGCAGCCCTTCGGAGCCGGTGAACAGCGCCAGCAGGTCGAAGCCGGGGCTGTCCAGGGCGGCGCCGCCCAGGGTCAGGCGCTCGCCTTCCAGGGTCACGATCTCCACCGCCAGCACGTTGTGCACGGTCAGACCGTATTTCAGGCAGTGCACGCCGCCGGCGTTCTCGGCCACGTTGCCGCCGATGGAGCAGGCGATCTGCGAGGAGGGATCGGGCGCGTAGTAGAGGTCATGGGGCGCCGCGGCCTGGGAGATGGCCAGGTTGCGCACCCCGGGCTGGACCCGCGCCCGGCGACCGTCGGGGTCCACCTCGAGGATGCGATTGAAGCGCGCCATCACCAGCAGCACGCCCTGCTCCAGCGGCAGCGCGCCGCCGGACAGGCCGGTGCCGGCGCCGCGGGCCACCAGGGGTACCTGCAGCTCATGGCAGAGGCGCAGGGTCGCCTGCACCTGCTCCACGGTTTCTGGCAGCACCACCAGCAGCGGCGTGGTGCGATAGGCCGCGAGACCATCGCACTCGTAGGGTTTGAGGTCTTCCCTGTCGTGCAGCAGGCAGTGCTCGGGCAGTTCGGCACGCAACCGCTGCAGCAGTTGCGCCTTGTCCGGGCGGGGCAAGGCGCCGTCGAGACGTTCGTCGTAGACCAGGCTCATCGGGTAACCGCCATTGTTGTTGTTCTGGCTGGAAAGGCTTCGTTGTACCCCGACTGCAAGCGGGGCGTCCATGGTCCAGCGCACTGGTCATACCAGTTTTTGTGCCCTCTTCGACCAAAGGATAAGCCGCTTTCAGCCCGCTTGACGGCAGATTCCGCCAGTGGCTCACTAGCGCCAAACCTCGTGGTCATACCAGCAGGAACTCGCCATGTCCGCGCCCGTCGCCCGTCTTCCCGTCGCCGAGAACGTCAGTCAGCAGATCGAACGCCTGGTGGTGGACGGGGTGCTCAAGGTCGGTCAGCCGCTGCCGTCCGAGCGGCGCCTGTGCGACAAGCTCGGTGTCTCGCGTACCGCCTTGCGCGAGGGCCTGGGCCTGCTGCGCGCCCGCGGCATCATCGAGACCCGCCACGGCCAGGGCAGCTTCGTCGCCCGGCTGGCGGCCCCGGCAGCGGAGAATCCGCTGCTGCACCTGTTCAGCAGCCAGCCGCGCACCCTCTACGACCTGCTGGAGGTCCGCGCCCTGCTGGAGGGCGAAGCCGCGCGCCTGGCGGCGCTGCGCGCCACCACCGCCGACCTGGTGCTGATCGGTCGCCGCTACGACGAACTCTGCGCCGCCTGCCAGGACCCGGCCACCCTGCCGGCGGAAACCCACGCGCGCCTCGATCATGCCTTCCACCTGGCGATCAGCGAGGCCTCGCACAACCCGGTGCTGGTGCACACCCTGCAATCGCTCAACGAGCTCTTGCTGGGTTCGGTGTTCGCCTGCATCGCCAATCTCTACCATCGCCCGCCGCAGCGCCGCGAGATCGACGCCCAGCATGCCCGCCTCTATGCCGCCGTGAGCCAGCGCCTGCCCGACGAGGCCCACGCCGCCGCCCGCGAGCACATCCACAGCGTCAGGGACAGCCTGCGCGAGATCGAGCAGGAAGAGCAGCGCCTGGTGCGGGCCACCATGCGTCTGGAAGGCTGGACCTAGGGAAAAACTTCTGCCGGCAAAGGTGGGCGCCAGAGCCGCTGTCCGTCAGCCCGGGGTGCGCCCCGTCCCTCCGGCAGGCGCAACATCTTGCAACTGCCCTGCCCCGCCCCCATGCTTAGCCGACCTTTTTCCAGCTCTCGGCCCTAATGGACCCTTCCACCAGTCTCGCCTCGACGTTGTTCGCCGATCTCGGCCTCGTGTTCTTCGCCTTCTTCCTCGTGCTGCTCAACGGCTTCTTCGTCGCCGCCGAGTTCGCCATGGTCAAGCTGCGCGCCACCCGCGTGGAGGCCATCGCCAAGAAGCACGGCTGGCGCGGGCGCATCCTCAAGAAGGTGCACAACCAGCTCGACGCCTACCTCTCCGCCTGCCAGCTCGGCATCACCCTGGCCTCCCTGGGTCTGGGCTGGGTCGGCGAGCCGGCCTTCGCCGAATTGCTCGAACCCCTGCTCGGCGCCGTCGGCGTCAGCAGCCCCGAGGTGATCCACGGCATCGCCTTCTTCTCGGCCTTCTTCATCATCTCCTACCTGCACATCGTGGTCGGCGAGCTGGCGCCCAAGTCCTGGGCGATCCGCAAGCCCGACCTGCTCTCGCTGTGGACGGCGGTGCCGCTGTACCTCTTCTACTGGCTGATGTATCCGGCCATCTGGCTGCTCAACGCCAGCGCCAACGGCATCCTGCGCATCGCCGGCCAGGGCGAGCCGGGCGCGCACCACGAGCACCACTACAGTCGCGACGAACTCAAGCTGATCCTGCACTCCAACCGCGCCACCGACCCGGACAGCCGGGTGCTGGCCTCGGCCGTGGAGCTGGGCGAGCTGGAGGTGGTGGACTGGGCCAATTCCCGCGAAGACCTCATCTACCTGGACAGCAAGGCCAGCCTGGACGAGATCCTCACCCAGATCCGCCGCTCCAAGTACAGCCGCTACCCGGTCTACGACGAAGACAGCCAGACCTTTACCGGGGTCCTGCACATCAAGGACCTGCTGCTGGCCATCGCCGGCCTGGACAGCGAAGCGGCTTCGTTCGACCTCGACGATCTGGTGCATCCGCTGGAGCGGGTGACCAAGCACATGCCGCTGTCCGACCTGCTGGAGCAATTCCGTCGCGGCGGCGCGCACTTCGTGCTGGTGGAGGAAGCCGACCACAAGGTCATCGGCTTCCTGACCATGGAAGACGTGCTCGAGGTGCTGGTGGGCGACATCCAGGACGAACACCGCAAGACCGAGCGCGGCGTGGTCGCCTACCAGCCGGGCAAGCTGCTGGTGCGGGGCGACACCCCGCTGTTCAAGGTCGAGCGACTGCTGGGTATCGATCTGGATCACGTCGAGGCCGAGACCCTGGCCGGCCTGATCTACGACAGCCTGAAGCGCGTCCCCGAAGAGGAGACGGTGCTGGAAGCCGAGGGCCTGCGCATCATCGTCAAGAAGATGAAGGGCCCCAAGATCGTCCTGGCCAAGGTCATCAAGCTGGATCCCAAGGACGTCCGCCGGCGCCAGCCGGAGGAACGCTGAGTCGACGCGGCCTCAGCCGCGTCCGCTGCCCAGTTCCGGCAGGCCATCGCTCAGGCAGACGCGATTGCGCCCGCCGCGCTTGGCCGCATAGAGCGCCCGATCGGCGTCTTCCAGAAGCCCCAGGCCGTGTTCGAGATTGCTCGGCACGGTCACCGCGACGCCGACGCTGATCGACGGCCGCAGGCGCCCCTGCTCGGTCTGCAACTCCAGCCCTGCCACCTCCTGGCGGATGCGCTCCGCCAGCGTCCGGGCCGCCTGCTGGTCGCTCCCGGGCAGGGCGATGACGAATTCCTCGCCGCCATAGCGCGCCGCCACCTCCCCCGCCCGCTGGACGTGCCTGCGCAGCACCTCGGCCACGCACCTCAGGCATTCGTCGCCCAGGGTGTGGCCGTGGGTGTCGTTGACCGCCTTGAAATGATCGATGTCCACCAGGAGCACCGCCAGCGGCAGTTCGGCGCGGATGGCGCGGCGGATCTCCTGCTGGAAGACCCGTTCGAAATGCCGGCGATTGCCGAGCCCGGTCAGGGAGTCGGTCTGGCTCTGGTGCAGCAGTTCGCGATTGAGCCGCTCGAGACTGGCCTTGGCCTGCTGCAACTCCACGGTGCGCAGCGCCACCCGCAATTCCAGTTCGACAAAGGAGGCTTCGCGCTCCCGGGCCAGGGCGCTGGAGGCTTCCAGCGCCTGCCGCTGCGCCTCGATCCGCGCCCGGCGCTGCAGACTCAGGCCTTCGGTGAGCCCCAGCGACAGCATCACGAAGCCCAGGGCGAAGCCGGCCATCTGCCCGTGGAAGGCCGGACTGTCGGCGGGCAGCCAGCCGGCGATCGCCAGCAGCTGGATCGAGCTGCCCAGCAGCAGCAGGGCCCAGGCGGCGCTGAACCACAGCGCCATGCGGCTGCCGCGCAGCGCCAGGTAGGTGGTGGTGCCCAGCAGCCCCAGGCAACTCAGCGCCATCATGCCTAGCATTTCCTGGAAGCTCAGCAGATGCGGCCAGATCAGCGTGATGACCAGCGCCACGTTCCAGTAGCCGATCAGCAGGCGATTGCCGAAGTCGATCCAGCGGCCGCCGTGATAGAGGCTGAGCAGATAGCGCACGAACAACCCGCCACTCAGAAAGCACAGGGCGGTAAAGACCAGGTGGGCACGCAGGGCGAAGGCCGGACTCTCCGGCCAGAGTTGCCAGGCGCCGTAGCCGGTGGTGACCGCCTGATAGCCGATGACGCTGAGCAGATAGAGGGCGTACCAGCCAAAGCCCGAGCGGCGGCCAAAGCCCCACAGGGTGAGGGTCAGCAAGAGGATGGTGACCAGGCAACCGAAGAAGCCGCCGATCAGCCAGGCATCCTGCTGCGCCTCGCGCAGATAGGCGGCCGGGGTCACCAGCCGCAGCGGCAGGACAAAGGTCTCTCGCGAATCCAGCCGCAGGTAGACCTCCTCCACCGCACCGGCGGTCGGCGCCAGGGCGAACATCAGCTGACGACCGGGCAGTGTCCGTTGCGAGGCCGGCAGGGCCAGGCCGCTCTGCTGCAGCGGACTCCAGTGGCCATCGGCATCGCGGGTGCGCAGGTCCAGGCGATCCAGCACCGGCCAGCTCGGAATCAGCCACCAGGCCTGGTCGTCGCGGCCCTGGATGGCAAAGCGCAGCCAGAGGCCCTGGCGACCGTCGTGGAGCAGCATTTCCAGCTCATCGGGTACATGCCAGCCGTCCTCGCCCCCGCGTGGGCGGGCGGCGGCCTCGGCAAAGGTCAGACTGGCTGGCGCCTTGAGGATCTCCAGCGCCGGTCGCGGATCGTAGCTGCGCCCCGGATCATCTAGTCGCAGCACCTGCGCCTGGCCGTCGAGGGCAATCAACAGCAATGCCAGCAGGTACAGAGCATGCTTGCGCCCACCGGCGCACAGGGTGGCCAGGAATCCTTTCATGGAGCGGCATCCATAGCCTGAAGGAAGGGAAGGCCGCGGTGGAACCCGCGCCTTGGAGGAATAGCGTGGTGATAGCATAACGCCACCAACCCGGTTCCTGCCAAGGGATTTCTGCGGGCGGCCGGGCGCCTGGTCGCCTTATGGACCCCGTGGCGTCAGCCTGTCTGGAACGCCCTTGCGCAGGGCCTCAGCGGTCGCCCAGCGCCATGTTGGGCAGGGCTGCCAGCGGCCGCACGAAGCGGAAGGGAATGGAGACCATTTCACCACCTTCGTGGGCCTGGACCACGAAGTGCAGGTGGGGGCCGGTGCTGCGCCCGGTATTGCCCGACTCCGCGAGGGGCGTGCCGACCTCCACCCGCTCGCCAGGTCGCACCTTGACCGACCCGCGGCGCAGGTGCAGATAGGCGCTCTGGCTGCCGTCCTCGTGGGCGATGCGCACGAAGTTGCCGGAGGGATTGGGACCATGGCCGAACTGGCCGTTTTCCACGTCGATCACCGTGCCGGCACGGGCGGCGCTGATCGGGGTGCCCTCGGGCATGGCGATGTCCACCGCATAGCGCCCCTTGGGCGTGTTGTGGCTGAAATCGCCGCCCGCACCCTGGGTCACGTAGTAGACGCCCTGGCGCCAGGGCCAGGCGTAGCCATAGCCGATGCCGCTATCAACCCCGCCCGGCGCACCGGTCGCCAGCGCCGGCAGGGAGCCGACCGGCAGCTGCGGACTGTAGCTGAAGGCCTGGTCGAAGTGCATGGGAAAGCCCTGCTGCCGCTTGCGGATCACCGCCAGCTGCACCGTGGAGCGCGGCTCGATGACCTGGCGGATCGGGCGCTCGGCACCGGCTACGTTGACGGTGCGCTGCAGGCGCAGCTCGACCCGCACGGGCACGTCGAAATCGTTGCGGACCTCGAAGATGCGGCCTTCACTGGCATTGCGCACCTTGAGCTTGACCTGCCCCTTGCGGGCCGGACTCTTGGCAGAGGTCTTGGTGAGGGTCGCCTTTTCGGCGGCCGGCGCGAGGGCGGGCACGGCCAGGGCGAGGCTCAGGCAGGTGATCAGGGCGGTCAGGCGTCGGTCCATGGCATAGGGCCACCATGATGGGCAAGGACAGAACCTAACAAAGCCGTGCAGACTGGGCGATGGCCAAACCACGGCTTTGTGAAGCCGCTGGCAAAGCATCGTCGCGAATAAAAAAGCGTGGCACTCAAATCCCTGTGCCACGCTGCCACCGATCGGACGGTAGTTCAAATACAGGCCTGATGGTTCAGGCAGGTCAGCCAAGCGGCGGGTGTTCTGTGCGACACTCCCGCAAGAGGCAGGTTTTCGGCGTGCAGAGGGATCACCCCGGGCGCGCCCGATGCTCCGGCCATAGTGCTGCAGGTTAGGCCCTGGCACCTGGAGCCGGCCCAACCGAAACGGACAGCTGTTATGCAGGAACAGACAATCGACCCGACGCGGAGCGTGGTGGCGGATGCCCCCGTCCCGCCCGCCGGGCCGCTGGTATCCCAGCTCGGCACCTTCGCCCATGGCCAGGTGTGGCCGCCGCACGTGCACGATCAGGCGCACCTGATGTACACGGTCAACGGCGTGCTGGAGGTCACCACCCACGAAGGGGTCTGGTACGTGCCGCCCAAGCAGGCGATCTGGATCCCGCCGCGCATCAAGCACCAGGCGCGGGCCAATGGCGAAGCCACCCTGCAGGTGGTGATCATCGCCCTGCCGAGCGGCCTGCCCTGCCCCCAGGCAGCCACCCGCATGGTGCTCATCTCGCCGCTGCTGCGCGAATTGCTGCGCTGCCTGAGACGCGGCGGCGCCGCCTACGGCGAAGCCGAGCTGGGCAGTCACGTACGGGCGCTGATGCTGGCGGAACTGGTGTTTCTCGAAGAGACCGCGCTGCACCTGCCGGCGCTGGCCGACCGGCGGCTGCGGACCATCCAGACCAGCCTGCACGCCGATCCCGCCGATGACACGGCACTGGCGACCTGGGCGCAGCAGCTGCACCTCTGCTCGCGCAGCCTGGCCCGACTATTTCTCAAGGAGACCGGCACCAGCTTTTCCACCTGGCGCCAGCACACCCGGCTGATGCTGGCCCTGCCGCGGCTGGCCGCCGGCGAACCGGTGACCCGGGTGGCCCTGGATCTGGGCTATGCCTCGCCGTCGGCCTTTACCCGGATGTTCCGCCGGGTGCTGGGGGTCTCGCCGAGCGAGTACCTCGACGCCCAGGGCTGACCCAGGCTCTCAAGGTCCGCCGACGGCGAAGTTGGGCAGGCTGTCCACCGCCTGGGCGAAGCGGAAGGGAATGGATTCGACCGCCTCGCCGGTGTTGCGCTGGACCACGAAGTGCAGGTGGGGCCCGGTGCTGCGCCCGGTGTTGCCCGAAGACGCCAGCGGCTGGCCAGGGCGCACCCACTGGCCTTCGGCGACCTTGATCGAACCGCGCTGCAGGTGCAGGTAGACGCTCATGGTGCCGTCGTCGTGGAGGATGCGCACGAAGTTGCCGGAGGGGTGGTTGCCGCGCCCGTCCTGGTCGTTCTCCACCTCCACCACCTGGCCGGCGCGCGAGACCACGATGGGTGTGCCCTCGGGCATGGCGATGTCCACCGCATAGCGACTCTTGGGCGTGTTGTGGCTGAAGCCGCCACCGGCGCCCTGGCTGACGTTGAAGGGACCGCCCAGCCAGGGCAGCGGATAGGCGAAACCGGAGGCGAAGACGGGGGTGGCGCTGCCCATCAGGGTGGTGAGCTGCGGGGTATAGCGCTGCGGACGGCCCGGATCGGGCGCGATCAGGGTCGCCAGGCGGGTCAGGCTGCGCGCCGGCAGCACCTTGCGAATGGGCGCCTCGCCCACCCCGCTGACGTTCTGCAGCGCCGAGAGGCGCAGGGTGACGGTCACCGGCAGGAAGCTGTCGTTGCGCACCTCCAGCACCGTGCCGCCGGCATAGTGCCGCGGCTGCAGCTTGACCCGCTGATCGAGCCGCTCGATGGGATCGTCGCTGAAGGTCATCACCTTGGCGCCCTTCTGCGCCTTGTCGGTGTAGGTGACCACGCCGTTGGCATCGACGTACTTGTAGATGGGCGCCGCCAGGGCGGGACCCGAGAGGGCGAGCGACAGCAGCAGCAGGCGACAGGCGAGGGGCATGGGCAGGGCGTCAGAAATCCGCGGTGTCGCAGCGCGAAGCAGTCTCCGTGCCAGGCCCTTCATCGCGCCGCCCTGCCCTAGGCGCCCGGCACGTAGTGCCGCTGGGCGGTGCCCTTGGCGATCAGTCGCGACAGGTAGTCGAGCTTGGCCGGGTCCCGGTCGATGAAGCGGAAGTTGACCTGCACCCACTCGCTGGCCGGCGTCGCTTCCACCGCGCTGAGAGAATGCAGATAGCCATTGAGGCGCGCCACGTCATTGCCGTCTTCGCCCTGCTCCAGGTCGAGCACGGCGGTTTCCAGGATCTGCGGCAGTGGATCGCCACGGCGCACCACCAGCAGGGCTTCCTTGATGCTGATGGCCTTGATCAGACAGGCCATGCTGGCGTTGGGCAGGCGCAGCTGGCCCTGACCGAAGTTGGCGGCGGGCTTGCCACGGGCGGGTGGCGGCGGCGCGCTGCCGGTGAGCAGGGCGGCACTGGAGGCGGCGGCCGGCGCCGCGACCGGTGCGGCGGTGGGCTGGACCACGTCGCTGCGGCCGGCGGTCAGGGCACCGAGGGAATCATTGGCGAAGCCGGTGGCCGGGCGCGGCTGGGCGCCGGCCTGCAACTCGGCGAGCTTGCCGGTGCGTTGCAGGGCCTTCTTGACCTTGGCCGCCAACTGTTCGTTGGAGAACGGCTTGCCCATGTAGTCGGACACGCCGGCCTGGATGGCCTGGACGACGTTTTCCTTGTCGCCGCGGCTGGTGACCATGATGAAGGGCACGCCCTTGTGGTCCGGCTGGGCGCGAAACCAGCTCAGCAGTTCCAGACCGGTCATGCCGGGCATTTCCCAGTCGCAGAGGATGAGGTCGAAGCGCTGCTTGCCGAGCATCGTCTGGGCGCGGCGACCATCGGCCGCCTCGTCCACCGTCAGCCCGGGAAACAGGTTGCGCAGGCCCTTCTTGATCAGATCGCGAAT
This sequence comes from Pseudomonas sp. RIT411, assembly GCF_003057735.2. Classification (NCBI taxonomy): domain Bacteria; kingdom Pseudomonadati; phylum Pseudomonadota; class Gammaproteobacteria; order Pseudomonadales; family Pseudomonadaceae; genus Pseudomonas; species Pseudomonas sp. RIT411. The sequence goes on from NZ_QBIZ02000003.1 coordinate 462,156, forward strand.
GAAGGGCGCGTCATCCACCACCAGTACGTTCAACTTGCTCATCGGTCACTCCATGCCAAGTCTTCCAGCATAGCAGGCAGGTTCGGCACGCCACCCGGGGAGTGACCGGGCGGATCATTCGCGCGACCGATTGACCTCTTCGGCCATGCGCTTGAGGCCCATGTGCCTTACGTCGGTACCCTGCACCAGGTAGATCACCAGTTCGGCGATGTTGCGCGCATGGTCGCCGACCCGCTCCAGGGAGCGCAGCACCCAGATGATGCTCAGCACCCGCGAGATGGAGCGCGGGTCTTCCATCATGTAGGTAGCCAGTTCGCGCAGGGCGGACTTGTATTCGCGGTCGATCAGCTTGTCGTACTGGGCCACCGAGAGGGCCAGTTCGGCGTCGAAGCGGGCGAAGGCGTCCAGCGCCTGGTGGACCATCTTGCGCACCTGCTCGCCGATGTGGCGGACCTCGACGTAGCCGCGGGGGGCCTCGCCGTCCTCGGTCAGCTCGATGGCGCGACGGGCGATCTTGGAAGCCTCGTCGCCGATGCGCTCCAGATCGATCACCGACTTGGAGATGCTGATGATCAGGCGCAGGTCGGAGGCCGCGGGCTGACGGCGAGCGAGGATGCGCAGGCATTCCTCGTCGATGCCGCGCTCCATGATGTCGATCTGGTCGTCGATGGTGCGCACCTGGCGCGCCAGCCCGGCATCGGCATCGATCACCGCGCGCACGGCGTCGCTGACCTGCTTTTCCACCAGACCGCCCATGGCCAGCAGGTGGCTGCGGACCTCTTCCAGTTCGACGTTGTATTGCTGGGAGATGTGCTGCGTGTGGCCTTCTTTGTTGATCATGCTGTCAGTCCTGCCTGAGAGGAGCGAGTCGCCGGGTGGGGCACCGGCCTGCCTGGAACTAGCCGTAGCGGCCGGTGATGTAGTCTTCGGTCTGCCGCTTCGCCGGGTTGGTGAAGAGGGTGTCGGTGTCGCCGTGTTCGACCAGCTGGCCCATGTACATGAAGGCGGTGTAGTCGGAGACCCGCGCCGCCTGCTGCATGTTGTGGGTGACGATGACGATGGTGTAGCGCTGTTTCAGTTCGTGGATCAGCTCCTCCACCTTGAGGGTGGAAATGGGGTCCAGCGCCGAACAGGGTTCGTCGAGCAGGAGCACGTCGGGCTGCACGGCGATGGTGCGGGCGATCACCAGCCGCTGCTGCTGGCCGCCGGAGAGACCCAGGGCCGACTCGTGCAGGCGATCCTTGACCTCGTCCCACAGCGCCGCGCCGTGCAGCGCCCATTCCACCGCCTCGTCGAGCACCCGCTTCTGCTTGATGCCCTGGATGCGCAGGCCGTAGACCACGTTCTCGTAGATGCTCTTGGGAAAGGGATTGGGCTTCTGGAACACCATGCCCACGCGCCGCCGCAACTCGGCGATCTCGGTGCCGCGGGCATAGATGTTCTGGCCGTCGAGCAGGATCTCGCCGTCGATGCGGCAATCTTCCACCAGGTCGTTCATGCGATTGAAGCAGCGCAGCAGGGTGGACTTGCCACAGCCGCTGGGGCCGATGAAGGCAGTGACCCGCTGCCGCGGGATCTCCAGGGCGATGTCGTGCAGGGCCTGCTTCTTGCCGTAGAACAGATTGAGCCGCGGCACCGACAGGGCCACGCCACCTTCGTTCGCCGCAGGCTGGGCGCTGGCCGCGTAGGCGGCGGCGGTTCTGAAGATGGAGGAATCGGAAGGCATGGGGTCTCCTCGGCCGCGGGCGCTAGTCTTCCAGCAGCCGGTACTTTTCGCGCAGCCGGTTGCGCAGGAACACGGCGGACAGGTTCAGCCCGGCGATCACCAGCACCAGCAGCAGCGCGGTGGCATAGACCAGCGGGCGGGCGGCTTCCACGTTGGGGCTCTGGAAGCCGACGTCATAGATGTGGAAGCCCAGGTGCATGATCTTCTGATCCAGGTGCAGATAGGGGTAGTTGCCGTCCAGCGGCAGCGAGGGCGCCAGCTTGACCACCCCCACCAGCATCAGCGGCGCCACCTCGCCGGCGGCGCGGGCCACGGCCAGGATCAGCCCGGTCATCATCGCCGGACTGGCCAGCGGCAGCACCACCTTCCACAGCGTCTCGGCCTGGGTCGCGCCCAGCGCCAGGGAGCCCTCGCGGATGCTGCGGGGAATGCGCGCCAGGCCCTCTTCGGTGGCGACGATCACCACCGGCATGGCGAGGATCGCCAGGGTCAGCGAAGCCCACAGCAGCCCCGGGGTGCCAAAGGTCGGCGTGGGCAGGCTGGCCTGGAAGAACAGCTGATCCAGGGAGCCCCCCAGCACATAGACGAAGAAGCCCAGGCCAAAGACGCCATAGACGATGGCCGGCACCCCGGCGAGGTTGTTGACCGCGATGCGGATGGTGCGGGTCAGCGGCCCCTGGCGGGCGTATTCGCGCAGGTAGATGGCGGCGATGACGCCGAAGGGGGTGACGATCACCGCCATCAGCAGGGTCATCATCACGGTGCCGAAGATGGCCGGGAAGACGCCGCCCTCGGTGTTGGCCTCGCGCGGATCGGCGCTGAGGAATTCCCACAGCTTGCTGCCATAGAAGCCGAGCTTGGCGCCCAGGCCCATGGCGTTGGGCTGGTAGGCGCGCACGATGCGCGACAGATTGAGTTCCAGGGTGCGGCCCTCGACGTCGCGCAGCACCACGCTGTCGCGGCGGCGCTCCTGGCGCAGGCTGGCCAACTGGTCTTCCAGGTCGCCATAACGGGCTTCGAGCTCGGCGCGGCGGGCGGCGAGATCGGCCTGGGCAGTAGCGTCGAGACGACCGTCCAGTTCCAGGCCGCGGCCCTCCAGGCGCAGGCGCTCCAGGGCATGGTTGACGCTGCCGATGTCCTGCTTTTCCAGGCGCTCCAGCTGGTCGCTCAGGTCGCGGGTGCGCAGCAGGCGGCGCTGCAGCTCGGGCACGGCCGCGGCGCCCTTGGCCACCTGGCGTCCCGCTTCGCGCACCTCCAGCGCATAGCCGTAGAAGTTGCCCCATTCGCGGCGCTCCAGCACCAGGGCATCGGCCGGGGTCTGGCGATCTTTCAGCCAGTCGCCGACCAGCCAGACGAAGTCGCTGCCATAGAGGTCGCGATTGCCCAGCTTGAAGAGTTCGCGGGTCAGGGTTTCGCCGCTGTCCGCCGGCAGGGTCACTCCGGCGCTGCGCAGCCGCTCGGCCGGTATCGTCTCCTGGTCCACCACCTGGCCGAGCACCAGGCGCGCTTCCAGGCCCGGCGGCGTGTAGCGCGCCTGCACCACCTCGGCCGGCCAGAAGTGCGCCAGGCCGCGCACGGCGAGGATGCCGATCAGCCCCAGGGTCATGAGCACGGCGATGGCCACGGCGCCGGCGCTGAGCCAGACCCCGGGCGCGCCGCCGCGCAGCCAGACGCCCAGGGAGCGCCGCAGCCGGGCGCCCTGCCCCGGCGGCGCGCCAGCGCTAGAGGGCCGCATATTTTTTCCTCAGCCGCTGGCGGATCAGTTCGGCCAGGGTGTTCATCAGGAAGGTGAAGCTGAGCAGCACCAGCGCGGCCAGGAACAGCAATCGGTAATGGGTGCCGCCCACCTCGGATTCGGGCATCTCCACGGCGATGTTGGCCGCCAGGGTGCGCATGCCCTCGAACAGGTTGGCATCCATGATCGGGGTGTTGCCGGTGGCCATGAGCACGATCATGGTCTCGCCGACGGCGCGGCCCAGGCCGATCATCAGCGCCGAGAAGATGCCCGGGCTGGCGGTGAGCAGCACCACCCGCACCAGGGTCTGCCAGGGGGTGGCGCCCAGCGCCAGGGAGCCCAGGGTCAGGCTGCGCGGCACGCTGTAGATGGCGTCTTCGGCGATGGAGAAGATGTTGGGGATGACCGCGAAACCCATGGCCAGGCCGATGATCAGGGCGTTGCGCTGGTCGTAGGCGATGCCCAGGGTCTGGCTCAGCCAGAGGCGCAGGTCGCCGGCGAACAGCAGCCCCTCCAGCCAGGGACTGAGCCACAGCGCCAGGGCGGTGGTCAGCAGCACCACCGGCAACAGCAGCAGGCTTTCCCAGCCTTCCGGGAGGCGCTCGCGCAGCGTCAGCGGCAGGCGCGACCAGCCAAAGCCCGCGGCGAGGATGGCCAGCGGCAGGAGCAGCAGCAGGCTGAACAGCCCCGGCAGGTGATTTTCCACGAAGGGCGCGAGGAACAGCCCGGCGAAGAAGCCGAGGATCACCGTGGGCAGGGCCTCCATCAGCTCGATGACCGGCTTGACCGTGCGCCTCATGCGCGGCGCCATGAAGTAGGCGGTATAGACCGCCGCGGCGATGGCCAGGGGCGCGGCGAACAGCATGGCGTAGAAGGCCGCCTTGAGGGTGCCGAAGGTCAGCGGCGCCAGGCTCAGCTTGGGTTCGAAGTCCGCGGTGGCGGCGCTGGACTGCCAGACCCGCGCCGGCGCCTCGTAATTCTCGTACCAGACCTTGCCCCAGAGCGCCGACCAGGAGACTTCCGGGTGCGGATTGTCCAGGCGGAAGCCGAGCAGCCGGCCATTTTCCTCCAGCAGCAGCTGATCGGCACGCGGCGACAACGCCAGTACCCCGCCAGCGGGGGCGATCTGCTCGCGCAACAGGGTACGCCCAGCGGTGCTGTGGAAGACGCCGAGCTCGCCAGCAGCATCCAGCGCCACGAAGCCCTTGCGGCGCTGCTCCGGCACCAGCTGGACGATGGGCGCGGTGCCCAGCTGGAAGCTGCGGATATGTCTTAGCACCGGCTCGCCGTCCTGGCCGCGGACCATGAACCACTGGCCGATGCCACCCTTCGCGGTACCCACCAGCAGGGACACGCCGCCCAGCAGCTGGGCGCTGGCGGTGACCTCGTCGTCGGCCGCGTCGAGCAGCTTGTAGTGGCCGTTGAGACTGCCGTCGCGGAGATCGAAGACATCCGCCTGGGCGCGGCCGTTGAGGGCATAGAGCCAGTGCCCGCGAGGGTCGAGGTAGAGCGCCTTGGCCGCGGTGTTGAGCGGTCCGAGGGTAATCGAGGTACGCACGGGAGCGGCCGCGCCACCGGTCACCGGCGCCGCCAGCCCGGTCAGGCGTAGCGCGGTCACCCGGTTGCCCTGGGCACCGGCCAGCACCAGCAAATCCTCGTCACCGGCGATGGCGACCCGTTCCAGGGCGCTACGGGAGGCGCCCAGGTCCAGCGGCTCGCGCCCGTAGGGAAAGTCCAGTTCCGGGGTGATGACCCGGTTGCCCTGGGGATAGCGCGAGACATAGCGCTTGTGCGCCACCAGCACGCGACCATCGGACAGGCCCAGGGCGATCAGCCCGCGCGGGGCGTCCTGGGCCTGGCTGCTGATGGTGACGCCGGGCGGCAGCGGCAGGCGCTCGCGCATGACCGGCTGGCCGTCGGCCAGGGTGAAGAAGGTGGCCTCGCCAGCCCGGGACAGATGCAGGCCGAGGCGATCCTGCTCGTCGATGCCCAGCAGCAACGGTGCCCCGGCGGCCGCCAGCCAGTCGGGCTGGGGCAGCGGCTGGGCCTCGAGGCTGGCGCCGCGCAGCAGCGGCAGCACCACATAGGCCAGATAGAAGAAGATCAGGGTGATGGTGGCCAGCACGGCCAGGCCACCGGCCAGTACCGCACCCCGTATCAGGCGATCCTGCAGGGCCCGCCAGCGCCGCCGCCGGCGCAGTGCAGGCGTGTTGAAGTCCAGCCGAGCGGGGCCGCGAGGATCGGGCGGGGACGGGGGTACCGGGGATATCATGGCGCAGAGCCTAATCACGTCGTGTGACAGAAAGGTTACAGCGAATGGACGGCCAGAGGCGCTACGCCCGGGACGGGCGCAGAGCGCCAGGCGCTCAGTAGCCCAGGGTCTTCAGGGCCTGCTGCACCACCGCCGCAGGCAGGGGAATGTAGCCGTCCTTGACCACGGCTTCCTGGCCGCTGCGCGAGAGGATCAGGCGCAGGAATTCCCCCTCCAGGGGGTTGAGCGGACGATTGGGCGCCTTGTTCACATAGACGTAGAGATAGCGCGCCAGGGGATAGCGCCCGGACAGGGTGTTTGCCTGGTTGTCCTCGACGAAATCGGTGGTGCCCTGGCGTGCCAGCGCCAGGGTGTGGACGCTGGCGGTCTGGTAGCCGATGCCCGAGTAGCCGATGCCCCCCAGGGACTGACTGATGGCCTGGACCACCGAGGCCGAGCCCGGCTGTTCGTTGACGTTGGCGCGGAAGTCGCCGCGGCACAGCGCCGCTTCCTTGAAGTAGCCGTAGGTGCCCGACACCGAATTGCGGCCGAATCTCTGGATCGGCCGCCTGGCCCAGTCGCCGGTCAGGCCCAGGTCGCCCCAGGTCTTGAGTTCGTGCGGACCGCCACAGAGCCGGGTGCTGGAAAAGATCGCATCGACCTGCTCCAGGGTCAGCTGGCGCAGCGGATTGTCCTTGTTGACGAAGATCGCCAGGGCATCGATGGCCACCGGCACCGCGGTGGGCGGGTAGCCGAAGCGCTGCTCGAAGGCCTGCAGCTCGGCGTCCTTCATCTTGCGACTCATGGGGCCGATGCCGGCGGTGCCTTCGGTGAGCGCCGGCGGCGCCGTGGACGAGCCGGCCGCCTGGATCTGGATATTGAGGTTGGGATACTCGCGCTTGTAGCTCTCGGCCCAAAGGGTCATCAGGTTGGCCAGGGTGTCGGAGCCCACGCTCGACAGATTGCCGGAGATCCCGCTCACCTTCTGGTAGGCGGGGATGGCCGGGTCGACGCCCTCGGCCCAAGCGGTCGTGCCACCGAGCGCCAGGGCGAGCGCCACAGCGGTCAGCGGACCTTTGATGTCCATGCCGGATTCCTCGCGGGGATGGGAGACGGGCCTGGGCCGGCGACGCTCAGGCGCAAGCCGGCACTCTAGGCGCGCATTGTGACGGATTTATGAGCGAGTGCCAGCCGAGGCGGCAGGTTCGACTAGGCTGCAAGAGGGCCGGCGCTGCACCACCCTGGCGCACGCCCGGTCTCCGGCCCCGCCACGACCGCCCAGGCACGCGGCCCGCGCGGACCGGACCGTCATTTGCATAGCTAAGCATTCATCTCAGTGCAGAGGAACGCACCATGGCCCAGGCTCTTCCGACGTCCTCCTCCCGCGCCGACGCGGCCCCCGCCAGCACGGTCGCCACGCCCTCGCGGGCCAAGCTGATCGCCGCGGCCAGTCTCGGCAACGGCCTGGAGATGTTCGACTTCACCGTCTTCAGCTTTTTCGCCGCCATCATCGGCCAGCTGTATTTCCCTTCGGATACCCCCTACGGCTCCCTGCTGATGGCGGTTGGCGTCTTTGGCGTCGGCTTCGTCATGCGCCCCCTGGGCAGCATGGTGCTGGGTGCCTATGCCGACCGCCACGGGCGCAAGCAGGCCATGCTGCTGACCATTTCGCTGATGGGCCTGGGCAGCGCCCTGATCGCCTTCACCCCGACCCACGCCCAGATCGGCATCGCCGCGCCGCTGATCCTGCTGCTGGGGCGCCTGCTGCAGGGCTTTTCCGCCGGCGGCGAGATCGGCGCCGCCACCACCCTGCTACTGGAATCGGCCAGCCCCGGCCGGCGCGGCTTCCATGTCAGCTGGCAGGTGATCAGCCAGGGCGGCAGCGCCCTGCTCGGCGCCGGTCTGGGCGCCCTGCTCACCCGCAGCCTGTCCGAGGCCGAGCTGCATGCCTGGGGCTGGCGCATCCCCTTCCTGGTCGGCTTGCTGATCATCCCGGTCGGCCTCTATATCCGCCGCCAGGTGGACGAGACCTGGAGCGGCGCCGGCACGGTCGAGGGCGGCCCGGTGCGCGCCTTTCTGCGCGAGCATCCGCGGCGCTTCGGCCTGGGCCTGCTGATCGTGATGTCGGCGACCCTGCTGACCTATCTGATGCAGTTCTACATGCCCACCTACATGACCCGCATCGTCGGCCTGCCGGCCACCAGCGCCTACCTGGCCGGGGTGGCCTCCAGCGCCGTGCAGATGGCCGCCGCCCTGGCCGCCGGGCTGCTGCTGGATCGCTTCGGTCGCTACAAGCCGGTGGCCCTGGTCAGCCTGGCGGTGGCCCTGCTGGGCATCTACCCGGCCTTCGTCTGGCTGAACGATCCCACCACCCAGGGCCTGGCCTTTGCCGCCCGCTTCGTGGTGATCACCGCCATGAGCGTCAACATGACTGCCGGGCTCTTGCTGATCCTCGCCGGCCTGCCGCGGCCGGTGCGCGCCACCGGCCTCGCCATGACCTACGCCCTGGCGGTGACCCTGTTCGGCGGCACCGCCCAGTTCATCGCCACCTGGCTGATCGGCGCCACCGGCAGCCCGCTCGCCCCGGCCTGGTACCTGATCGGCATGCTGCTGATAGGATGGCTGGCACTGCTGAGCTATCCCGAACGCCACCTGGATTGAGAGAGATCGCCATGAGCCTTGCCACCGCTGCGGATCAAGACGCCACCGCCCGTCATATCGCCGGCTACCTGCCGGACATGGTCGCCCTGCGCCGCGACATCCACCGCCATCCCGAACTGGGTTACCAGGAACAGCGCACCAGCGACCTGGTGGCCGCCGCCCTCGCCGGCTGGGGCTACGAGGTCCATCGCGGCCTGGGCGGCACCGGGGTGGTCGGTACCCTGCGCGCCGGCAGCGGCAGCAAGGTGCTGGGCATCCGCGCCGACATGGACGCCCTGCCGATCCTGGAGACCACCGGCCTCGACTACGCCAGCCAGCACCCGGGGCGCATGCACGCCTGCGGTCACGACGGCCACACCACCACCCTGCTCACCGCCGCCCGCTGCCTGGCCGAGACCCGCGCCTTCGACGGCACCCTGCACCTGATCTTCCAGCCGGCCGAGGAAGGCCTGGGCGGCGCCCTGAAGATGATGCAGGACGGCCTCTTCGAGCTGTTTCCCTGCGACCAGGTGTTCGGTCTGCACAACATGCCCGGCGTGCCCACCGGCAAGTTCTGCTTCGTCGACGGCGCCGCCATGGCCTCGTCCGACACCGCCCTCCTGCGCATCCGCGGCCAGGGCGGCCACGGCGCGGTGCCGGACAAGGCGGTCGATCCCATCGTCGCCAGCGCGGCCACGGTGATGGCGCTGCAGACCGTGGTCTCGCGCAACGTGGCGCCGCTGGATACGGCGGTGATCACCGTGGGCAGCATCCACGGCGGCGAGGCCTCCAACGTCATTCCCGATGCGGTGGAGATGAAGCTCACCATCCGCGCCTTCCAGGACAGTACCCGCGACCTGCTGGAGCAGCGCATCGGCGCCCTGGTGCGCGCCCAGGCGGAAAGCTTCGGCGCCACGGCCGAGCTGGACTACCAGCGCGGCTATCCGGTGCTGGTCAACCACGACGGCCCCACCGCCTTCGCCCGCCAGGTGGCGATCGAGCACTTTGGCGCCGAGGCCCTGCACCCCTTCGCGCCCATCCCGGCCAGCGAAGACTTCGCCTACATGCTGCAGCAGGTGCCCGGTTGCTACCTGTTCGTCGGCAACGGGCCCAGCGCCAACCTGCACAACCCGGCCTACGACTTCAACGACGCCCTGCTGCCGGTGGGCGCGCGCTACTGGGTCAAGCTGACCGAGGCCTTCCTCACCGCCTGAGGCCCCGCCCCGCCGGCCCCCTCACCTGGGGTGCCGGCGACGGATTCTTCACGCGCGGGCCGCTAGACTGCCCGGTCATCGTTCTGCCACAGAGAGATCGCCATGCGTCGTCTTCCGCGCCTGGGCTGGCGCCAGGGTCTGGCGCTGGGCGTCGCCGTGCTGGCCGCCGGCTTCGCCTATCCGGCCTGGCGGCATTTCCATCCGGTCAGTGCGGCCGAGGGCTGGCGCTACCGGGAAGTCGCCGCCGACATCCCCATGGTCAGCGCCCTGGCCCTGGACGCCGATGGCAGCCTGTTCGTGACCCAGGAATTTTCCAGTCGCCGCGGCAGCCTGCTGCGGCTGCTGCCCAATGGCGAGCGCCAGCCGGTATTGGGCGAGCTGTCCAAGCCGGATGGCCTGGTGATGTTCCAGGGCGGCCTGGTGGTCAGCCAGGAAGGCGGACCGCTGCCGGTGTTTCTCCTGCGCGACGGCCAGCGCCAGGCCCTGTTCGACGGCAACGACGTCGAGGGCGTCGCCACCGATGGCCAGACCCTCTATGCCATCGAGGACCTGCCGCGCGGTCGCCTGCTCAGCTACGACCCGCTGCAGCGTCGCCTGGCGGTGCTGCGCGACGGCCTGGAAGAAGGCGAAGGGGTGGCGCGCTGCCCGGATGGCCGGCTGTTCTATACCGAAAAGGCCAAGGGCTGGGTCAAGCAGTGGCAGCCGGGAGGGACCGATACCCTGGTCGCCGCGGGTCTCGACGCGCCGGGCTTCGTGCAGTGTTCGGCCGACGGTCTGTGGATCACCGAAGACGCCACCCACGGCGCCCGGGTGCTGCTGGTGCAGCCCGATGGCCGTCTGGTCACGGTGCTCTCGCACCTGCGCTCGGCGCAGACCCTGATCCCGCGCGGCGACGGTCATTACCTGGTCGCCGAGCAGGGGCGCAACCGCATCCTGGAATTCTCGCGAGACGTCGGAGCCGCTCGCTAGGGCGAGCGGCTCCGGGGGACTTCAGGGCAGGCGATACACCAGGCAGGGATTGCCGTTGAGGCGGCGTCCCAGCACCGGGGTGAGGTCGGCCAGCGGGGTGCCCGCCAGCAATTCGCGGTCGTCGCGGGCGAGGATGATCCAGGCGCCGGACGGCAGGTGCGCCAGGTCCGCGACCTGCGGCCGGGCGATGAAGATCGGCTGTTCGTCGTGGTCCAGGTTCATCATGTAGCGGATCGCCCAGCTGTCCTGGCCGAGGCCGAAGAACACCAGGGGACCCGGCTGCTGCTGGCGCAGACCTTCCACCTGCTGGACAAAGCCGCGGGTGTCGTACTGCAGGTCCTGGGCCGGCTCCACCACCGTGACCAGCATCAGCCACTGGGCGGCCAGCGCCAGGGCGCTCAGCGTCAGCAGGCGGCGACTGCCGTCCAGCCGGCGCCAGCTGACCAGGGCGGCGATCTGCAGCAGGACGAAGGCCGGCACCAGCAGCGCCAGGGAGACATCCGGCCAGTAGCCGTGGCGCTGCCAGAGGTGACGACAGACCAGCATGGCCACCAGCGCCAGCCCGGGCAGCGCCAGCACCAGCGCGGTGTAGACCGGCGCGATGCGGCGGAACCAGCCCTCGGCGCGCAGGAGGCCATGGGCGGCGATGGCGGCCAGGAAGGGCACCATGGGCACCACATAGTAGGCGCGCTTGAAGTGCGGGATGGACAACCCGACCAGGATCAGCAGACCGCTGCCGGCCAGCCCCAGCAGCAGCCGGCGCTGGGCGGTGTGCGGCCAGGCCAGCAGGCGGCGGCGCTCGGCCACCAGCACCAGCAGCGCCAGCGGCAGCACCGGCAGATAGCGATAGAGCCCCAGCTGCAGATAGAACCAGAACGGCTTGCCGCTCTCGTCCAGCCGGCCGGTGACCTGCATGTGCCAGACCTCGGCGGCGAAATCCGCCCCACCCTCGTGGTGGGCGAGCTGGATCAGCGTCCACCAGCCGAGGGCGAGCAGCGCCAGACCGGCCAGACCGTAGCCGAACAGCCGTTGCAGGGCGAGGGTGCGCCGGGCCGGTTCGCCCCAGGCCACCACCAGCCAGTAGAGGCAGACCACGCCGCAGGGCTCGATGAGGCCCAGCGGACCACGGATGGCGAAGCCCAGGGCGAACAGCGGCAGCACCAGCAGGCGGCGCAGCGGGCGACCGTCACGGTCGGCGCTGTAGAGCAGGTAGAAGCAGAGCAGCACCACCAGGGCGACCAGCTGATCCAGGCAGACCGCGCGGGCCTTTTCCAGCCACTGCGGGGTCAGGGCCACCAGCAGCACCGTGAGCAGCGCCCAGGCGCGGCGGGTATCGGCCAGCAGGCGATAGGTCAGCGCCAGCACCGCGGCCGAGGCCAGGGCGGTGGGCAGCACGTTGGCCAGGTGATTGGGCGCGCCGATCACCCGCGCGGCCAGCCAGCTCAGCCAGGTGGCGGTGCCGGGATAGTCCGGATAGGGCTGGCCGTAGGTGGTGGCGAAAAAGGACGGGCCATGGCGAAACATCTCGCCGAGAAAGACCGCCCAGCGACCGTCGAAGCCCTGGGGCGCCTGGTTCCAGATGCCGAGGGTGAACATCAGGGTGGCGATTACCCCGAGCAGCAGGCTTTCGCGGCGCAGGCGACTGGCCGCCGGCAGCGCGGCCAGGGGCGCGCTGCGTGGGGTCAGGGGCATGGGCGAGACCATCAGGCGGCGTCCACACGGCGGGTGACCTGGGGACCGCCCAGGGCGGCGCCACGGCCGATGGCGAAGTACTCGATACCGCGACGCTCCATGCGCTCGGGATCGAACAGGTTGCGCCCGTCGAAGATCAGCGGCTGATTGAGCTGGCGGGCGATCAGATCGAAGTCCGGCGCCTTGAACTGCTGCCACTCGGTGCAGATGACCAGGGCATCGGCGCCGGCCAGGGCGGCCTCGGGGGTGCCCATCAGCGCCAGACGCTCGTCGTGGCCATAGAGGCGCTGGGCCTCGGCCATGGCCACCGGGTCGAAGGCGCGCACCTTGGCGCCGGCCGCCCAGAGGGCCTCCATCAGCACCCGGCTGGGCGCATCGCGCATGTCGTCGGTGTTGGGTTTGAAGGCCAGTCCCCAGAGGGCGAAGGTACGGCCGCGCAGGTCACCGTCGAAGTAGGTGTTGATGCGCTCGAACAGCTTGGTCTTCTGGCGCACGTTGATGGCTTCCACGGCGCGCAGCAGGTCCAGCTCCACGGCGTTTTCCTCGCCGGTGCGGATCAGCGCCTGCAGGTCCTTGGGGAAGCAGGAGCCGCCGTAGCCGCAGCCCGGGTAGATGAAGTGGTGACCGATGCGTGGATCGGCGCCGATGGCCTGGCGCACCGCCTCGATGTCGGCGCCGACGTGCTCGGCCAGTTCGGCGATCTGGTTGATGAAGCTGATCTTGACCGCCAGCAGGCTGTTGGCGGCGTACTTGGCCAGCTCGGCGCTGCGCAGGTCCATGCACTGGATGCGGTCATGGTTGCGGTTGAAGGGTGCATAGAGTTCGCGCATCACGTCGCGGGCCACCGGCGAGTCGGTGCCCACCACGATGCGATCGGGCTTCTTGCAGTCGGCGATGGCGGCGCCTTCCTTGAGGAATTCCGGGTTGGAGACCACCTCCACGTGCAGGGTGCGGCCCTCTTCGGCGAGCACCTCGTGGATCAGCGCGCGGACGCGGTCGCCGGTGCCCACCGGCACGGTGGACTTGTTCACCACCAGCAGCGGATCGCGGGAGACCGGCTGGCCGATCAGCGGCTCGCGGCGCAGGCGGGCGATGGTCTCGGCCACGGCGAAGACGGCGGACAGATCGGCCGAGCCATCGGCGGCCGGCGGGGTGCCGACGGCGATGAACTGCACGGCGCCATGGGCCACGGCTTCGGCGGCCTCATGGGTGAACACCAGGCGGCCGGCGGCCAGGTTGCTGCGCACCAGCTCTTCCAGACCCGGCTCATAGAGGGTCACCTCGCCGCGCTTGAGCTTGTCGATCTTGGCGCGGTCGATGTCCATGCACACCACCTGGTGGCCGACTTCCGCCAGCACGGCGGCCTGCACCAGACCCACGTAGCCGATGCCGAAAACGCTGATGTTCATAGGGTATTCCTCAGGGTGGGAGCGGCGCTGGCGCGGGGCCCGCCGACGAGGGCGACACCGGCCACGACCAGCGCGACGCCCAGGGTTTTCCAGGGGGTGAAGGATTCGGCGGCGCCTGGCAGCCAGGCCGCGCCGAGGTGGACGAAGACGTAGGAGAGGCCGAGCGCCGCATAGGCGCGACCCAGCGGCAGGCGCGCCAGGGCGGCCAGCCAGGCCAGCAGCGACAGGCCGTAGCAGAGGATGCCCAGGGCCAGCAGCAGCCCGGCCGTGCTCAGCAGCGACTCGGGCGCGCCGGCCCAGCTGGCCATGGCCGGCAGCCGCACCAGCGCCGCGCGCAGGGCGAGTTGCGCCAGGGTGGTGAGCAGGATGCTCAGGCCGAGGGGCAGCAGGCCGTTCATAGCTGGCCGCCCAGCAGTGCGGCACCGGCGACGATGCACAGGCAGCCACACCAGGCGCGGGCGTCCACCACCTCGCCGAACACCAGGCGCGCCAGCAGGGTCACCGCCAGGGTGTTGAGCGACAGCAGGGGATAGGCGATGCCCACCGGCACCCGCTGCAGCACCGCGCACCAGACCAGCAGGGCCAGGCCCAGGCAGACCAGGGCGCCCCACAGCCAGGGCGAGCGCAGTCGCGCGGCCAGGGCATTGCCGGCGGCCACCGCGCGCTTCTGGCCCAGTTGGCCGGCGCTGGTGAGGCCGATCACCACGGCGATCAGCAGGCCGTCGAGGGCGGTCATGGCGTCGGCCTCGGATAGACCAGCAGCACCAGGCGCTCGCTGGCGATGCTCTCGCCCGGCTCGGGCAGACTGTCGAGCAGCTGGCGATCGCTGGGGCCGTCGACCCGCAGGAGGATGGCCACCGGACCCTGGTCGCGATGGGCGGCGAGCCAGGCGGCCAGGTCGCGCTCTTCGATCAGCCGGCCGCTGGCCGGCTCGCGGGCGAAGCCGTACTTGAGTTCGCCCGGACCGCCCACCAGCACCACGTCATCGCGGTGGGTGGCCCAGGCCAGGCTGGCGGCCACGCCGAGGTCGTTGCTGACCAGCAGGCCGGCATTCTTGAAGTGGCCGAGCTGGGCCTGGATGAAGGTGCTCGGCAGCTTGTTGTCGACCAGGCCGTTGGGCAGGGCGATGGACAGCAGCGGCAGCAGCACCCAGAGCGCCAGGGCCGGCGCCAGCAGGGTGCGCCGCGGCCAGACCAGCGCGGCCAGGCCGGCCAGCAGCAGCGCCAGGGGCGCCAGCAGGGCCAGGGCGCGGGTCAGGCCTTCGCCGCTTTCATAGAGGCGACCGCCATAGATCAGCAGGGCGGCAAGGCCGGCCAGGCCCAGCAGCAGATTGCACAGGCCGTTCAGCCGCAGGGCACCGGTGGCGCCGCGCCGGCCCGCCTCCTGCAGGGTGCGCGCCAGCAGCGGCACCAGGGCGGCCAGGGTCGGCAGCAGGTAGGTCGGCAGCTTGCCGCGGCTGAGGCTGAAGAACAGCAGCTGGCCGACCACGGCGATGCCGAGGAAGGCGGTGCCGCGGTGACGCCGGTCCTGCCAGAGCTGGCCCAGGGTACGCGGCAGGAGGCCGGCCCAGGGCAGGATGGCCAGCAGCAGCACCGGGCCATAGAACCAGAACGGCCGCTCGTGCTGGGCATCCTGGCCGGCGAAACGCTGGATATGCTCGTGCCAGAAGAAGAAATTCCAGAAATCCGCATCGCGCCGGGCCACCAGCAGCGCCCAGGGGGCCACCACCAGGATCGCCACCAGCACCGCCAGGGGACCGCGGCAGAGCAACTCGCCCAGCCGCCGCTGCCAGAGGAAGAAGGGCACGGCCACCAGCACCGGCAGCACCAGGGCGAGAAAGCCCTTGGTCAGCAGACCGCAGCCACAGGCCAGCCCCAGCAGCGCCCATTGCACCAGGGCCGCGCCGCGGGTCTCGGCGGCCTGGGCCTGCCAGAGGGCGAGCAGCGCCAGGGCCATCCAGAAGGCGAACTGGGCGTCGAGGGTCACGTAGGTGGCCAGCCCCGCCACGGCCACGCAGGAGAGATAGACCACCCCGGCGAGCAGCGCCAGCGGGCGGTCCTGCCAGATCAGCCGGGTCAGGCGCACCACCAGGGCGGCGGTGGCGAGACTGGCCAGCAGTGGCACCAGGCGCACGCTGAACAGCGAGTCACCGAGCCAGGCCTGGGCGATGGCCTGGGTCCAGTAGCCGCCGATGGGTTTCTCGAAATAGGGCAGGCCGAGGAAGTGCGGCACCACCCAGTCGCCACGCCGCCAGAGTTCCTGGGCGATCTGCGCATAGCGCGACTCGTCCGGAATCCACAGGCCGCGCCAGGCCAGCGGCAGGGCATAGGCCAGCAGCGCCAGCGGCAGCAGCATCCACAGGCGACGCCGACTCATGCCTGCACGCCCAGCCAGCCCTGGCGGCCGGCCAGGCTGCCACGCACCAGATTGCCCGCGGGCAACTGGCGCGGATCGGCCGGCAGGCGATCGCCCAGGGTCAGGAACAGGATGCCCTGCTCCCGCGCGGCCTTGAGCAGGGCGCGGAAGTCATTGGCGAAGGCGATGCCTTCCACCTCGGCGTGCAGGGTGTAGACGTTGAGCGCCCCCGGACGGAAGCGCTTGAGCAGATAGCTGTTCCAGTCACCGGCGGCCAGCTCCGGGCCGACCACCTCGTCGAAGGTCGGCATGTCCACCGGCACCTGGGGGGTGCCGTGGCTGCCGTTGCCCAGCCGCGGGCGAAACAGCGCACTGCCGCGGCAATCGCTGTTGTAGCGGAGGCCGAAGGCCTCCTTGGCCAGCACCACGCGCGGATCGGCGCGCCAGCCGGCGGCGGCGGAGCAGTCGACCCTGGCGCCGAGGATGTCTTCCAGGGCCTGCAGGCCACGGCCGAATTCCTGACCTAGACGCTCCAGGCTCCAGCTGCCGGTATGGGCCTGCCAGGCGTGGTGGTCCCAGGCGTGCAAGCCGACCTCGTGGCCGCGCGCGCGGGTCTCGCGCATCAGGTGACCGAGGTCGCGACCGATGGGCCGACCCGGCCAGGCGGTGCCGGCCAGCAGGATGTCCCAGCCATAGAGGCTGGCGGCCTTGGACCTCAGCATCTTCCACAGGAAGGTGGGCTTCACCAGGCGCCAGAGGTGGCGCCCCATGTTGTCCGGTCCGACGCTGAAGAAGAAGGTGGCCTTGACCCCGGCTTCGTCCAGCAGGTCGAGCAGCCGCGGTACCCCTTCGCGGGTGCCGCGATAGGTGTCCACGTCGATGCGCAGGCTGGCCGGGATCAGGGTGTTCATCAGGCCTCCCGCTGCGCCAGGGCTTCGCGCAGGAAGAAGTCCAGCGTCTTGCCGACGGTGGCGGCCATGGCGGTGGTCGGCTGCCAGTCGATCAGGCGGCGGGCGTTTTCCACGCTGGGCTTGCGGTGGGCCACGTCCTGGTAGCCGTCGCCATAGAAGCTCTTGCTCTCCACCTCACGGAAGCCGGCGAAGGGCGGGAATTCATGGCGCAGCGGATGGGCCTCGAACTGGGCCAGCAGCTCTTCGGCCAGTTCGCGGATGCTCGCTTCGTTGTCCGGGTTGCCGATGTTGACGATCTGGCCGTCGCAGCGACCGCCCCGGTTCTCGATGATGCGGAACAGCGCCTCGATGCCATCGTCGACGTCGGTGAAGCAGCGCTTCTGGGCGCCCCCGTCGACCAGCTTGATCGGGGTGCCTTCCACCAGATTGAGGATCAGCTGGGTGATGGCGCGGGAGCTGCCGATGCGCGCCGAGTCCAGACGGTCCAGGCGCGGGCCCATCCAGTTGAACGGACGGAACAGGGTGAATTTCAGGCCCTTGGCGCCATAGGCCCAGATGACCCGGTCGAGCAGCTGCTTGGAGACCGAGTAGATCCAGCGCTGCTTGTTGATCGGGCCGACCACCAGATTGGAGCGGTCTTCATCGAAACGCTCGTCCTGGCACATGCCGTACACCTCGGAGGTGGACGGGAAGATCACGCGCTTGCCGTATTTCACGCAGTGGCGAACGATCTTGAGGTTTTCCTCGAAGTCCAGTTCGAACACGCGCAGCGGATTGCGGGTGTATTCGATGGGGGTGGCGATGGCCACCAGCGGCAGCACCACGTCGCACTTCTTGATGTGGTATTCCAGCCACTCGGTGTGGATGGAGATGTCGCCTTCCACATAGTGGAAATTCGGATTGGCCTTGAGCCGCTCGATGGCATCGGAGCCGATGTCGAGGCCATAGACCTCGTACTCGCCGTCGGCCAGCAGGCGCTCGGAGAGGTGGTTGCCGATGAAGCCGTTGACGCCCAGGATCAGCACCCGGGTGCGGCGCTTGGCGCGGCGATCCTGGCGATGCAGGCGGGCACCGGCCACCAGGCCGGCTTCACGGGCCAGTTGCGGACCGGACAGATAGAGGCCGTTGTCGCCCAGCTGGCCGGCCTGGATTTCCAGGACGCCCTCGCCACAGGCGATGCGCAGGGGCTCCAGGCTCAGCACGCTGCCGGGGGTCTGGTCATGGCTTTCCTGGCGGGCCAGGGCGCTCCAGACGATCAGCTTGCGGTCACCGATCCAGCCGAAGGCGCCCGGATAGGGTTGGGTCACGGCGCGCACCAGGTTGCCCAGTTCCACGGCCGGACGGCTCCACTCCAGCTCGCCATCGGCAGCGCTGCGGCGGCCAAAGGTGGTGGCCTGGCTTTCATCCTGCTCGCGCTCGCTCAGCCGGCCTTCGGCCAGGGCCGGCAGGCTGTCGCGCAGGAGCGTCTGGCTGGCTTCGCGCAGCTTGGCGTGCAGGGTCAGGGCGGTGTCGTCGGCGGCGATGGCGACGCGCTGCTGGGCGACGATGGCGCCGGCATCGGCGCGCTTGACCATGCGGTGCAGGGTCACGCCGGTCTCGGTCTCGCCGTTGACCAGCACCCAGTTGGCCGGGGCGCGACCGCGATAGCGCGGCAGCAGCGAACCGTGCAGGTTGTAGGCACCGCGCTTGGCGCAGGCCAGGACGTCGGTGGACAGCATGTTGCGGTAATAGAAGGAGAAGATGAAATCCGGCTCCAGGGCGCGGATGCGCTCGACCCAGATCGGGTGGTTGACGTCTTCCGGCGCATGCACCGGGATGCCGTGGCGGGCGCAGAGCTGGGCCACCGAACCGAAGAAGCGGTTTTCGCTCGGGTCATCCGGATGGGTGAAGACGGCGGCGATGGGATAGCCGGCCTGGATCAGCGCGGCGAGGCCGGCGCAGCCGATGTCGTGGTAGGCGAAGACGATGGCGGTTTTCATCAGGGGCGTTCCTGTTACTGGACCTGGCGCAGCGGCGCCGGCGAAGGAGAAAGGGTGGCGGCGCGGATCACTTGTTCCACGTGGAACCGGGGCCGGGCACGGACGTCGTGGTACACCCGGCCGAGGTACTCGCCGAGCAGACCGAGGCCGACGAACTGGGCGCCGGTAAAGATGAACAGCACGGCGAACAGCGAGAACACGCCATCGGCCGCCCACTCGGCGCCGTGGGTGACGCGCAGCACCAGCAGCAGCGCGGCGAAGAGGAAGCCGAAGACCGCCAGGCCGCCGCCGAACAGGCTGAGCATGCGCAGCGGGGTGGTGGTCATGCAGGTCAGCAGGTCGAACATCAGGTTGATCAGCTTGAGGAAGCCGTACTTGGAATCCCCGTGTTCGCGCTCGGCGTGGGCCACCTCGATCTCGGTGGTGTGGCGGGCGAAGCTGTTGGCCAGGATCGGGATGAAGGTGCTGCGCTCGTGGCAGGCCAGCATCGACTGCACCACCTGGCGGCGATAGGCGCGCAGCATGCAGCCGTAGTCGCGCATGGCGACGCCGGTGGAGCGCTGCACGGCGCGGTTGATCAGCCGCGACGGCAGGGTGCGCAGGTAGGAATCCTGGCGCTGCTGGCGCACGGTGCCGACCACGTCGTAGCCCTGGGCGGCGGTGTGCACCAGGCGCGGGATCTCTTCCGGCGGATTCTGCAGGT
Source organism: Pseudomonas sp. RIT411 (assembly GCF_003057735.2). Lineage (NCBI taxonomy): Bacteria > Pseudomonadati > Pseudomonadota > Gammaproteobacteria > Pseudomonadales > Pseudomonadaceae > Pseudomonas > Pseudomonas sp. RIT411. The sequence continues at coordinate 481,740 of NZ_QBIZ02000003.1, forward strand.
CGGCGTCCAGGGTGATGATCAGATCGCCCCGCGCCTGCTCGAAGCCGGCGAGGATCGCCGAGTGCTGGCCGTAGTTGCGATTGAGCAGCACCGCCACGACTGGGCTGTCCGGCTCGCTGGCAACCCGCTGCAGGATCTCGGCGCTGCGGTCGCGACTGCCGTCGTCGACCAGGATGATCTCCACCTGGCAATCCAGCAGGCGGCAGGCGGCGCGGGTGCGGCGCAAGAGTTCCGGCAGGCTGGCTTCTTCGTTGTAGACGGGGATCACCACGGATACCCGGTCGATGGCATAGGGCTTCATGCGCCTTTCTCCAGCAGGTCTTCGATGGCGCCGACCACGCGGTCGACGTCGGCGAGGGTCATGTCGGGAAACAGCGGGATGGAGCACAGCCGTGCCGAATTCCATTCGCTGTTGGGCAGCGCCAGCTCGGGCCAGCGCTCGCGGTACCAGGGATGCAGGTGGGTGGCGGTGAAATGGATGCCGGTGCCGATGCCGCGCGCCTTGAGGCCGGCCATGAAGGCTTCGCGCTCCAGGCCGCAACGCTCGGGGCAGATGCGCAGGATGTAGAGGTGCCAGGCGTGGGTCTGGGCGTAGTCGGGCAGCGCCAGGGGCGCGACCGGCAGCTGGGCCAGGCGCTGGGTGTAGGCCTGGGCCAGCAGCCGGCGACGGCTGTTGATGTCGCCCAGGCGATCCAGCTGCACCAGGGCCAGGGCGGCGTGGATGTCCGAGAGGTTGTACTTGAAGCCGGGCTCCTGCACCTGGGCCTGGGGCTTGCGACCCAGGGTCTGGCGGTCGAAGGCATCCACCGCCAGGCCGTGGAATTTCAGCCGGCGCACCCGCTCGGCCAGGGTGGCGTCGTCGGTCACCAGCATGCCGCCTTCGGCGCAGGTCAGGTTCTTGATGGCGTGAAAGCTGAAGATGGCGGTGCCGCGCTGGCCGATGGGCTCGCCCTGGTAGCGGGTACCGGCGGCGTGGGCGGCGTCTTCGATCAGCGCCACGCCGTGCTCGCGGGCCAGGGCGCGCAGCGGAGCCAGGTCGCAACTGGCGCCGGCGTAGTGCACCGGCACGATGGCCTTGGTGCGCGGGGTGATGGCGGCGGCCACCTGCTCGGCGGAGACCATCAGGGTGTCGCGGTCGACGTCGACGAACACCGGGGTGGCGCCGATCAGGGTGATCATGTTGGCGGTGGAGACCCAGGTCAGCGAGGGGGTGATCACCTCGTCGCCCGGGCCGATGTCCAGCGCCAGCAGGGTCACGTGCATGGCGGCGGTGGCCGAGCACAGGGCCACGGCGTGGGCGGCGCCCACCGAATCGGCGAAGCGCTCTTCCAGCAGGTTGGCCTGGGGCCCGGTGGTGATCCAGCCCGAGGTCAGCACCTGGCTCACCGCGGCCACTTCCTCGGCGCCGATGCTGGGCCGGGAAAACGGCAGGAAGGGCTCGTCCAGCTGGCGCGGGGCGGTGCTCTGGGACAGATCGGTCATGGCGGCTCATCCGAAGCGAGGGGCGCCGGAACAGGACAGCCGACGCGATGAGCCCAGGCTAAGGCGTCTTGCCTTACGGCCCCCTTAGCGCAACCTGACAACTGCCTGACAGCCGGTCAGCTCGCCGGTCACCCCCGTGAACCTCTTGGCAAAACAAGGGCTTAGCCCACGACGAATGGGGTGCCGGTGATCGGTGAGAGGCCTAGAATGCTGACCCCTGCCGCCCTGGCAGTCCCGAACCTGACACGAGAGACGACCGCGCCCATGCTGGACAACACCCTGAGCGAACTGGAAACCGCCATCCGCGACCTGCTGCAGCGCAACCAGCGCCTGACCGCCCGCACCCAGGAACTGGAGCAGGCGCTGCTGGCCGCGCGCGACGAAAACGACACCCTGCAACTGAGTCTGCTGGAGCAGGAAGAACACGGCGCCAGCACCCGCCAGCGCGTGGAAGGCCTGCTGGCCCTGCTCTCCGCGCAGTCCGTCGAGCAGGCCGTGGCCGCCGACGCCGAGCAGCGCCACGCGGCCAGCGTCGAGTGAAGACCGCCAAGACGGGCGCCGACGACGAGGTGGAGGTGCTCGGTCGCCGCTACCGCTTCAAGGTGGCCGAAGGCGACCGCGCCGCCCTGCAACAGGCCGCCGCCCGCCTGCGCGACGAACTGGTCGCCATCCAGGGCGACCGCCGTCGCGGTGACGCCACCGAGCTGCTGGTGCTGGCCGCCCTGCGCCTGAGCCTGGACACCGCCGCCGACGCCGGCGCCCTCAATGCCCTCGACGCCCGCCTCCAGGCCCTGACCGCCGAGGTCCGGGCGGCGCAGGAGGCGTAGGAAGCGGGTTGGAATAAGGGAGCCGCGCCGCGCGAAGCTACCGGCATGCGGAGTCACGATACCCGCGTGGAAAACGCATTGCGGTTTTCCACCCTACG